>PIVM01001130.1 GCA_003353945.1 Gammaproteobacteria bacterium
CAGCGCCTGCATCTCAATATTGTTGGCCTGGACCGCCCCGGCATTGTAAAAGAAGTATCTCATGCCCTGTCAAAACGCCAAATCAATGTCATTGAAATGTCTTCAGGACTGACCAGTGCTGCAATGAGCGCTGAAGCATTGTTCAATGCTGAAGCCATTATCGAACTGCCTGACAATGTTGATCTTTACGAACTGGAAGAACAGCTTGAGGACATTGCTAACGATTTAACTATCGATATCAATCTGGAATATACTGATACTAAATAGTGCCTGACCGAAAACCCAATAAATTTGGCTCGGCAGCACTGGCATTTCGTGCTGCACCAGGTTCACAGCAGTAAAAATTGAAGCAGAACGTCCTTATGGCAGGCGTGGTTATTAAACTATAACCAATACGAAGAATTACTCAAACTTTCAGGTAAGCTCCCGCTATGCTTTATCCATAACATTTTGCTTTCCGCTCACCTAAGCGGCGAGCATGTCCTTTCTTTTTCGCCGCCGCTCTTTGTTCTTCGCCTCTTCCCTGTCTCG
>PIVM01001131.1 GCA_003353945.1 Gammaproteobacteria bacterium
AATTGGTTCTGAAAGCGTAGAATGATTGACTGGTGCAAATTTGATCATTTCTGAAAAAATGAATTCCTGGGCATCCTTTTTCTCCTGTTCTTTCAAAAAGTTCATTCCTGACAAACCAGGACGTAATATTGATGCTGCACCAACATACACAGGCAAGCCCTGGAATCGTTTACAAAAGTTACTGCCATTGCTGCGAGCAACGAAGAAGTTGCACACGGCCAAGAGATCCTCTGTGAGTTCAGTCTGGTCGCTACCATCTGCCTCCTGGGCATTGTGAACCACAATTTTCGTGCCATGGAAGGAGCAGAAAGATTCGACGAGTTCAAATCCGTAGTGACAAAGCCTGTCTCTGTAGGTAACTGCAATCTCCGAGACAAGGCCCAGATAGACGCGTTCCAGAAGGGCTGCAAACCGCTGGCGCTTGTAGTTGAGCCTCGGTCCGATGTCCTTATAGACGACGTACCCCGGGTACGAGCATCGGAGCTCTTCGATCTGCCTGTCGAGGTCCTCTTTTTGTTTCGAGCTGGAGAC
>PIVM01001132.1 GCA_003353945.1 Gammaproteobacteria bacterium
GTTGTATATTGAGACACTCATCGCTTCCATCGACAGATGGGACAATGGCAACAGCGCGGAAGTTACCGGCGACTTCATCGATGTCTACGGCAACAGCCACCCGGATGACGTTGTACCGCACAGCATCACGTACGACGCGCAAACCCAGTCCATTGTAATCACCTTCAGGGTTGACTGGTTGGGACACGGAAACGGTCACTACATGTCTGATCTGACGCTCGTTCTTGAGGTGGACGATATCTGACATCGGTGCCTCGTTACGATAACCGGTGCAAAATTCAGGTAGAAAGGTTTTGTGAGCCTTGGAAGATGGTAAAAGCGACTTTATTGGTTCAATCCTCCCTGCAATTTTACCCTGCATTAGAGATTTATAATGTTTAACTAATCTGTTTTTAATGTTCATTTGCTATTCTATAAGTCACAGACCGCCAAGCCAGCATGGGCAGGAACCGAAAAACAAATTATTAAGATTGGGAAATAAAATGAAAAATTTACAAGGCAGGACCATTATCTTCCCCGGTGCGCAGAGAA
>PIVM01001133.1 GCA_003353945.1 Gammaproteobacteria bacterium
TGGAAACGCTAGCAATACGAGGCGATCTCAAAGGGCACCCGAGCTTCTCCACTCTGCTAAAACGGCAACAACTTGTTGTGACTGATGCATTAAAACATGCTAATGTTCCCTTCAGCCGTATTGCACAACGCCTTCAAGTGCCACGCATTGCCAACTGCAATCCTGTCTACCAAGTAAGCACATTATTTTTTCACTTCATGTTAATGGCTTTGCTGATTGTCGTTCTACCACCCTATTAACTTCCCACAGGCT
Source organism: Gammaproteobacteria bacterium (assembly GCA_003353945.1). GTDB lineage: Bacteria > Pseudomonadota > Gammaproteobacteria > Pseudomonadales > PIVM01 > PIVM01. The sequence goes on from PIVM01001133.1 coordinate 253, forward strand.
ATGCTGAACCTCAAGGATTTTGAAGACCTTTTCAGTGACGGCATCAAGCAAATGAGCTCTTCTGACATTGAATTTGTGAGTGTTTTGGAGCTCAAGTCTATGTTTCAACCCGAAGAGCTGAGCAAGGGTGACAATGTCTCAGTAGCAAAAGCAATGGAAAGCCAGCAGCCTTTAGAAAATCTGGATCTCATATTGACACTACTCCGTGTTGCTGACTCTGAGCTGCTGCGGAAAGATGGTATGATAGGCATGATGTGTTTTAACTCGAGGCTCTTTGAT
>PIVM01000155.1 GCA_003353945.1 Gammaproteobacteria bacterium
GATAAGGGTGGTCTGGGTGCTCGTCCCTTACTATGATTTGTAGTGGCTCGAACTCCTTTTGACAGCATTTATTTGAAAGCGTGACTTATCCTGACAGTTCACTCGATCAGTGCCTTCTTTTCTCGATTTGCTGACATTGCTTAATAGTTGACATGCGCAGTTGGGAATACCCGGAAATCACCCAAACCGGTCGGATGAAGCAGCAAAAATGTGCTGCTTTAGATGTCTCCTTTCGAGCTTTGTTGCTCTTCCACTTCGCCTGCAACTGTTCGACCTCAGTTCGCTCTTAACCGGCTAATGTGAATACAACACTGCGTGCGTTATGTTCTCGGTAGCCGACGGTCAGTTAGCTTTTTAATGTTGCGGAAAAACGAATTTGAGCTTGCGCCAAAACAGGTTCCTACGGTTCAGGAACGTTTTCAAGCGCTCGCTCCAGTTTCGAATATTTAAGGAACCGAAAGTGCGTAATAGTAAAAAGATGTTAAAGAAATAGTCGATGGTATGGATGCATATTCACATCGAAGTGGTGATACAGCTTCGAAATTGCCATTCCAACAGCGTAATTGCCGCAGACTCTTAAATCAAGATGTCGATATGCTATAACAATCTAGCTGCGGTTGGCACATCTGTAATTGATTGATTATTCTTGACATACCGCCAGGGACATTAAGGACGTCAAGTCATGAAAAACGGTCTGTGTTTTTCTTTTATCATAATGATGATTATCTCTTCATCTGCCTATTCCGCAAAGCCTGTAAAAATAACACCCGGTCCCAAAGGTGTGGCGGTGAATGGCGAAAAGTTTCGTAACTATGTAGTGCAATGTAGTAACGGAAAGAAGATGCCTCTGACTGCCTGGAAGGGTGGTCGGAAATGGTGCATGGGGGAAGGCTCCGAGGAAAATTGTTCCAAAAAGCAGATTAAGGCGGCGAAGTCTGCATGCAAAATTAGTTAAGGGTGAAGATGACAACCAATGCAAAAATTGAACTTGGTGAATAGGTAGTAATTGGCAGTTAAAAGTATTTGTAAAAAGAATATATGGATAATGTTGATTCGTAGCGCCTTAATTGCAGGAGAAACATAAATGGAAATCACGTTCACAATGCCTTTGCGCAATTCGATTTCGTTATTACTTGTCATCGTTGTCTTTACCTCGCTTTTTGTTGCACCCCAATCAATAAAAGCCGAAGAAGAGTTTGATGATGATATGGCCTGGTTGGAGGAGGTCATTGTTACGGCCACCAAACGTGATGAGATGATCAGCGATGTGCCCATTTCAATGACGGTGCTCGATAGTGAAGACATTGCCACCTTTAATATCAAGCAATTTCAGGACGGCACTGCCTATATACCCAACTTCAGTGTTACCCGCGATCCTATTGGCGATAAAATCAATATTCGCGGTATCCAGTCGGGTAATCAAGCCGGTTTTGAACAGTCTGTCGGCACGTTTGTGGATGGTATTTACAGAGGCCGTGGTGTGCAGGTGCGTTTTATGTTTTTGGATGTGGGCGCTATCGAAGTATTGCGCGGTACACAAGGCACCTTATTTGGCAAAAACACCATCGGTGGTGCACTGAACATTATTACAGCCAAACCCACGGAAGAGTTAACAGCAGAAATTTCCGGTGGCTATAACTTGGATTTTGAAGAAACAGATGTTAAAGGCGTCATCAGCGGTGCCTTCAGCGATACGGTGCGGGGGCGTTTTGCCTTCCTGGATCGTCAGAGGGACAAAGGCTGGATAGAGAATTTGGCCTACGATGAAGATAACCCCAGTATCGATGAGTCTGCGTTTCGTGGCATTCTGGAGTGGGATACTGGTGAAGATACCTTGTTGACACTTCGGTATGAGCAAGGTGAGTGGGACAATGTTGGTGAGCCCTGGGTCATTAATGAGCAGGGTGCACTCGCGGCCTTTTCAGTACCCGGTCTTGCCGATGGCTTGGATCAAACCACCACCAATATGGGCAATACGGTTACATTGATTGAAGCAATCGCTGGCCCTGGAGCGGGTGGTGATGTGACACCGATCGATTACGGCAACTCCGCTTTGTTTGCGGGAGAACTGGAAGAGCTAGGATTAACGCTGGATCATGAATTCAGTGACGGTTCCACACTCACCGCTATTCTGGGTTATTCCACCTATGATTTTGAACGCGCCGTGGATGCGGATTTTAATCCACTGCCTGTGCTTGCGTTTATCGATAACGAGGATTATGAACAAAGCAGTTTTGAGATACGCTGGGCATCAGATTATGACCAGGTATTGGAATTTATTACGGGCCTGTATTACCAGCAAAACGATATGTTACTTGAAGGTTTAACGTCTTTTAATGCTACGACATTGAACGTGTTGACTGCTTCTAACTGTCTGGCAAATGGTGGCAGTATTGTGGCGGGTGATCCAAATGCAACTATCGGGGCCAATTTTGGCACCACTAGCGCTGCAGTGGCCAATGCTTGTGTGCAAAATGCCTTGTTGCAGTCCCTAACTGGTTTAAGTGGTCTTAATCGATACAATTACTTGGATCAAGACACTGAAACATGGGCGGTCTTTGGTCAGCTTACCTGGAATATCACCGATGAACTGCGGGCCGCACTGGGTCTTCGGTATACCCAGGAAGAAAAAGATGCTACCCAGGGAGTCCGGGCAGCGAATTATATCCGTGATAATACCGCAGCAACAACAAATGCTAGTGTTATTGCGGCAACCCAGTTATTTGGTGAAAGCACTTTGCATGATATTAATCTGGGGAGAGATGAGGAGAGTGTAACCTGGTCTTCAACCATTCAGTGGGACATAGATCCTTCGACTATGCTATATGCCGTTGCCTCAACTGGCTTTAAAGCCGGTGGTTTTAATTCAATTTATATGGGCGCAACTAACGGTGGTGGAACGAATGCAAAAGAAGCCGAATTTGATGATGAAGAGGTAAAAAGCGCCGAGCTGGGAGCAAAAATGTTAATAGCGGATGGCGTGGCGGAACTGAATATTTCCTACTTTTACATTGACTACAACGATCTGCAGGTGTCTGTATTTACCGGCAGTACCTCCTTTGTCGTGCAAAATGCTGCCGAAGCTACCAGTCAGGGTATAGAGATTGATGGCCGTTGGCAGCTTAGCAAAAAACTGATACTGCAGGCCGCACTTGGCTGGATTGACTTTGAATTTGGCAGTTTTCCCAATCAGGCCTGTACCAGTAGTCAATTTCTTGCATACCGTGAATCGGTCTGGGCAACGGATCCCGCTGCAGCTATGTTATCACCGGGTGACTGCGCGGCCGCTGGTATCAATAATCTCAAAGGCGAGCGCACTGAAAATACACCGGAGTATGCCGCCAGCCTAGTAGCGGTCTACACTCAACATTTCGCAGATTATGAACTGATTAGCGCCCTAGCTGTGAATTATACGGATGATGTTGATCGACAGGGCGACCTTGATCCTGTAGAAAAGGATGATGCTTTTACCAAGGTGGATCTGAGTGTGCAGTTTGGACCCGAAGAAGGTCGATGGGATGTGTCGTTGATTGGCAAAAATCTCACTGATAAGACCACAAGGAGCTGGGGTAACGATATGCCACTTTTCCCCGGTTCTCATATGTCCTATATCGATGAGCCGCGCAATATTACGCTTCAGGGTCGTTTTCGATTCTAGTGAGGGGTAATAAGTAGCCCCTCTGTGTATCAGCTAAAAGGGGATCAAGGAGAGGGGCTGTTTGTGATACCCAAAGGGATCTTGATTTACCATGCGGGTCTTAGCAAAAATGCGTAACAAATCTATTTCATTGTGCTTTGCACTCTTAACTCTGTTTATATCCATCTGTAACCACGTTGTTGCTCAGGCAAATACACAAGAAACAATCACCATAGCTATCCACGATTACCCCCCTTTTAACGATAAGGCGGGTGGAGGGCTTGTTGCCGATATTTATCGAGCTGCGTTTTCCGAAGTGGATATGGCTATTGAATTCAGAGTCTATCCGATAAAACGAGGGATACAAGAACTTCTCAGCGGTAGGGTGGATGCCCACTCACCCGGACATGCCTTTATTCAGGGTGATAACGAAAAGAAAATCAACTGGACGCCTACCTTTACGGTCTTTGTCGTCTGGGCCTTCTACAAGCCCAATCAGAAAAGGATTCAATTTACAAACCTCACTGACTTAAGAGGCTACAGACTGGGCGTCATTACAAATTCAGCAAAACTTGAACATTACATTCAGCATGGATTGGATATCTATCCAGTGCAAACCCCGGAAAAGCTCATCAAAATGACAAAGGCAAAACGCTTTGATTATTTTGAAACAGCCAGTCTAAGTAGTTATTTATTGGTGAAAAACACCTTCCCTGACGAGTGGTCTAATTTTGATTCTATTCCATGGGACAGCGTGCAAGCTTCCTTGGCATTTTTAAAGGACGACCCAAAGTCACAACACAACAAACAACTGTTTGATAAAGGGTTTGATGCAATTAAGCGTAACGGGAAATATATGCAGATTCTTGAAACCTATTGGGGCAAAAACAATGTTCCGAAAGATGTACTGCTTGACGATTTAAAACAGTTTGGTGTCGAAAAGGTAAATGCCAAGTTGTTTCACTCTTACAAAAGGGATGAAAATGGAAAAATCATTCCCTAGTCCAAGCGGAGGCACTGTTTAAGTGAGTAAAGCAATGGTGGTGAGCAGGAAAACAAGCCGAATCATCTTTTTGAGCATATTGCTGTTTTTGCCTTTTAGTCACCACATTTATGCGCAGGAAATTGGGCTGGAAAAAATCGTCATTACTACCGACTATTATCCACCGTACTACAATAAATCCGGCGCTGGCTTAGGAGGAGATATCTATCGGGCTGCATTTGCAGAAGTGGGCATAGTTGTCGAATTTAAAGCCTTTCCGATCAATAGAGCTCTTAAGGTGTTTCTGGATGGTACGGTAGATGCCCACTCACCGGGTGATCTCTTTATTCATGGTGATGACAGGGAGAAAATCAATTGGACAACCAGCTTTAAGGTGGTAGCGGGCTGGGTTTTCTATGTGCCAAATCAAAAGCGAATCGAGCTAAATACACTGGCTGATCTTAAAGGATACAGATTGGGCACTACAATTCATTCTCCCAATATAGAAACGTATCGACAATATGAACTGGATATCCACAATGTCCAAACGCCACTAAAGCTTGTTAAAATGACCAAAGCAGGTCGTTTTGATTTTTTTGAGACATCTCACCTCACCAACCTCTTATTAGTGAAAAGTCTGTTCCCCAACGAGTGGCATAACTTTGATTTTGTCCCCTCAATGCTTTTAGGTGCCTCCTTAGCGTTTGTAAAGGACAATGTAAAATCCCAACAATTCAAACAACTGTACGATAAGGGATTTGATATAATCAAACAAAATGGAAAGTACCTGCAAATTCACGAAGCCTACTGGGGTGAAAACAATGTTCCCAAAGATGTTTTGCCAGATGAGTTAAAGCAATTTGGCGTTGAACAGGTTGATGTGAAACTGTTTCACTCCTTTAATCGGGATGAAAATGGAAAAATCCTGCGTTAGTATACCTGTACGCTTTAATTGGTTTTGGTTCAAAGACACCTGTTTTCTTCATTCCAAAATAACAGAGAGTTGACGACACGTTGATATCCAACAGTAGTGATAAGCAAGAGGGTCTTCATCGACTTAACAGATCTATCTCATTGCGATTAGCTGCATGGGGCGTCTGCATTGCACTGGTATTTGGATTACTTATCAGCTGTATTCAGATTTATGTTGATCTTGTCAAACTGGAAGATGAGCTGACCCAAACCGTCAATCAGACGTTAAGCATTATGGAAAAGCCGCTAAGCCGCGCGGTCTATGAGCTCGATAATTCATTGGCCGAAGAAATAGCGTTGGGTCTACTGGCTTATCGCCCCATCATCCTGGTCACTATCACCAATGACGGTGGGGAGTTGATGACAGAGAGACGACGGGAAGAGACAATGGAACCAGCCTGGTGGATGCCAGACTTTCTTATCAAAGACAATCGAAAATTCGAAGCAAAGATTTCTATCGATGGTATTACACTCGAGAAAGCCAAATTGGTCGTCGAGGTCGACACGGTATACGCGTATAAAACCTTTTTTGAGCGTTCCTTTTTTATTCTGCTTGCGGGTATAGTGAGAAACATACTATTGGCGATTGCCTTATTGGCGTTGTGCTATTTTGTTATCAGTCTGCCGCTAATCAGATTGATCCAGAAGCTCATTCAAGTTGACGCAAATAACCCAAAAAGCACGCGACTGCCCATCCCGAAGAAACATGAGAAGGATGAAATTGGCACCTTGTCGCGTACAGTCAATACGTTGCTGGATTCAATACAAAACAATATCAATCAGTTTCGAGATTTGAACGTCGAGCTTGAACAGCGAGTCAACGAGCGAACGCACGACCTTGCACAGGCCAAGAATGAAGCGGAAAAGGCTAATCTGTCTAAGAGCACTTTTCTGGCCAATATGTCGCATGAGATTCGGACACCGATGACCGCAATTCTGGGTTTCTCTGAGATTATGCAAGTGGATTCTTCTTTGACAGAAGAAGAGAAAATGGAGTTTCTTCATACGATCAATGATTCCGGTTCTCACCTGCTCGGTTTAATTAACGACATTTTGGATATATCCAAGATAGAAGCGGGGCATACCTCGCTAATGAATACTGATTTCAGTTTGAAATCGATGCTTCACAGTATGGAGCAGATGTTTCGAATTCGAACGGACAAAAAAGCTATCAAACTCATTTTTGAAGGAGTGGACGAATTACCAGATGGTATTTGTTGCGATGAAGGCAAACTTCGTCAGATATTAATTAATATGTTAGGTAATGCCGTCAAATTCACTGAATATGGACAGGTTGTCTGCCGGTGCGATGCGATGTGTCAGCACGATGACAAGATTGAACTTATCATTGATGTTATTGATACAGGGCCAGGTATTGCTGACTCTGAAAAAGATAAGGTGTTTTCAACATTTGAACAGACACAGGCAGGCATACAACACAAGGGTGGCACCGGCTTGGGACTAGCGATAAGCCGTGAATATGCACGTATGCTGGGTGGTGATATCAGTTTTGAGAGCACCTTAGGTGCTGGAACCAAATTTCAGCTTAAACTCACTGTTAAGGAGGGGCATGCTAAGAGCGTTAAACAACGGCAATCCGTCATCGGGCTTCAACCGGGCCAGCCGAATAAGAAGCTGCTTATTGTCGATGACGACGAAGCGATCCGTTATTTACAGCGGCGAATACTGTTTCCTATTGGGTTCGAAATAGTGGAAGCCTGTGATGGTGTGCAAGCTGTCAGACAATTTAAGAAAGAAAGCCCGGATCTGGTATTAATGGACAGACGGATGCCGCGTTTGGATGGTTTGGAGGCAACCAAACTAATAAAAGCGATAGAAGGAGGCAAAAAGATACCCGTGATTTCTATCACGGCCAGTTCTTTTGCAGAGGAGCGACAATATATTCTGGATCAGGGAGCGGACGATTTTATTCGCAAACCGTTTGGTCGGGAGGAACTATTGGAAGTGGTCGGTAGACATTTAGGATTAACCTATGAGTACGAAGGTGAAAGTGAGAAAAGCGAGGAAAAAATCGAAGATCTACCTGCTGATGAATTAACTGATGAGTCCAATATAGAAGACGTTCAAGAGAAGAAAGTATTAATCGTCGACGACAACAAAGTCAACAGGATGGTCGCTAGCAAAATGTTAAAGAAAGAGGGTTATCTATGTTTCGAAGCCTCCAATGGACAAGAGGCACTCGACACACTGGAACGATGGCACCCAGACATTGTGTTGCTTGATATCAATATGCCGGTTATGGATGGTTATGAGGTGTTAGAAATTGCTAGAGATAAGGGTATTAGCGATTCGCTCCCCTTTGTTGCAACCACTGCCGACAACGATCCTAAAGTATTGGCAAAACTGACTTCGCTGGGTGCTGCTGCAATTTGTGAGAAGCCATTGGTTTTGGACAATGTTAAAGAAACTGTAAATGAATTGTTGAAAACTAAAAAGTATGGCCAGCGTTTCACGCATTACGATATTTAGGATTTTTCTATGAGTTATACAATTGAATGGGGAGACGGCGTGTGTATTTTTAGCTTTTTTGGCGATAGTGGTGGCAATGATCTTATTGCATGTAGTGAGGTATTTCACGGAGACTCTCGATTTGATAATGCACGTCTTACGATATGGGACATGAGTGCGGTAGAAGATTTCAATTTAACCGTTGAGGAGTGTATAAAAATTGCAGCACAGGATATTGCAGCGTCAAAGACAAATCCTAGAATCAAAACGGCAATTATTGCCACCGACGAAATTGTAGAAATGTTTGCGAATTTGTATGAATCTGAAATGTTGTCCTCCCCTTGGGAAACAAAAGTCTTTAAAACTAAGGAAGAAGCAATGAGGTGGGCCCCTTAACGAATCATGCATCTATTGACAAAAGCAGTCGGATTTCTGATATGAGCGCCGATCCTGTGAAAAATGACTGGCTTTTTTTGGGAAATTATGTGTTTTACTGACGCATAAAAATTGGTCTAGGCTGACCATAACAGCATGAAACCGAACAAGACTGCAAACGACAGCTTTATCATTTAGGGTAATCAATAATTGATCTTGCCAAATAGCCGTTCTGTAGCAGGTTCAGCCATATGCTTTCAAAAAAATCTGAGAAAGTAAATTGGCGAAATTGAGCTGAAGCAGACGAAGTTGAAATCATCACTTGACGGACCGCTCTGTAACAAAAGCCGTGATATGAATAAGTCAATTTACCTTCAATAAGCAAAAATTCAGAGTCAGCTTACTCTAAAAAGTTATCCCTCGGCATACGGTCAGGTCGGGACCTATTTTGAAAACCGTAAGTACTATGTATATAGATTCAACTGATTCATTTTGGATAATCTTCAAATTGATCGCGCAAGT
>PIVM01001134.1 GCA_003353945.1 Gammaproteobacteria bacterium
TGATGAACGACGGTCCTGATTCCTATCCTCCGGAGGGGAACCCTCACCCTGATGGGGTCGGTTCGTGTCACCCTCCCTTGGCGGATCGTTCCCCTGTCGCGAGGGGGGGCTGTCCCTCCTTTCTCTTGAGGGGCTATCCCTCCGCTCTCGCTCCGGCCGGGGTCTCGGCCTCTCCCTGTCACCCTCCTGATCTCCTTCCGTGGGATGGTATCCCCGGTCCGGCGGGGCATACGGGTTCTCCCGGTTTCCAGGGGGCGATGGGCGAGTGTTCTGATAGAACCCTCCTCTTCGGGTTTCTGCACCGCCTGGGGGTGTTCGGCGGCCACTGTTGGGTCCGGGATGGCGAGTCCCTGATGGGTGATAACCGGGCTCGTCTTCATACTGAAAATCCTCGTCCTCCCGCGGAGGGGACACATCGTAGTTCCTCCTCCGGTCATCGGAAATAGGTTCCGGTCCTCTCCACCGCTCGCGGTAATCCCTCGTCAGATTAAACCTGGGCGGAGAATGGCGGGGAATGGGCTCGGATCGAT
>PIVM01000039.1 GCA_003353945.1 Gammaproteobacteria bacterium
CAGTATCACGCCCAACAGCGCGGTATCAACCTGGATTGGCGGTAATCCCTCGGGTGCAACCGATCGGCCCTGGGATGGGCAGATCGACGACGTGCGCATATACAGTCGAGCATTGACGGACCAGGAGATCCAGCAACTGGTATCGGTGGGAAATTAGGATGTACAGCCCTTATATTTATGTTATTTCAATTCAACACTGTTTGACGCATAAGTTCTAAGCTGTATTAGTGTCATTCCCATGAAAACGGGGGCCCAGGATAAGAGAGCACATTTACGCGCGCGTAATTCTACCGCAGGCTCTACAAATTGTTAAGAAGCAGCTCTACTCTGTAGTTATGGTTAATCCATCATGTAAGCTAATGATGAAATATAAGGGCTAACCATATTCTTTCGAAAACAGTCGTAACGCCCGCAGCTACAGCAGAATGGTGTGGAGGCCGTTTTGTGGTTTTTTTTGCTGAGTCTAAAAAATCCGCATCAACGGCAGCTAATTGATATTTCATTATGTTTCATATCCCGTTTTATGCCATATACTGTGAGAGTATGATTCGGCAGTTTACAGGTAAAATGTATACGAGTTGGAACCGCTGTAGAAAATCTCTGAATGACACGAAAAATCTCTGCTTATTACTGATAAAATTATAGTAAGGCGGTTTTCTCCAGGCAGAAGCGACTAAGTCGTTGCTGAGCTCACAGGGAAGTCGGCTATCTTTTGAAAATGCCATTTGTTTTACCTTAGGGCCGCGGAAAAAATAAATTTTCCGAGGCCCTTAAATTGCAATTGCTCAGTTATGCCGCTTGACCAGAGCTCTTAATTCTTGTTCCATAAACCGCATGAAACAACTGACTCGAGGGACATGCTTGAGATCGCGATGCGTTAGTAGCCATAGTTCGTAGGCACCGGTAATTTCGGTACCCGGTAAGCTAACCCAATCGGCGTATTGTTCGGCAATACAATCGGTAATGAAACCTGCCCCTATTTCTGCTCGTATTGCAGATACCACGCCAGATACGCTGGAGGTCTGCAAGATCACCCTTGGTTTTTCCAACTGTTCGTTGATCCAGTTGTAGACGATGTTTCTTTGCATAACCAGGGGCTCACCTTGCCATATTATCCAGTCTACCTGCCCAAGCTTGGGTCGTTTCTTAAATTGTTGTAGATATTTTTTGTGAGCGTAAGCGCGAAATCTCAGGTGACCGATTTTCTTGCCAATAAGTAAGTCATGGGGCTTATCGGTAAATCGGATGGCCACATCAGTTTCCTGTTGTGTCATCTTGGCCATAAGCCCGGTCGGGGAAACTTCGAGGCGGATCTCTGGGTATGTTTTAATAAACTTGGCGTATATTGGGTAAATATCCACAACATCATCAGAGGGTTGTGACACACGCAATGTGCCGGCCAGCTTTTCATCCTTGCCCAGGTAGTCGCGCTCAATCGCCATGGCTTCAGCTTCCATAGCAAACGCACGGTTGAGCAGACCCTCTCCCGAGTCAGTAAGCTCATAGCCACTCTGGAGTCGCTTAAACAGCTTTACTCCTAGCCCCTGCTCAAGTTGCTCGATGCGGCGCAATACGGTGGAGTGACTGACCTCTATCTTGTCTGATGCAGCGGATACCGACCCGCAGCGTGCCACCTCAATAAAGTATCGAATATTATCCCAACTATCCATTGCAGATCGTCTTATCTAGATTGTTTGTGTGAGTAGCTTTATTGTCTAATTTTAGACAAACAATGTCTATATAATTGCAATTTTCGGACAATTAGTGAAATGCTAGAATCCACTTACTTTTACATACCTTGAGGTTGTCGAGGCGGCAACCCATTTTTTGGAGCAATGTTATGCCCGATACAAACTATGATGTCATTGTTATTGGTAGCGGCCCAGGTGGCGCGAGTGCTGCAACCCTGCTGCAAAAGCGGGGCAAAAATGTATTACTCCTTGAGAAAGGTAATCTGCTGGGCGGCAAAATGATCAGCATTGAAAAAGAGGGTTATGCCTACGATCTGTTTCCGCATGGTCAGGTGCCCATGCGTGGAAACCAGTTTGAAGAGATCTTTAAGGAACTCGGCGTCTATGATGAATATCAGCCAGCGCTTGAACCGGATGATCCTCGCGATGTTATTACCCTCGCTTATCGTCGTAAAGACTGGAAAGACTACAGAGTGGCATCCAGCAAACAGGCTATGGCCGACCCTTCACCCTTCTTCGAGATATTTGATATGCAGGATGAGGTGGAGCAGGCCAAGATGCTCACTATAATGGGAGAAATCATGGAGCTGACCCCGGAAGATCTTTCTGCTGTCGACAATGTCACCATGAAAGAGTGGCTGGATGCACGAGATACGCCTGATGAACTGTATAACTATATGGCATTTCACTCTAATGTTTCATTAGCAGAACCTGTTGATCTAGTATCTGCCTCTGAGCAATTGATTATCCTGCAACAATTATTCCTTCAAGGTGGTGGCGGCCAGTACAAGGGCGGTTTTGGTAACCTGACAAAAATCATGTGTCGTGAATTTGAAAAGAACGGCGGTACCTTAATTAAGAACTGCAAAGTGAATAAAATTCTTGTCGAAAATGGTAGTACTACAGGTGTTGATGCCAGTGAAGGCACATTTTACGCACCTGTTGTTGTTAGCTCCGCCGGTATTCAACCAACCATTCTAAAACTGGTTGGTGAAGAACACTTTGACAAAGCTTATGTAAACTATATCAAGCAACTCGTACCTGGCTGGGCATTTACCAGTATTCGCTACTTTCTTGATAAGGAAGTCATGAAAACCGGCATGTACGTCATGTGGTCTGATGACAGCTGGCTGGATACCGAACGTTACAAAAAAATCAAACAAGGAGAAATGCCAGAAGAAGTTGTTCTGTTTATGTGTAATCACAGTTTCTATGACGAAAACGCTGCGCCTCCAGGTAAACAGGTATTGGTGAGTGGCACAGTTTGTTCTGCAGATCCGGATGCTAAAGAGATTCAGGCTCTGTACGATGTCATGGACAGGCAGATGCAAGAAACCTTTCCTGAAATCTGGGCTGCTTGCGAGCGTCGAGAGTACAATGGGCCGCGTGAGATCCGTGACCTTACTCGTGATACTACCATGCCTAAAACTGGTGGAGAGTGTGTCGGTGCAGCTCAAATTGTTGGGCAATGCGGTAAAGACAAACCTAAATCAGATGCACCTGTTAACGGTTTGTATATAGCAGGAACTGATGCTGGCGGGGAGGGGATGGGGACACATCAAGCCGCGCTATCAGGAACACGAGTTGCCAATATGGTTGAAGTTTATCTGCGCAAACTTTCCAAGTTTTAAACACGCTACTTCATGTCGCCAACAGTGGTCTCAAGATCGACACGGGCTACATTCCCGAGACCATGGAATATCCCAACTGGCTTGTTTTGGAAGCTGAAGGCGACCCTGTGGTGGGGGATGCGAAAAATCCTCGAGACGCTCTGGTTGCCATTGCCGAAGGCGCGGCGGTGGGCAGAAAAATATAACTAAGGAACTCGAATATGAAAAAGAGACCACTTATAGAGTGCGCGGTAATATTCTGTGGTATTGGATTTTCCGTAAAAGCTCTAGGAACGGGGCTTGATAATGCTGCTGTTGGCATTAAGGCTTCCGTTATGGGAACGGCCTTTACCGGTATTGCTGATGATGCCTCGGCCGTACACCATAACCCGAGTGGACTGTCGTTCAATGACAAAGATGAGTTGTATGCCCAATTATATAGTCATTACCAGTTGATCGGCTTTACCCGTACCGGCACGGCAGGCAAAGATGAAAGTGATGAACAGTACATCAATCCCGGCCTGTTCCTGTCCAAGACATATGATAAATGGGCCTTTGGATTTGGGAATTATCTACCTTTTGGGGGTGGTGGCTTTGCATTTGAAGATCTGGAGGGAATCCCGGGAAACGACGCGGAAATTCTGCTGGGCCTTATGGCGATTCATCCTGCGGTTGCCTACCGGTTGCGTCCGGACCTGTCTGTTGGTGCTGGCGCGTTCGTGTACATGGGGAATTATTCACAGGAGAACATGGGGTATGAGAATGAATATGACGGCATAGCCGGTTACGGCGGAAACATTGGTGTACTGTATAAACCCTCTGACAAGTTGAGCATAGGCTTTAATGTCAGAAGTAAATCCTCTATTAAAATGGATGGTGAGGAACAAGAGGCGGGAATCAAATATGATTCAGAGATTGAATTCACTCTCCCTTATTATTTTGATCTCGGATTCGGATATAAACCGGACCAAAATCTTACGCTCGGACTCAACTTTGTTCGCATGACATGGAGTGACACGGACAAATATAAATTTACCAAGTTAGGTACTGTTGAAACTCATTTGAAAGATAGCTGGCGGATGGGATTGGGGTTGGAATATATGATGAGCGATAATCTGTCTGTGAGGGCTGGTTTGAAATATACCAATCCGTCTTCAGACAAAAAATATCTTTACGCCGGGAGCAGCGAAATTGATTTATGGATTTGGACGGCCGGCGCTGCTTATGCCCTAAACGAGTCTGTTGAATTGAATTTTGCAGGACTCTATAACCACGGATCTGAAGAGCACGATTCACAGAAATATAAGGCGGAACATTTTTTTATTACAGTGGGCGCCAGATTTCGATATTAGTTTGGTTGAGGTGTTGCTGCTGGCACCAGGCGCGACCGATACTCAGGCACCAATCTCGCTGGGCATCAGTCGGGATCAGCTGGCAGGACTGATGACTGATCCATTAGCGACTATTCACGCGCATAACCAAAACAGCCACATTACCATGCATAGAATGGCACCATACTGAAACAGCGAGGACAGCATGAAACGCGCACAAGCGATTGAATTTGAGGATTTTGAATGGTTTCCGTCAACACTACGAAACTTTATGACGGACTTTTACCATTCCCAAATGGCAGCCTTTAATCTATACAAACCCTCGGTTGACAAAGTTGCTGACGTCATGAAGAAGACCGGCTTACACAACACGATAGATTTGTGCTCTGGTGGCACTGGCCCGAATAGTTTGTTGCAACAACAATTGGCTTCCGAACATGGTATGGATGTCAATATTACCCTTACCGACAAATACCCTAACTTGCCTGCGTTTCAGAAGGCGCAACAGGAATCGGATGGAAAGATTGGTTTTGAATCGAATTCGGTTGATGCGACTAACGTACCCGAAAACCTAATTGGGGTTAGAACGCTGTTTTCCAGCTTCCATCACTTCCCGCCGCATTTGGCTAAAGGAATTTTACAGGATGCTATTGATAAAAACGCGCCGATTGCTATTTTTGAGCTGGCTAACCGGTCTTTAATGTCGCACATACATTCTTCTCTCGGTGCTATGCTAGGGCTCGGCTTTAGCACACCATTTATCAAGCCTTTTAACATTTTACGGCTTGTCTTTACCTATATTCTGCCCATTCTTCCACTACTGGTTATTTGGGATGGTATAGCTTCAAACCTTCGCACCTACGCGCCTGAAGAAATGAATGAATTGATTGATCAACTGGATAACAAGGCTAGTTATGAATGGCAAACCGGTTTTGCCAAGGGAGCTATCCCGGGTTCAAAAGTCAGCTATTTGATTGGCATTCCAAAATAACACGATCGCTTATTACACCAGCGGTACTTTGGTATTACGACAGCGGGAGTGGCGTTACCGCCGTAAGAGGCTTTGTAATGTATCATTCTCATAGAAAAATGAGTTGTTAAAACTTATGGGACAGCCCAACTCTTAGTAGTATTTCCTCTTTGATTGAGCCAGGCCAAGTAGTCACCAAAAACCTCACAGGCTGCGGAGGCATTTGTTCCCTATGGTGCAATTCATGCGGTAAAGACCGCGACAATGGCTGTTGAGCTAATTATGGACTCATGCGCTGACAGTAGTGTAACCGATACAACAAAATACCGATTCTGGGCATCTAATCAAAATGGTAGTACTCATGATTTGAAAATGAAATACAATACTTACAATACTGACAGGTATCGACTAATATTTAGTCGATACCTGTCTTACATAGGGTGTGTACACAGATGTATATGTTCAAACTCGAACCTACGGTTTTCGAAATAGATTCTGACTTGACCCGACACTGAGAGACTGCATATTAGAGAAAGCGGGCCATGAGGATTTGCTTTCTGGAACAGGTAAGCTGCCCATCGCGGAGGTTACCTCAACGTGTATTTTACGCTACCGTCATTCCCGCGCACGCGGGAACCCAGAAAAAAAGAGCTGCTTGCAGCAACCACCCTTCACCGCAGAGCTTGCATTGGTTAGTTAAATACTGAGACATCTTGATTTTCTATGCGCAAATCTCCTCCCAAAGATCTTGCCAATCCGGGTTCTTTTCTTCGATTAATTCCAGTTTCCAAGCACGCCTCCATTTCTTAAGTTGCAGGTTGCTTGATAATCCATGATTCTCTTTTGTGTGAATTCGGCCATTCGTTTACAGGATTTATGAGTTATAACGATGGAGGAGAGGTATTTTACTTGCGATAATTAGCAGTGGCTGCGGCAAATTGATGTGCGCATAAATGCGCGCTCTTTTTTCTAGGTTCCCGCGTGCGCGGGAATGACGGTAGCGTAAATACCACGGTGCAAAAATATAGATAATTATCATAGCTATCGTAATCATTTCCAATAGTTAGTGCCAGCACGGAAACCCGGCTTTTTGCCAATCATCAGCCAACCCGACAGTTTTCAGGGCCCATCTGCCGATCAATTAATGTACAGCAAGCGATTAAGGGCAATCACTCAGGCTGTTTTGCAGGTTGTTATATGATCAATTTCGTTTGCAGCACAACGCCTTCCCCTGACAGTGTATTTCAGTTATTAAGTGATGTGGCGGATAGGATTTAGTAAGGCTAAACCGCTTGCTTTTCTATATTCTGCTGTTCTTGCTTGTATTTTTTCTGCTGAAGATACTTTACCTTTTTTAGGAAGAACCACCTGCTTTCCCTTCGCCTCAGGGTGCCTACTTTTGGTGCTTATCCATTCTGTGTGCGGCTGAAAAATGGAGTAGATTTTTTCACTCGCTGGAATAACTTTATCTTCTAAAACGCGCCGCTTTATTTGATCCATCAAAAGTACGGCGTAATCTTGAAAACCCCCTGTTTTTTTCAACTTCATCCTGTAAGTATGACCATTCCTCAGGCGATAGCTGTAGGCCTTTTTCTTTTTCTCTTCTGTCAGTAATACAACATTATCTCTTAAGGTTTGCAAACCATACAGATGCTCATCTCTCCAATCTCCATGCCCTAGCATTGAACGAATCGTTTTATGTTCGTTGGCCAAATCATGTAAACGATCATAGTCACAATTCAAACCCAAGCGTAAGCTACATAATACCAATAGCACCCATAAATCCATACCAGGACGACCGTTATCAAAATCGACATCAACGCCAATTTTGCTCTGAAGTACATCAAACACCGCTTCTCGTGTTGCCGGTGTCGCATAAATGAATTGCAGACCACGAAGAATTTGAGGGATGTGATCGCGGGTTGAATTTGATCTCTTCGATGGGGGTGGTGCCTAATTCAAGCTGGGGGTCAAAGGAGCGTCGCATGAGATGGTCTATTTGCTTGAAGTTTAAGGGGGAGAGGGATAAAAACCCTATTAAACAAGCGGCATTCTAACATGCGCTCCGTCAACAAACTAAAACTTTGCCTGTCAAAAATATTCTAACGTGTTGTAATTAATGGTCTTTATTGTCTTTCGGGCAGGCGCTAGCTAATAGAAGTCGCGCATCTGCAAAAGCTAAGTCATTGAGTTAATGGAGAATAGATTGTAGGGTGTTAACCAGAATAGATACTTATCGGAAATGCTTCCGATATACAGCTCTTAACTTTATAAGGATCATCTTAAATGCAGGATAAAATTACCTTAGTACTTGATTACCTGAACGAAGTCAAGACTCGTTGTACCTACAATGCGGCGGCTAAAGCGCTTGGTATTACACCTCAAGCTCTAAAGAAACTGCTGGGTGAGCGCAGGCCCGAAATTTCTTGGCTTGTTAGCGTGGGGACCGGAGAACCAACAGGGTATACTGACAATGAAAAACATCCGGAGCTTTATCGCACAAAGCGTATTATTAAATCAGCGGAGGTTTTAACACGGAATCTTCATTTGTAAAAAAGTTAACCGGCCGCGCAAAGCGACGCCAAAAATAGGCGCGTATTAGCTAAACGTTATGCCTCTTATGCAGCCATAATGTCGAAATCACTAAATATGGTAGGAGTAAAATTGCAAGAAGAATGGGTAAGGCAAATGCAAAATCAAGTGAATACACTTGAGGCGCTTGAAAAGTATATCAATGTGTCTGATGACGAAAGGCGAGCCATTGAAAGTTTGAAAACCAAATGGGGTGTATCGCCTTATTTTGCTTCATTGATGGATAAAGATGATCCAAACTGTCCAATTCGTAAACAGGTAATTCCATCAATGAAGGAGCAGGTTAATGAATTTGGAATGGATAATTATTTGGTCTGGAAAGAAAATAGAGCAACCGAGGAAGTCCGCCCAGATAGTATTGCCCGTCAATATCGTGATCGTATAGCTTTTACTGTTGTCGAAACGTGTGCAATTTATTGTCGACATTGCTTTCGTAAAGAACTTGTTGTCGATCAGGATTTAGAACTACGTATGGATATCGATGAGGGCTTAGCTTGGATTGCCGAACACCCTGAAATTCGTGATGTACTTATTACAGGAGGTGATCCGTTACTTTTATCGGATTACAAATTGGGATATTTGGTTTCATCACTTCGCGAGATACCGCATGTCGAAATGATTCGTATAGGTTCCCGCCTACCGATTGTGTTGCCACACCGAATCACTGAAGGCTTAAAGAATGCTATCGGTGGTTTTCACAAAGTACCCGTCTGGATTAATACGCAGTGTAATCATCCAAAAGAGATTACCGATAGAACAGAGAAAGCAGTTTACGAATTGATGAGTTGCGGCATTAATGTGGGAAATCAGGCAGTGTTATTGAAGGGCATTAATGATGATGTGGATACATTTAGAGAGCTACATCAGAAATTACTGCGTACTCGCATCAAGCCTTACTATGTTTTTTACTGTGAACCTGCTCCTGGTATCGACCATTTTCGCACTACCGTGGAAAAAGGAGCTGAGTTGATTCGTGACGCATTGCGTGGACATACGACGGGTCTTGCACAACCGATGTATGTATTAGCAACCAATATAGGCAAAATCCCATTGATGCCAGACTATTATATTGTTGATAAAAATGAGAAAGAATATGTGGTGCGAAATCACCAGGGAAAGACCACCAAAATCCCAAATATACCTGAATAAATATCATCGTGATTATTAAAATGGCATAACAAGGAAAATACACTCGGACTGGCCAAAGCGGCGCTCAGCTCAGCTTTGGCTCACTGGTGGTTTACGACGTTAACGTCCGCTCTGACGGACCGCTTATGTTGTACATAGTTCGAGTTCGCTAGCGGCAGTCATCTGCTACATACCTATAACCTGCATGTCTTACATATTTCGCTTATCCGTTAATTTAATGATTGCACAGTTGGCTGTGTGTGTGCCAATATAGACACATTCATTAGAAAATGTGACATCTTGTAATTAGTGAATATTCGGTGAATTTATCAGGCTAGATTGCAATAAATGCTCTTAAGGATCTGATAAAATTGCAATTATTTTTACGCGAAAGAACCCAGCAGGAGAAAACAATGCAGCAACAATCGGAACTCAAACTGCCACCGGTATATCAACTTGGCTATGTGGTAAAGGATATCGAAAAAGCGTGCAGTTACTACGAGTCAGTTTTTGGTACAGATTCTTTTTGTGAGGTGATGGACGTCGATATGAGTGGCGCTATGCTACGCGGCAAGCCTATTGAAACCACGATCAAGGTGGCGTTTGTTAACTCGGGCGATGTTCAGATTGAATTGATTCAACCGGTTGAGGGCGAGAACCTGTACACGGAATTTCTTGAGACCCGAGGTGAAGGCATACATCATCTAGGCTATATGATCGAGGATATAGCGGCCTTCAAGGCTGAATACACCAAGAAACTCGGAGAACCTATCTTTTATCATGATATGGGCGTGATGGAGTTTGCCTATTTCGATGCCTCTGAGGTCGGTGGGCTAATGATAGAATTTCTTGATTTTACAAAATCTCTCTAAGTTTCTAAGCCTGGACAAATAGGCCCCGACAAAATCGCGTTCGGGGCGCTGGCTGAAAGCGTTGTGTTACTAATATCTATATCTTATCGGTAGCACACAAAACTAAGCAAAATTATTCAGAGGCAAATACCATGACAGCAGAGTCGACTCTATGTGAAAAGACCGAGCATAACGAAGCCGGCAGCAGTGTACTCAAGGCAAGAGAGTGCCGTTGCAGTACATTGAGAACTCAGCAGTTACGGCAACTCTATCTGTCACATACGCCTAACATCTGCGTCGAGCGCAGTGAGTTGGTGACGGCATCCTACCAGGAGACAGAGGCACAGCCTCCCGTAATGAGACAGGCACATGCTTTCGACAAGGTCTTGAGCGAAGCTCCTCTGTGGATTCTCGATGGCGAGCTGCTGGTGGGTAATATTGCCTCTCGTCCCAGAGGCGCGTTTTTATTCCCAGAGTTCGACCAGACCTGGTTGGAAGGGGAATACGATACCATCGCGACCCGCGAGGGCGATCCCTGGCAGCTTAGCGAAGAGGACAAGACCCGTCTGAAAGATTGCATGGATTATTGGCGTGGCAATAATCTTGCCGCCATCTGTGATGCGCTTACCCCGGATCTGGTCCGACAGGCAGAGGAAAATACCTTTGCCATTGCCACCATGGGCAAAGTTGGCGGCATTGGGCACGTTGCCGCTGACTTCGAAGGCGTTCTTGCCCGAGGCCTCAATGGTCATATCGAGCAGGCGCAACAGCATCTCGATAGCCTGGATATTTCCATGCCCGAAGATTTCGAAAAGGTGCATTTTTTACAAGCGGCAATTATAGCCGATAAGGCGGTGATCAAATGGACCCGCCGATTTGCAGAACTGGCGCTTGAGCGAGCGGCGACATGTAAGGATCAGGATCGAAAACGCGAGTTGGAGGAAATTGCCGAAGTATGTCAATGGGTGCCCGCAAATCCGCCACGCTCTTTCCGTGAAGCATTGCAAGCCGTCGAGTTTATATTTGCTGCCGTACAGATCGAATCGAATGGCGTGTCGATTGGAGTCGGCAGATTGGATCAGTATTGCTTGCCTTTTTTGCAGCGTGATATTGAAAGTGGGGTGATCACACAGGAGCAGGCGCTGGAGTTACTGGAGTGCCTTTGGCTCAAGCTGGCCGAATCGAACCGTGCCTGTCCCGAACTGCTCACCACCAACCATACCGGCTACCCGTTTTGGGTGCAGGTGACGATTGGGGGGCAAACGGAAGATGGTTATGATGCAACAAATGAATTGTCTTACCTGATTCTGGATGCAACGACCAATATGCAAATTGCTGATCCAACCTTGTCGGCGAGAATTCACAAACGTACACCAGAGAAATTTCTGATGAAATGCGCAGAAGCGGTGAAGACCCATGGTGGTGGACTGCCAGCGTTGTTTAATGATGAAGTCGTCATCCCCAGTCAATTGGCCAACGTGCCTGGCATGAGCAAAGAAGATGCCTACGATTATTGCGTTATCGGTTGCTCCGAAATCGCGATTGGTGGCCGGGGGACAGAGGGTTTTGCCTATCAGGGTTGGAGTGGCGGCCGAGTGTTGGAATTGATGATGGCTGGAACGGACCCTTTTACCGGTGCGCCACTTACTTTCGGTGTTGGCGATATGCTGCAATGGAAAAATACCGATGAGATGATGCAGGCCTTTCGCGATCAGGTACGGCTGTTTGCAAAATCCATGTTTATGCAGTTGCTCCCGCTGCTCGAAGCACATACCCGGTACACGCCTTGCCCCTACCTCTCCTCGGTCACGCAAGACTGTATTGGCAGAGGCCAAGCCTATTACGAGGGTGGTGCACTCTATGGTAACGGGGTATTGAATACTTGTATCGTGGGTATTGGCAGTTTGGGGAACTCGATTGCTGCCATCAAAAAACTGGTATTCGACGATCAGGTGCTGAGCATGGCGCAGTTAAAGCATGCTCTGGAAACAAACTTTGCCGATGGCAGCACGGCTCCTACTGGTGCAGAGGTACAACGCATGTGTCTCGGTGCGCCGAAGTACGGTAATGATGATCCCTACGTGGATAACATTACCAAGGATTGTTTGAACACTATGGTGAAGGAGTTACGTCAATACAAAACCGGCATCGGCGGGCGTTATCAGGCCACTATTTCTCCGGTGTCGGTACACGTAGTCTACGGCATGCTCTGTGGTGCTACGCCTGATGGCAGAAGTGCGGGAACTCCGTTGTCCGAAGGCTGCTCGCCTGCGCAAGGTAGCGATGTCAACGGGCCGACGGCCACGGTTAAATCGGTTGGGAATCTCGAACATATCAATCTGGCTCAGGGAACCATTTTCAATATGCGTATGCATCCAGCGGCGATGGCGACAAAAGCGGGAATGATGAAGTGGGCCAATCTGGTGAGAACCTATTTCGATCTTGGTGGTTGGGAGATTCAGTTCAATATCGTGGATGCGGAAACCCTGAAGGCTGCACAGAAGAATCCGGAAGAGTATAAAAATTTGGTGGTAAGAGTGGTGGGCTACAGTGCCTTTTTTGTTGAGCTGGGCAAAGCGGTCCAGGACGACATTATTAGCAGAACAGAGCATGGTTTTTAGGCCCTTAGTCCAAACTTCTCACAGGCGTTATGATAAGGACTAGAACAATGAGCAGCGGACAGGTTTTTAATATTCAACGCTACTCCATGCACGATGGTGAAGGTATCCGTACCTTGGTTTTTTTAAAAGGCTGCCCGTTGGCATGCCTTTGGTGTTCCAACCCGGAATCTCAGCAGATTGGACCGCAGCTCGGCTTTATTGAATCCAAATGCACGGGGTCTGAAAGCTGCAACGCACCTTGTGTGCCAGCATGTCCTGTTAATGCTGCCCTATATTTAACTGAGCAAGGCAAGCCATGTATTGACCGTACGCTTTGCGATGATTGTGGTCGGTGCGCTGAAGCCTGTCCCCATGATGCGTTAAAAGTTGTTGGTCGTGAGATGAGCGTTAGTGAAGTCATGGCGGAAGTTGAAAAGGACCGGATATTTTATCGGCGTTCAGGCGGTGGAGTAACGATAGGGGGTGGTGAGCCAATGCTGCAATATGACTTTGCCACGCAACTCCTTAGGGCTGCGCAAGAGGAGTATCTGCATACCGCGCTTGAAACCTGTGCTCTGGTTTCGTGGGAGCATTTTAACAAGGCTGTGCAGTATACGGACTTGCTATATATAGATCTCAAACATATTGATTCGCAAAAGCACAAAGCACTCACCGGCCAGCCAAACGAGGTCATACTCAACAACCTCAGGCAGGTGTTAAGCCTCAAATCAGCACAGGATGTCGTGATTCGCGTCCCGGTGATTCCCGGCTGTAACGATAGCGTCGATAATATTTCACAGACGGCAAAGTTTGTTGCCAAGCTGGGATTTACGCAAATTGAATTGATGCCTTATCACAAGATGGGCGTTGCCAAATACGCTCAGTATGGCATGACTTACTCGCTGGATGAGCTTCAGGCCACGGGCGAGAGTGAGTTGCAGGATATGCGGGATTTGGTTGAGCGCTTTTTCGATTTGAAAGAAGTGAGCGGCTTGTATTAACAGTAATGTCAGCGCGGGTATTAAAAACAATATTGATAACGACAGGAAAATAAAGATCATGCGTGCAGTTCGATTTGAAGAGGGAAAAGTAAAGGTCCAGGATGTACCGGTGCCATCGGCAGACAGTGTAAAAGAGGGCGTAAAAGTCAAGGTTCGCTCGGCCGGCATCTGTGGATCTGATGTGCATATGCTGCAGATGCAGTTTCCTATACCGGTGACCTGCGGCCACGAATTTGCCGGTGAGCTGGAGGACGGCACGCCGGTGGCAGTGGAACCGCTGGCCCCCTGTGGCGAGTGTGAGCACTGTGGCCGTGGAGAGTTCCATTTATGTACGCTGGGGCCCGGCATGATACTGGGAGTTGGTCTCGACGGAGGAATGGCTGAAGAAGTCATGGTGCCGCGCAACAGTCTGATCTATCTGCCGGCCAATGTGGATGTGAGAGATGCCTGTCTGATGGAGCCGCTGGCAATCGCTGTACATGGTCTGCGTGAAGCGGGACTTGAGAGCGGTATGCGTGTGGCAGTCGTTGGTGGTGGCGTAATAGGTTTGAGCGCTGTGGTCTGTGCGATTGATGCCTACGCTACGGTTGGTCTGGTTGCTCGCCATTCGCATCAGCTTGAGGCTGGAGAAAAGCTGGGTGCAAGGGCGGTTGAGGGAAGCTACGATCTGGTGGTCGAATGCGCCGGAACCGATAGCGCGATTAAAAACGCGGTCGAACTTTGCAAGCCTAATGGCCGTTTGTTGCTGTTGGGCACCTACTGGGAGGGATTAAATTTCCCCCATTTTGAGATCGCTCAGAAAGGATTGGCTGTTATCAACGCCATGCTGTATTCCAGCAATGGTGTTGGTAAGGATTATGATCTGGCGGCAATGTTAATGTCGCGTAATCCGGAAATAGCGAAGACCATGATTACGCATCGCCTGCCGTTGGAGCAGGCAGTAGAGGCGTTTGAAATTGCCGCTGATCGCAAGGCCGGATCAATTAAAGTGGTGTTGGAGCCCTAAAAATCCGTTCTAATGACAAACTACTGGAGGCAGCATGGCGTGAAAGAGTTTGCGTAATTCAGTCTCTGTTTGATAAAAAGGGCTGGGGGTGGCGAGATAGGAAACCGCGATCCGGTTAAACCACTCGGTGATCATTATCAGATCCAGTTCTGGGTTAAGCGCTTTGTCCTGATTCAACCGTTCAAAGACCGGGCGCAGAAATTCAGCTCGTTGCGTAACAAATTTTTCAGAGCTTATATATATCTGATTGACAACAGGAAGAATATCCTGATTGAACAAAAAGCTGTGCGTGGCAGTTTTAGGTGCGTGATGAAGAGTATAGATCAATGCTTCAACGAGAAAGTCACCAAAGCTATCAACGTGTTCCAGTTCCTGCAGAAGACTCGCCCAAAACGCGTTGACCTCTCGATAGACTACGCCGGTTAGAATATCTTGCTGGCCCGAAAAATGCCGATATACCGTGCGACGTGTTACTTTAGCCTCCTGCGCAATATCCTCCATTGTTGTTTTAGAAATTCCCTTGCGCTCATAACAGGCCTTGGCAGCGTTAAGCAAACGCTCCTTTGCTGTCAGTGTCTTGATTGTGGAATCAAGTCCCCAGCGTGTATTTGTTTTCTTGTCAGCATCACTCATAAAAAAACAAAAAGCCTTCGCTAATTAAAGCGGATTATTATACTGCAGTTTTATCCTGGTTGGTGGAGAATGCAATCCAAATTTCACCAGCAATAACTTTGCCACGCACAAAATCTGCCTTTAATTATTTATTTTATTGCTAATAGAGCTTGAAAGGTAATAGTTGTAAGCATACTCTTTGTAAGTAACTATAGTTAGAAGCTGAGTCAATGAAGAGTAAAGCAAGTCAGTCACAGGGTCTATTGATCTTCCGGCTTACGCCGACCCAGGATTTTGCTATTGGAACCCTCAAAGTCAGAGAGATCGTTCCATATACTAAGTTAACCAGTCTTCCTCATTCCCATCCTACGGTATTGGGCGCGGCATGCTTTCGGGGGCAAACCATCCCTGTCATTGACATGGCTGCCGCAGTGGGCTACCGGCCACTTGACAAGGACGAGCTGCCATCGTGCAGTATTATTATCACCGATTGTCAGCGTAAGGTTATCGGTTTTTTAGTGCGTGGCATAGAGAAAATTGTTGAGTGTAACTGGCGTAACATTGAAGCTCCATCGCGGGACTTAGGTGAGGAGGCATTTTTAACTGGTGTTACGCGGGTTGATGATAAATTACTGCAATTGATTGATGTGGAGCTGATGTTATCCAAAGTCCTTCCGGATAGCTCAGAGGGCCAATCTGCTTTCTTAACCGATGTACAGCGTGAGCAATTAAAGCCGCTGAATATCTTATTGGTAGATGATTCCCTGGTGGCACGCAAGCAGCTGTCCGATGCTCTGGACGGACTCAATATCCCCTATCAAGTGACCGCAGACGGCAAAGATGCTTTGGATATTATGGAGGCAGCGGTCGCTGCCCAGCATCCCATTGATCTACTGGTGAGCGATATAGAGATGCCCGGATTGGATGGCTATGAGCTAACTTTCGAAATTCGCAATCAACCTACCATGGCCTCGGCCTATATTATTTTGCACACCTCGCTATCCAGTGAAATCAGTGTTGGTCAGGCCCAGCAGGTGGGCGCGAATGAGGCTTTGACCAAGTTCGATGTTAACGAACTCATTCAATCCATGTTGCGTGGAGCCGAGCACAAGAATAGTCAGGAATCGTAAATTCTTCTTTTTCGCAGTCCTAAGTAATAGAATAGGGTATTTAGTCACTGTAAGGCCATGCGCGGTAAATAATCAGCGAACTCGCCTAACAATATAGTGTGTCCAGGAAAGCTATCCGTTACTTTGAAAAAGTCGCCGTGATACCGCCGCCATTAAGGAGCATTAATGGTTACCGAAATTATCATAGCGGTGATAGAGTTGAATTGAGAGGTGCATGTATTTGACTGTGTGCGCAAGAGATTTTTTGGCAGGGTACTGAATGAAGAAAGATAAGGGTTCTAGAGTGGGGGGGCAAGACGAGTATGTTGCATGTGATAACTGTGCATTGGATGATGTTTGTCGGCCCATTGCTATCGGCGGTAGTACGCTCCCTCTTGTGCATGACATTATGGGGCGTCGTGAGCCGGTATCTGCTGGCGATTTTCTCTATCGTAAAGGCGAGCCATTGACGGCTATTTATGCCGTAACCTCCGGTACGATAAAAGTGCAACAGACAACGGATGCTGGCCGGGCTCAGGTGTTGGGTTTTCGTTTCCCAGGGGAGCTGTTTGGAGAGGAGGCTATATATCCAAGTGAGTACAGTTTGGATGCACTGGCTGTTGATGATGCATCTGTATGTAGAATACCGATGCAGGAGTTTGATGAGCTGGCTGAGAAAATTCCTCTCTTCCAGAAAAAACTGATTAAGCTGATTGGTCGCCAGTGTTATGTTGCGCAACGCCAGCTCGCTGCCTGTGTTGCTCGTAACAGTGCAGAAGAGCGATTGTCGGCTTTTATGCTCAATGTTGCTGAACGAAATTCAATCCATTATCAACCTGGGAATGAGATTCAGCTAGCCATGAGTCGTGATGATATTGCAAACTTTCTCGGACTTCGTCGTGAAACCTTAAGTCGAACGCTGACGAAACTGCAGAAATCAGGTCTCATCAGTGTCAGGGGAAAGGTGGTTGAAATATTGGATATAAAAGAGCTGAGGTTGCTGGCGCATTATTTGTAGTACCAAAAAGCTTGTTATACCTTTCCTGTCAGCGTTCTGTCTACAATTCAAATCTTAAACTGTCTAATCGTTCTGTTAAGCTCTGAGGCTACATGCGACAAGGTATTGCCCGAATTAGACAGGCGTTCGGTGGCCTGAGTGGTTTCGATGGTCATGTTATTAATATGATCCAGATTGCTGCTAATATCTGTTCCCTCAAATGTCTATGCTTACCTATGTGTCATCAGTCATACGCATGGCAATGCTAACTGAAGGCACCGCTTAAGGAAATTTCAAACCGACAACTGTGGTGTGTATTGCTACTGTCTCCGATGGCTTATGCTTTCATTCTTAATACTCTACCGCTTTGCTTGGTGTTTTGTTTGGCTTCAGTTGAATTTTGCAGAAGTGATTAAGCGCACATATAGCGGCGGGGAGTCACACTTGTCTCGTGCTTGATATTAGTGCAAAAAATTGTGCTGAAGCTTATGTTTTTCATTGTTTTGTGAATGGGGGGTTTTGGTCGCAGAGTTGATGCGTGTGATATATGCCACACAAAAGGGCTTTTTTAAGCGCTTGCAGAGCTCTAAGTGCGATTAAAAGGACGCCCATTATTACCGTAAGTGATAATGGTCAATATTAATACAGGCCGTAGGGAAATAATTTTCCCCTGGGAGTGAATTGGATTGACATGTGATAGGTCGAAAGTATACTTACGGAATGAAATGGTCAGGGGTTATTCGTATGTGACATAAGGCACATAAGCAGCTTGTGATGTGAGAGCTTGAGTTGCAGCGTTGTAAATTTCAAAGTCGTTGTTTCTACCCCATCTTATAAAAAATTACGATCAGTTGAATGGAACGACAAAATGAGCACAGCATTTGAGCATCCAGTCTATAACTATAAAGTGGTGCGCCAGTTCGCCATCATGACGGTAGTTTGGGGGGTCGTTGGTATGCTGGTAGGCGTGATCATTGCCGCCCAGTTAGCATGGCCAGCACTGAATCTTGACCTGCCGTATACCCACTTCGGAAGATTACGCCCTCTGCATACCAATGCCGTGATTTTTGCCTTTGGTGGTTCCGCATTGTTTGCAGCGTCTTTCTACGTCGTACAACGCACCTGTCAAGCACGACTTTTTTCAGACGGCTTGGCTGCGTTCTGTTTTTGGGGTTGGCAGTTGATTATCGTTTTAGCCGCAGTGACCTTACCGCTGGGCTTTACCAGCGCCAAAGAATACGCCGAGCTGGAGTGGCCTATAGATATACTGATAGCGGTGGTATGGGTTGCTTATGCTGTTGTGTTTTTCGGTACAATCATGCAGCGCAAGGTGAATCACATCTATGTGGCTAACTGGTTCTTTGGTGCAATGATTATTACGATCGCTATTTTGCACATATTTAATAATCTTGAAATCCCCGTAACGCTGACAAAATCCTATTCCATCTATTCAGGAACTATTGATGCGATGATGCAATGGTGGTACGGGCATAATGCCGTTGGTTTCTTCTTGACGGCAGGCTTTTTAGGAATTATGTATTACTTTGTTCCCAAGCAAGCGGGACGACCCGTCTACTCCTATCGTTTGTCTATAGTGCACTTCTGGGCGCTAATCTCTATCTATATTTGGGCTGGTGGTCACCATCTTCACTACAGTGCGCTGCCTGACTGGGCTCAATCTGCTGCAATGGTTATGTCCTTGATTCTCTTGGCGCCATCCTGGGGAGGAATGATCAACGGTGTCATGACCTTGTCCGGTGCTTGGTATAAGCTGCGCACCGATCCCATCTTGCGTTTCCTGGTGGTATCGCTTTCTTTCTACGGCATGTCTACGTTTGAAGGTCCCATGATGTCCATCAAGACCGTGAACGCATTGTCCCATAATACGGATTGGACTATTGGTCACGTTCACTCCGGTGCGCTTGGTTGGGTTGCCATGGTGACATTTGGTGCGCTCTATAATCTGCTGCCTATTCTGTATGGTAGAGAGCAGGGCAAAATGTACAGCATTAAGTTGATTAACACACATTTCTGGCTGGCCACTATTGGCACGGTTCTTTATATCGTCTCTATGTGGGTTAACGGGATTATGCAGGGCTTGATGTGGCGAGCAGTTAACGATGATGGCACTTTAACGTACAGTTTTATTGAGTCTCTGGAACATAGCTATCCAGGATATATAGTTCGTGTTGTGGGTGGGGCACTCTTCTTTGCAGGTATGTTGGTGATGGCATACAACACCTGGATGACGGCGAAAGGCAAGCAGCTTAACGACGAGATCGCTCAGGCGTAAGAGGGAATCAACATGAAGCACGAAATTATTGAAAAAAATATTGGCTTGATGATTGTGCTGATCCTGGTGGCCATCAGCTTCGGTGCACTGTCTGAAATAGTCCCTTTGTTCTTTATTGATGAAACAACCAAGCCGGTTGACGGATTGAAGCCTCATACCGCTGTTGAGCTTGAAGGTAGAGATATCTACATTCGCGAAGGTTGTCATGTCTGTCACACTCAGATGATTCGTCCTTTTAGGGCTGAGACTGAGCGTTACGGCCACTATTCAGTGAGTGGAGAGCATGTTTATGAGCATCCATTTCTTTGGGGCTCAAAGCGAACAGGGCCTGATCTTGCCCGTGTTGGTCAGCGTTACAGTGATGATTGGCACAATGCGCATTTGATGAACCCGCGAGATGTTGTGCCTGA
Source organism: Gammaproteobacteria bacterium (assembly GCA_003353945.1). Classification (GTDB taxonomy): domain Bacteria; phylum Pseudomonadota; class Gammaproteobacteria; order Pseudomonadales; family PIVM01; genus PIVM01. The sequence goes on from PIVM01000039.1 coordinate 20,202, forward strand.
GTCGAACATGCCTGGTTTTTCTTGGTTGTTTGAAAACACGGTTGATAGCTCCTTGACCGGCAAAAAAATGGAGGCCCTGCGTAAGGTTGGTGTTCCCTACACCGATGACGATATTGCGGGTGCTCAAAAAGCAGTTGAAGGTAAAACCGAAGCCGAAGTACTTGTTGCGTATTTGCAGCAGCTTGGCACGGTCTTGAAAAACAAACGGTGATTTGTCGCAATGGATATTAATGATGCGCGTGGTATCGCGACTGTTTGCTCACTGATTGCTTTTATTGGCATTATTTGGTGGGCCTTTGGCAGTGGGCGTAAGGCTCGGTTTGAGGAAGATGGAAATCTTCCTTTCGCTGATGAAAATCACGATGCACAACCCAATAAAATTGGAGAAGAAAGAAAATGAGCGTCTTTTGGACTGTCTGGATTAGCATCCTGTTGCTAGGTTCGATTGTCGGTTGTTACGTGCTGCTTAAGCTTGCCCAGAAAGGGCAGTCTGGGGAGGATGAAAATGTGAAGACCGGTCATCAATACGATGGTATCGAAGAGTTTGACAACCCACTGCCTAAGTGGTGGGTGTGGATGTTTATTGGAACCATCGTTTTTGGCTTGGTTTATTCTGTGCTTTATCCTGCTTTAGGAAGCTTTCAAGGTTTTCTTGGCTGGTCTTCCCAAGGGCAGTGGGAGCAGGAGGTGGCAAGTAAGGAACATGAATACGCTGCTATTTTCAATAAGTATGCCGCTGTTTCTGTTAAGGAGTTGGCTAATAATCCTGAAGCGCTAAAAACGGGTCAGCGGCTGTTTGCTAATAACTGCGCTGTGTGTCATGGGTCCACAGCGACCGGTAGTCGTGGATTTCCAAACCTTGCTGATAAGGATTGGCTTTACGGTGGTGATGCAGAGACGATTAAGCAGTCGATCATGAATGGCCGTTTCAGCAATATGCCTCCCTGGGGATCAGTGCTTGGGGAAGAGGGCGTTGCGAATGTGACTCAATTTGTTTTAAGTCTGTCCGGTCAGTCGCATGATGCAGCTGCCACTGAAAAAGGTCAGACATCCTTCAAGCAATTTTGTATTTCCTGTCACGGTGCTGAAGGAAAAGGTAATGTCCTGTTTGGAGCACCTAATCTGACAGACAATGTTTGGTTGTATGGTGGTGCAAAGGAGTACATTGCCGAGTCTATAGGGTTGGGGCGTAAAGGTGTTATGCCTGCACATAAGGATTTGCTTGGAGATGAGAAGGTTCACGTCATTGCAGCATACGTTTATTCTCTGTCACAGTAATTGTTGTATTGCTCCTTCTCCCAATCCAAGAGAAGGTGTTTAGGTGGCAGCAGTGGCACAGAATAGAAAGACGCAGCGTTTGCTGCATCTTTCACACCTCCTGCTTTAGGGGTGCGGAAAAAATCTCCCAGGCCCTTACTCCAAAAAGCAGAGTGATTTTGAAATTCGCATCGTCTAATGTTGAGGTCGTACTGTCTAACACCCTACAATCAACCGTATTGCGCACCATTGATGCACTTACTTTGCGCTATCCGCCAAAGCGTTAAAGGATAAGCATGTGACCGATGATAATGTTCTTAATAAAAGTGAAGCTAGGAGTGAGGCCAGCAGTGAGGACAAGAAGCACGGTGTTGCTCAGGGAATGGTTAACCCTTCCAAAATCTATGTAAAAGAAGTGTACGGTTTTTTTAATCGGTTGCGCTCGATTGCATTGTGGGTATTGTTTGCTTTTTATTTTGTGGGCTGCTGGTTAACCTGGGGTGATCGTCAAGCTGTTTTATTCGATCTGCCCGCACGAAAGTTCTATGTCTTTGGTGTTACGTTCTGGCCGCAGGACTTTGTTCTGCTTTCTCTGTTCTTGATTATCATGGCGTTTACCTTGTTTACCGTGACAACCCTGGCGGGGCGCATTTGGTGTGGTTATGCTTGTCCACAAACAGCGTGGACATTTGTCTATATGTGGCTTGAAGAGCGTATTGAAGGGCCGCGCCATGCGCGCATTAAACTGGATCTGGCTCCAATGAGCCTCGTCAAGCTTATAAAGAAATTTACCAAACACTTTCTGTGGTTAGTGCTTGCATTGGCGACAAGTTTTACCTTTGTTGGCTATTTCTATTCAGTCAGGGATTTAGTGTCAGATATCGGTAGCGTAGATGTTTCTCTGTGGGCACTCTTTTGGTTGGCGTTTTTTACTGTTACTACCTATGGTGCAGCGGGTTTGCTCAGGGAGCAAGTCTGTTTTTTTATGTGTCCCTATGCGCGTTTTCAGGCCGTTATGTTTGATCAGGATACCTTAATCGTCTCCTATGATGAAACGCGTGGTGAGAGAGAGAGGGGGCGGGGGAAGCGAAAGAAAAATGAAGACCACAAGGCTAAGGGGATGGGTGATTGTATTGATTGCCAGCAGTGTGTTCAGGTGTGCCCCACCGGGATCGATATTCGTGATGGCTTGCAATATCAGTGTATTGCCTGTGCGCTGTGTGTCGATGCCTGCAACGAGATCATGGATAAAATGGGCTATGATAGGAATTTGATCAGTTATACGACCGAAAATAATTTGCAGGGTAGGAAAACCAAGATACTGCGGCCTCGTTTTGCTGGTTATAGCTTTGTTCTTATCGTGATGGTATCGGCTTTAGTTTATTTCTTGGCTGCACGAGATTCGATAGAATTGAATATTATTCGCGATCGATCTGCATTATTTAAAGAAGCCAGTGATGGGCGTATTCAAAATAGTTACACCCTGCGTATCATGAATAAAAGTCAGGATGAGGGTAAATATGAGGTCTCTGTCAGCGGAATAGACGGGATGGAGATGCTCGGGGAGCACTCAATAGTGTTGGTCGCTGGCGAAGTGCGTACTCTGCCAGTTATGATTGTAGTCTCTCGCAAAGATCTGGTGCAACACAATATGGATATTGCATTCTCGGTGAAAGCAGTCGGTGCAGATGCTAACGTTCAGGAAGAAAGTCGCTTTATCGGTCCGCTTTTGTAGTATTGACATTAGTATTGACATTAGTATTGACATTAGTATTGAAAATGAGTGTTGCTGACTTGAAAAAAATATTGGCCTTCTCAGATCTGAACGGCGGATGACACAAAACTATTCTGGCTTTAATTATTATGAGTGAACATGAGCGGCAGGCAGGGGCTCCCTGGTATAAAGAACCTTGGATGATTTTTGTGGTTGCTGTTCCGGCAATAGCCGTTGTTGCCGGAATCGCGATGATTACTATAGCTGTCGTCGGTCGCGATACGTTGGTCAGGGACAACTACTATAAAGATGGCCTGGCAATCAATCAGGAGCTTGATATGGAGAATCGGGCGAAGATGCTCGGTCTTCATGCCGAGCTTGAAATCGATAATCAAACTGGGGTGATCGCAGTGCGGGTAATGAGTAATGATGCGCAGCCGGGTCAACTACTGATGAGTTTTTTACATCCTACCATGGCAGAAAAAGACCAGGATATTATTCTCTACCATATCAAGGCCGGGCACTATACTGGGAAACGTAAGGCGAATCTTGACGGTCGCTATCATCTTCAGTTAACCAGTGCTGAGCAGCAGTGGCGGCTTAAAGCGTATCGTGTGCTGGGCGCTGAGGAGAGATACTCGCTCCCATGATGTTATGAAGCGCCAGATGTCTGTCGACACTGCACCCAACGAATGCTTCCATTGTGGATTGCCTGTCACAACCGGTGATCGTTTTACTATGGAGTATGAAGGGGAGCAGCATCGGTTCTGCTGTCCGGGTTGCAGGGCTGTTGCACAATCAATAGTTGCATCAGGGATGGACAATTATTATCAATACCGAACCAGTCCGGCCATCACTCCCCAATTTGAGGGTGAGACACTTTCACCCTTATTATTACAAGAATTGCAGGTTTATGACGATGCCCAGTTGCAGCAGGAATTTGCACATGAACTAGAAGGGGATGTTCGAGAGGCAGTGCTGTCTATTGAAGGGATTACCTGTGCCGCCTGTGTTTGGTTACTGGAGCATGCGTTGGCGAATGTCGATGGTGTCGAGGATGTGAGTGTTAATCTCAGTACTCACAGAGCCGTGGTCAGTTGGCACTCCAGCGCGTTGCCGCTTAGCGAGCTACTCAAAAGCATTTACTGTGTAGGTTACAAAGCTTACCCATTTTCACCGACAAAAGAAGAAGCCTATCAGCAGCAGGAAGCGCGCATTGCGATGCGCCGTTTACTTCTGGCTGGCATCGGTATGATGCAAGTCATGATGTTTACCGTGCCTCTTTATGTTGGTGAGCTTAGTGGTATTGCGGAACAACACAAGGCGTTGTTCCGCTGGTCTGGATTATTACTGACGACCCCGGTGGTGCTCTATTCAGCGATACCTTTTTTTCAGGCGGCCTGGCGTGATCTGCATGCTCGTTATTTGACGATGGATATCCCGGTATCCCTGGCCATTGGAATAGCCTATCTTGCCAGCGTCTGGTCAACCCTGACAGCTGGACGGGAGGTCTATTTCGACTCCGTGTGTATGTTTGCCTTTTTCCTTCTTTTAGGCCGATTTCTCGAAATGCGTGTTCGTCATCGTGTTAGCGATTTGGGTAACCGGTTGCTGAAACTGCTACCGACCAGCGCTATTCGCTTAGAAGGTGATAAACAGCAGATAGTGGCATCGAAACTGTTAAAAAAAGGTGATCTAATTCTAATAAAACCCGGAGCAACAGTGCCCGCCGATGCCTTGGTGAGAGAGGGTGAGTCGGGTGTTGATGAGGCGGCTCTGTCGGGTGAAAGCATGCCAGTTCATAAAGCGCCGGGCAGCAAGCTTGTTGGCGGCACACTCAATATCGAAAACCCTTTGACGGCGGAAGTGACCGATGTCGGCAAGAATATGCAGATTTCGACCATCGTCCAGTTATTGGAGCGTGCCAAGCAGGAAAAACCCGCAATAACCCAACTGGCAAATCGTTTGTCTTCTTACTTTGTTTTTGCCGTGTTATTGATTGCGGCATTGGTTGCTCTTTATTGGGGGATTGTTCATCCGGCAGATGCATTCTGGGTGACCTTGTCAGTATTAGTCGTCACTTGCCCCTGCGCATTGTCTCTTGCAACGCCAGCTGCACTGACTGCTGCAACGGCTAGTTTAAGTGCAAAAAAAATATTACTGATCCGGGGGCATATTCTTGAAACACTTCCACATATTACCCATGTTATTTTTGACAAGACAGGCACCCTGACGCAAGGGGCTCTTAATGTGGAAGATACAAAAAAACTAGGCAGCTATTCCGTGCAGAAGTGTCGTGAATTGGCCGCAGCGCTGGAGCGTTATTCTGAGCATCCCATTGCCGCCGCTTTTGAGAAATACGCAGAGCTTGCAGAATCGATTGCAGTGACTCAAGTGGATGTGTGTGCCGGGCAGGGAATTGAAGGTGTGATTGAGGGCTGTCGGTATCGCATTGGTACAGTCGCTTACGTGTGTCAGCTTGGTTCTGCACAACCAGAATTACCGGACGAGGATGGGCAGTGGATTTTACTCGGCGATGAACATGCTTCGCTTTGCTGGTTTCGCCTGGGTGATGAGTTGCGCCGCGATGCGAAAAGTTGCGTTGAGAGTCTCAAAAAACGAGGGCTTCAGCTTGAATTGCTCAGTGGTGATCCGTCGAGTTCTGCTGTAGAACTTGGCCATAGGTTGGGGGTCAATAAAGTAACAAGTGGTGCCTCTCCGCAGGACAAGCTGGATTACATTCGAGGGCTTCAGGAAGGCGGAGCGTTCGTCGTGATGGTTGGCGATGGGATTAATGATGGACCGGTGCTTGCGCGATCCCAGGTGTCTATTGCTGTTGGTTGCGCGAGTGATTTGGCTAGAGCCAATGCCGATGTCCTGTTACCCAGTGCCGAGTTGGCTCAAATACCGTTATTGTTCGAAAAAGCACGTCAAACACAGAATGTGATTAAGCAGAATCTCGCTTGGGCTCTGATGTATAATCTAATGGCTTTACCATTGGCTATTGCCGGGATGGTTGCCCCGTATGCCGCCGCACTGGGGATGTCGGCAAGCTCTTTGGTAGTGGTGGGTAATGCCTTGCGATTGAAGGGTGCCCTGAATAAAGACAAGCCGGAAGGAGGTAAGTAATGGATATCCTGTTTCTACTGATTCCCATTAGCTTTGTGTTTATTGGGCTAGCGATCGCTTTGTTTTTCTGGGCTTCAAAAAATGGACAATTTGATGATTTGGAAGGTCCTGCTCATAGCATTCTCTTTGACGACGATAAGGCTATGCAAAGCTCGACATCGATAGGTGATACCTCAAAAGAAGAACAGGAGCAGGGCAGTGAGGCGCTTTCTCATTCTGATCATCAGAAAACTGAGAGAGGGGATTTACCGTGATTCAAGATCCTCTCTCATTAAGTGCGGCGTTTGTTATGGGCTTGCTGGGTAGTAGCCATTGCCAGGGCATGTGCGGCGGTATCATGAGCGCACTCTCTGTGAATAGTTTCAAACAGAGTGGCCAAACCCAAAGCGCTCATGGAATTGCTGTCAACTATGGCATTTTGTTTGGCTACAATGCTGGGCGAATATTGACCTACGTTGAAGCCGGTGTCATTGTGTCCTTGTTGGGGTTATGGCTGCAGCAGCTTCACGCAGATATGGGTTTTATCCTGCGAATAGCATCAGCGATTTTACTCGTATTGATGGGGTTTTATTTGACGGGCTGGTGGATGGCGCTTACATCACTGGAAACCCTGGGAAGCAAATTGTGGCGGTATATTCAGCCGTTGGCGAATCAATTGATACCGGTTAAGTCAGTGTGGCATGCTGTCTTGCTTGGAATGCTCTGGGGGTGGCTGCCCTGTGGTTTGGTTTACAGCGTCTTAGCCTGGTCTGCAACCGCGAGTAGTCTATATCAGGGGGCAGGTGTCATGCTGTTTTTTGGTTTAGGTACCCTGCCATCCTTATTGCTCACAGGGCTGTTTGCCCAACAGGTTACCCGGTTTGCTCGTCAAAAGAGTATTCGAGCTGTTTCTGGTTCGCTAATAATTGTGTTTGGTTTGTGGACGCTTTATGGCGCATTGCATATGACAGGTGGTGAAAAACCTATGCATTCAGTGATGAAGGACGCTGCTGCGGGAATGCAATCTCCTCATGAGCATGAGCGTGCTTTAGAACGGTGAAAAGTGAAAAGAGTGTAAGGCGCTATAAGCGCTAATGCATTGCAGGGCATGCTTCGTGAGTGAAGTGAGTGTTCAGCGTGGCACACGACGTGCCTTAGCCATTGGGCATCGATTTTAGTTAAAGGTAATATTCGTGACAATTGCACAGTTTGAATCAATTTCGTTAACGCTTTGCATCGGCGGTCTTATCGCCTACATGATGTTTATCATCTACGATTTAGCCAAAAAATCCAATGCAGGAAAACTCGGAATGTGTGTGCTTTTTTCTGCTCTTGGTTTAGGTATGTGTGGTTTCATTACAAAAACAATTATTGTTTGGGTGATGGATATGTAAGGACTAGCCTGCTTCATCCACTACTTAAGGGCCACGGGAAAAATAAATTTTCCGCGGCCATAAGCCATAGATAATCATGATTTATGCTTGTTAATTTTGGGTCAAGAAAGGGGTCGTAACGAATTATATTTCACAAGAAAGGGGTCGTAACGAATTATATTTAACCAATAGGGCTGCTGATACTTATTAGGGGTATACCATGGAGATATCCCTCAAATGTGTTATATTAGGCATATCCCTGACGTATATCCCTGGAGGTTGGCATGGAAAGAGCTAAGGTTTTCAAAAGCAATAAATCCCAAGCAGTTCGGCTACCCAAGCCCGTCTCACTTCCTGATACGGTAAAGCAAGTTGATATCATCCCATTAGGCAGGGCTCGACTTATCGTTCCTGCAGGCGAGGCCTGGGACAGTTGGTTCGACAGTGACGGCGTTACCGACGATTTCATGAGTGATAGAGAGCAACCATCAGAACAAGAAAGGGATAATCTTTGATGTTGAAATACATGCTGGATACCAGCATTGTTATTTACACTATAAAGAATAAGCCTCAAGTTGTACGTGAGGCTTTCAAGGTTCATTATGGCCAGATCTGTATATCTACAGTAACTCTGATGGAATTAATTTATGGGGCTGAAAAATCCTCCAGCCCTGAACGAAATCTGTCGGATGTCGAAGGGCTAGCGGCCAGGCTTGAGGTGCTTGATTACGATGACCATGCTGCGATACATACAGGACAAATCAGGGCTGAACTGGCAAAAGCTGGCAAACCCATTGGACCATACGATCAGATGATTGCTGGCCATGCTCGTTCTCGCGGATTGATTGTTGTTACAAATAACGAAAAGGAATTTAAACGAGTTCCTGGCGCACGAGTCGAGAACTGGGTAAAACGAAAAAAAGGATGATTAATAAATGGGTCAGAGACAATTAATGTAGCGTGCAAAATTAACATCATCCTATCTATCTGGCGTTACATGATGATCCGAATGAAAGGCTGCAGTGTTATCGTGGATTATTTGAAAGTGAATTGTCACCGGATGAATTGCATGATATCCGCAACGCTACGAATTTTTCCATGCCACTGGGCGATAATGTATTTAAACAACAGATTGAGCGCACGCTAAATCGGTCAATTGGTTATGCTGCAACAGGTCGACCTGTTAAAGTCGAAATGGGAAGTTGAGATGCAAATAATTTGCATTTGTCACCGACCCATTTATCTATTTATCTATCCCTTGAACGGATTTAACACCTTAACTCCTGTTCCTTCAAAATCATCAACATTACGCGTAACCACTATTAAATCGTAAATCAACGCAGTTGCTGCAATCTGTTTATCTATTGCGTTTTCATAATGCGGAACACGCAATCGCCCCCATGCCTGGGCTTCCGTCTCTGTAAACTCAAGAATATAACTACCGTATTGCTCAACAATATTAGCGAGCCATACCTCTAGCAAATGGGCCTGCTTTTCATCCCCTCGATGCCTGATGAGTTCAACGCCTCGCCTTAGCTCACCAACCGTTATGGCGCTTAAGTACAGGTCTGAACGGTCCTTTGCCGCTTTTGCAATAAACGACTTAACCCCCTTGTTAGAATTTCCTTTTTTCCGTAGCTCGCTAATCACATTGGTGTCAATTAAATACATCGTCACCGTCACTATCTTGTTTGCGGTAAAAGTCTGAATCTTTTCCAACAGAAGGTATTTGCTTGAGAGCATCCGCTAAGCTTTTTTTCTTCGGTTTGAGAAGAGCTTCTTCCAGTATCCTTCGGTGTTCAGCTTCGGCGCTTACGCCTTGAAGGCCTGCTCTAGCCTTGAGTGCTTTTACAACTTCATCATCAATATTTCTGACTACTAAATTTGCCATAATGACGATCCCATAATTAACTTACACCTTAATGATAGCAATGCAATCATTAAGGTGCAATCAATGATTGCATTACGCCAGAGGTAATAGAGTTATAAAAAGAGTATAAAGGGGTCGGTGACGAATGGCGCTTCCTTAAGCCTAACATCTTGTAACTATTAAACATATTTTCGCGAAATCCGTCTCATTTCTGCTTCCTTGGATGACCATGTTTTTTCACCTCCGCCCTCGCCTGCTCTCTTGGCTTTGTCATTAAGGAATAAGGTTTGGGTCTTTTTTTTTACCGCCCGTGGTTCAATTCTTCCAGGACGTTTACCAACTGTATTGTCCGCGATCAACGCTAATATAATTGTCTATTGTCTGTATGCAATGTATCTGCGTATCTCTGAATTAGTTGCTGATGAGCGGGCGATACCTGTTATGGGTGATGGTCGAGACCCTGTAACGAGCACTTTTCAGATATGATCTATCGTCCAGGAGTGTTTCGATACTGCCTATCAGCAATATACCACCATGATTTATGCTTGTTAATTTTGGGGAAGCGTTTCCGTTACACCTTGGTAAGTCACTATCATTTCGTCACAGTTGGGGAAGCTGACCGAATATAACTCGTTATCATTCGATTCAGCCTCAATTGATCCTGTCTCGACATTACCGGTTTCACAAAAAGTAAGGTTAGTGACGCTAACATCGTAGCTATCCCCATTGTCAGCAGAGAGTGTGCCTGATACTGTGTAACCTGAATTCGCGGAACCTGCTATCGAGACGTCCGAAATAGCGTAATTATCGCCATCAGCGTATTCGAACAAAGAGGATATTGTACAAGCTTCTTCTTGGTCGGCTTCCTTAATGCAAGATTCAGAATCCGAAATGGTGCCGGAAGGATAATCAGGGATGTCGGAAGTGTAATCCACACTATAAGTGTAAACAAATGAGTGTTGATCCATATCGGTGTAAGTCATGTCAGCTGACAGAGTACCGCTCATGACCATTGTGTAACCGTCATAATCCATACAATAATCCTGAAAATCGGATACTGATGTGAAGCCTATTGGAAAGATTTCATTCTGATTATCAGGTGATGAACGGGTATATGTTGTGGCTATTTGGCCGCCACAATCACCGGCTATTGTTTCCGTATTTGTATCAGTTGTCTTTATCGTAACGACGTTTGAGGCCAGCCTTCTAGTCTGCTTCGCGTTAGAGGATGTTGAAGTGATTGTCCTGGATGGGCGAGCAGGGGAGAAAGGAGAGGCATCAGAAGCGATAGCCCGTTTTACTGTTTCCGTCGCTACATATGAAACTTCCTCAGCATGGTCGCCGACGGAAGATCCAGTCACGTTTTGCTGGTCATCTTTATTTGCAGCATCATTTGATGAAGAACTTCCCCCTCCGCAAGCGGTAAGGAAAGAAAGCATAGCAATAAGAAACATCTTTTTGTTCATGGGTTAAATCCTTTTTTTTCATCCTGTAAGGTTCTTAACAGTATCGTTTAATGGTAGGTCAAATTAATAAAAAGAGTATTCACGTAAAGTAAGAGATATTAAAAACTTGAACAATTATGCATAAATAGGTGGGTTCCTTTCTCTTTTTTAGTAAGAAGAGAGATAAAAACTGACTGATTCGTTGAAATGTAAGATCTCTTTCTACAAATAAGTCGACAATTTATCGTATTTTATATGCCTCGGTTGCCGTAATGGGTAGAGACGCTTCTGAAAATGTTTAATCGTAGTACAATGAGCATATACGCTGACTCGATCTGGACTATCCGTTATGACAGGCTCTGTCTTTCAAACAGTTGAGTTATTTAAGATGCTTACGCTTTCTCGCATGGCAATTATTTTATGCGGGCTACTATCTGTTCAGATGTGTGTTTTTGTGAGTACGGCGAGCGCGGCAAGTTGGGAAGATCTGCGTCAAGAGATGGTGGAAAGTATCAGGGAGGATGCGATCGCTACGGCCGACTATATCGGTAAACAAGATTTCGATCATCGTGTGATGCAAGCCATTGGCACTGTTCCGCGACATGAGTTTGTTCCTGCACTTCAAAAGCCACTGGCATACCTTAATAGGCCTCTGAACATCGGTTATGGTCAAACGATTTCTCAACCCTATATTGTTGCTCTGATGACAGATCTGCTAAACCCGAAACCGCATCATCGGGTTTTGGAGGTAGGCAGTGGGTCGGGGTATCAGGCCGCGATTTTGTCCGTGCTTGTTGATACGGTTTTTACCATGGAAATTATTCCTCCATTAGGAAAAGCCGCCGAACGTCGTTTGCAGCGTCTGAAGTACGCTAATGTCGAATTGAAGATTGGAGATGGTTACTATGGCTGGTCCGAAGCAGCTCCCTTTGACGGTATTATCGTTACAGCAGTGGGAGGCCAGATTCCACCGCCATTGCTAAAACAACTCAAACCCGGTGGGCGAATGGTATTACCCGTGGGTGATCAGTTTTCTGTACAGCATTTAATGCTGATAGAAAAAAGTGAGAAGTCTGAAATTACCTTACACCAGATACTCCCAGTTCGATTTGTACCCTTGACGGGTGATCACTAGCGCCTATTCTCGGACAGGCTCTAGGCATCGTCAGAATAAAAAGCGTCTGCAAAATCAGGATGTTGTCGTGATAGGGGAAAAGACGTGATAGGGAAAAAAGACGTGATACCGTGGTTACCCGTTTTCTGGATCAGTGGAGCCGCGTTAGCGTATGAAGTGTTGCTGCTGCGTTTGTTTGCGATCATTCAGTGGCATGATTTCGCATACCTTGTGATTAGCCTCGCGTTACTGGGGCATGGTGTCAGTGGTACCGTGATCGTGCTTTTGCAGCGGCGGTTGATAAAGTACTACTTCGAATTGTTCACGCTCAATTGCTTGTTATTTGCCGTTACATCCAGCCTGTGTTTTTGGCTCGCTCAACAGGTGGCGTTTAATTCGCTGGAGATAATCTGGCAGCAGAGACAGTGGTGGGGGTTGGCGCAAATCTATATGCTGCTAACCATTCCTTTTTTCTTTGCCGCTAACTGTATAACATTATCTCTGGTCCGTTTCCCACATCGTATACCGGCATTATACAGTTGTGATTTGCTTGGAGCCGGGGCAGGCGGTGCGCTTGTGTTGTTACTGCTGTATCTGGCTCCACCAGATTCACTTATTCAGTTGCTGAGTGCCTCTGTGTTGCTGCTGGCACTGTTTGCAGCAATCCAATTTTCATCGTGCAGTCACAAAACGGCCACTCGATCAAGTGTCATTGCTGTGGTGGTGTTATTGTTGTTATTGATCGTTACGCCTAGTCAGCTTACAGACCTTAAATCGACGCCCTACAAGGCATTACAAAAAACACTGTTGTTGCCAGGCGTGCAGATTGAGGCGGAGCAATATAGCCCGATGGGGGTGTTAACGGTTGTATCTAGTCCAAACATACCGCTGCGACTTTCTTCCGGACTCAGCTTGGCGTCTACCAATGAGCTGCCGCAACAAATGGCAATCTTTATCGATGGTGATGGACCCGTAGCCATAAATTATTATAAAGCTGACATTGCGCAGTCTGCTTATCTCGCTGATGTGAGTTCAGCGCTGCCTTATCGTTTTCTGAATAGTAAATCAAAAAACTACCAGATACTTCAGCTGGGATTAGACCAACCTTCCTTATTACAAACCAAGCTGTTCCTTGGGAAAAATTCTAATGTTAAAGTCGATGTTATTGAGCCGAATGAGCAGCTTATTCATCTGATTCAGCATCAATTCAATGACGATGCTGGATGGGACGATTTATCACCCTCGACTGATATTTATCGAGCAGATATTCGCAGTTTTCTCGCATCCTCATCAAAACAATATGACCTTGTGTCAATACAGGTAGCTGATTCATCGCTTATTGCAGGAGCGGGATTAAATGCACTGAAATCGGATTACCGTTATACAACAGAAGCATTTTCTGAGTACTACGAGCATCTGTCAGACGACGGCATGTTGTCAGTGACCAACTGGCTGGCACATCCACCCAGGGCAACGTTAAAAATACTGGCAACCGTTCTGTATGTCTTAAGAAAAGAGGGAGTGGAGAATCCTGCTCAACACTTAATAATGATTCGCAGTTGGAAAACGGCAACCCTGCTAATAACAAAACGCCCCGTGACAAAGCAGCAGATAGATCAAGCAAAATCTTTTTGTGAAAAACGTTGGTTTGATTTGGTTTATTATCCAGGCGTCAAAAGAAGTGAAGTTAATCGCTATGCTCGATTGAGGCAGCCGGACTACTTTCTTGCAGCAAAAGCGCTCATAAACCAGCCCCATCAGTTTTATGATCAGTATAAATTTGCGATTTATCCGGCAAACGACGATCGTCCGTTTTTCTACCAATTTTTCAAATGGTCTTCTGCCAATGAACTGATGGCGTTACATATCAGTGGAGGTGCTGCGCTGATTGGAAAGGGATACCCGATGTTATTGATGACGCTGCTGCTGGCCGTACTTATGAGTGTGGTGCTCATTTTATTACCCCTGATATTTCAAAAACAAAATCATATTTCAACAAAAAAAACGAGTGAGATAGCGATAACGAATTCGGGTTTATCCGTGAAAGAAACATCCAGTGATGGTGAGGCTGCGTCGGTATTGCTCTATTTTTTTTGTCTTGGCATGGGATTTATGTTTGTCGAAATTGCAATGATTCAACGTTTTGTGCTGTTTCTCAGCCATCCTGTTATTAGTGCTACCGTTGTAATCGCATTATTTTTAATTTTTGCAGGGTTGGGCAGTTTGTTCTGTGACCTTCAACCGGAAGGGAGGCGCATCAAGGTCTCGACAGTGATTACTTTATTGATAGGTGTCGTATTGCTCTATCTGCTGTTGGCGCCACATCTGCTCCAAGCATTGGTCGGAACAGTATTAATTATTCGCATACTGGCCGTCGCGTTTATACTTGCCCCAATTGCATTCCTGATGGGAATGCCGTTTCCGCTGGGCCTGTCTGGGTTGATCCGTGAAAAACAGTACTGGATACCCTGGGCATGGGGTATCAATGGTTGTGCGTCTGTTATTAGCACCGTGTTGGCGACACTATTAGCCTTACATTTTGGTTTTAACGCGGTTATTGTTTTGGCGTTATTGTTCTACGCTGTTGCGGCGCGATTAAGATGGCATTAGAAATCGAATGAGGTAATAAGCAAGCCTGTTTTCTCTTATGAACCTAAGCAAAACATTACAAAATAATCGGCGTATTAGAGTAGTTGGTTTTGATGATGCCCCGTTTATTCGCCAGCAATCTGAGCCGGTACCAGTGGCGGGCGTGTTTTGCGCTGATACACGCTTTGAAGGCATGTTATGGGGTTGTATTGATAAAGACGGCATGAATGCCACTCGCGTACTCACAACGATGCTGCAAGAGAGCAAATTCTATGAACAGACCCATGTTGTCCTGATCGACGGTATCGCATTGGGTGGATTTAATGTCGTTGACCTGGCAGCACTGGCTGATGAGCTGGATCTACCTTGTATTGCTGTGATGCGTCGCCATCCAGATATGAAGGCGATAGAGGCAGCATTGCAAAATCTGCCAGAGTCACAATTGCGCATGGATGCAATTCGCAATGCGGGCATCATCCACCATGATAAACCTTTCTATTTTCAAGTCAGGGGTTGTGAGCCAAAGACAGCCGCTCGCGTTCTGCATCAGCTTACGGATCAGGGTCATGTGCCGGAAGCACTCCGTATAGCGCATATGATAGGAGCAGCGGTACAAACGGGGCAAAGTGGACGGCGGGCGTGAGTAGATTAATTCTGAGGCCAGAGCCTGTAAATTAGGTTAAACTGTAGCAGCTCAAATCTCTTCTCACAGCTTTAATTTGAACGTGCGAATTGTCCTGACAGTTCACTCGAATTGCGGCTGCATATCTCGATGAGCTGACATTGCCTAATAGTCGATCTGCTCAGTTGGGAATACCCGGAATTCACCCGAACCTGCCGGACGGCGCAGCGAAAATATGAGGCTATGAACCACTCCAAAGGAGTTGCGTAGATGTTCCTCTGTACCTGAAACGTTTTGACAGGAAATCGCCCTTTACAGACATTAGCGCTTGTCGTGGTATTCGCGAACAATTGAGCAGCGCATTGAAAAAGCTGACCCTCTGATATACACGCTGATGGACAAATTCTAACATCTCGTCTTATAAAAACAGAGCGAATCTCGGCAACCAATCTGTCTAATATATGAATAGCAGATAGCAGATAGCAGATAGCAGTTATTCGACCTGCTCCAAGCACGGTTTACGTTTGCATTATCTGGGTTAACGGATAATTTATAATCACTGCATAGGGCAAATACCCTATTTTATAATCACTGGCAGCAGTTTAATTGCGCCAACCAGAAGCTCGTTGTAAAGTAGACGAAAAGAAAGGGGCGTTTGTTCTTCTTATACTTCCGCCCCGAGCTGCTTTTAGATACAACGGTGGCTCAAGGAATAGTTAATAAAACTTTGACTGAATCATCCGCCGATGCTTTATCGATATAGCTGATAAGTGACGGGTCGTTTGCTATCAGCTCCTTTGCTTCGTCGTCATCAAAAACTTCTTTGGGCGGTTTTCCTTTGCCAGTAAATAGCAGTCTTGACCAATATGATTTAAGTTGGGCTGCACTTTTCTTAGTGACCGCTTTATGGAACTGAATTTTTACGTCGTTACCTTCTTCATGTTCTATGGGCTTTACTTTTATGCCACCACCCAGGTCATCAGATTTACCCAAGAATATGTTCGAAGCTGTATTAACGTCGATACCGGTTATCGATACAGACGGGTTGCAAATAATGGCAATCTCTGCGCTTGAAATAGAAGAGAATAGAACGATTAAAACAGCTGAAAAAATGTGTACTCTTTTCATATCCCTACCCCTCAAAATACGGCATCGATGACGATGGTATAGATGTCAACAGCTTCTTCAGCACCAGCATTAGGGCTGAAAGGTCCCTGTGTTCCTTCAAAGTCATAAAGGTGTTCCGTTTGCACTTTTAAAGCAACACTACTATTTATGTCGTATCGAATGCCAAGCGTATTGCCACGACCTGAGGATGGTGTCGGTGAGGTTGGTTTTTCGTCCAAACTATTGTTTGAGACGTGTACAGCATAGGGCATCCATTGGCCAAAACGATATCCCGTGGTTAGGCCAACTGATTCAGAACTGTTTGCTATTAAATTATTCCTAGCGTAGCTATGGCCATATTCGGCGCTGATCAGCAAGTTCTCATCTTCATACTTGAGCGCAGCGTTATTGGTCTTGATAATATCCTCTCCATTAAAATCAATATCGCTATTGTTTAATTTAAAGGTAAACCGGTTCGTTGCTAGTCGAGCTAACCAGGGGCCATTAGATAGCGAGTATACAATGCCATAAAGATCGTTGATTGTTATATCGAATGTTAAAGTGGCTACCGCGATCTGATCTTTACTGGTGCCGACATAAGTTTGTATGTCGTGTTTCCAGCCCATCGTATCGAAGGAATAAAACAGATCCAATCCTTCTAATGTGGATACTGCAGTTTGGTATAAACCGATGGGAGGGCGAGCCCATGGGTAGGTATGTCCAACATCCAAAGATTCTGAATACAGATAGAATGGTAGACGCAGCCGTCCGCCTCTAACATACCAGTTGTTTGCTTTTTGGTATTTTATATAGGCCCACTCAGCATCGATATCCCAGTAATCTCCTCCTTTGGCTATGGTTTGTACTGTAGCAGAGAAATCATCACTAATGCGATAATCAAATTGCAACCCCACCATGGAATCAGGATCGAAAGCAAATTCATCCGGAAATGTTACGCCAAAACTTTCTACCTTATCTGTAGATTTTGTAAGGCCGGCTGACATAAAACCGCTGATCCGTAATCTGTCCTCGCTTTTAGCCATTTTTCTTTTGATAGAATCAAACTTCCTCTTGTTTTTCTGCTCGGTTTTTTTCGCTTTTTTCTCCAAAGCTATAATGCGCTCTTCCAGTTCGCTTGTATTCGCGGCGTATACATTGGAAAAACAAGCAAGTATTACCAGAATAAAGAGAGGGCTAATTTTTATCTGTGTTTTCATCATAAATTCACCAAGATTGAGTTGTAATGGAGTGCTCGCTGGTAAGTTAATAGAACCTCGTACAACGATACTTTCTTAAACCTCTTTTTAGTGCTAACCATTAACAGTCGTGCAAGCATATGGATAAATTATGATCAGCGCGTAAGCAGTTAGCCCCTTCATAGCATTTGGCGGCAGTTCCAAACGTGATAATCAATTGCCATATAGAGGATGATTATAGACGGTTGGGGGTAAATGGCCTGCTAATACGCTAATATTATCTATTCTCAACGAGAAGTTTTCAAAACTAGCTTGAAGCACAAACGATTGCAGAGTGCTAGGAAGAAGAGCGTGCCCGCCAGCTTTGCCAGTCGAACCATGAGATTGTATGTTTATGCAGATCGTTTGGGGACTGTCGCTGAAGCGCGATTATTTACATGCGGTGTAAGATTGGCTCTAGAGCAGTCACTGAGGAAGATTCCTGGTTCAGGTTCAAAACGTATCGATTGCGTAACCGTAAGTCAAACAGCATTTTAAAATGATTCGAGATGGCAAGTGGGCGCACGCTATTTGCGGACGTTACTCCAATGTGTATTTTAAACTACCGTCATTCCCGCGAACGCGGGAATCCAGAAAAAATAGCACGCATTTATGCGTACATCATCTTGCCACAGCCCCGCCAATAATCGCCAATAATCGCCAATGAAATACCTCTACTCTATCGTTATAACGCATAAATCCTGTAAACTAACGGCCGAATTTATACAAAAGAGAATCATGGATGATAAAGCGACCTGCAGTTTATATGCTTGAGAGTAAGCGAAATGGCAGCATCAACACAACGAACATGATGGTTTTACCCGCAAGTATTCAAATTAGTGTGGTATGAGCTTTGTGAGCAAATGAGTGATGCAATTAAACGAGAAAAGCAACTTAAGAAGTGGAGGCGTGTCTGGAAACTTGAGTTAATCGAAGAAAAGAACCCGGATTGG
>PIVM01001135.1 GCA_003353945.1 Gammaproteobacteria bacterium
TTTGGTACCAATAGGAATAGGAAATATAATAGGAAGAGGCTTATTACCAATAAGCATGGAAACAAAAAGAAAATCCAAAGAATATTTAATACTTATAGGGGGAGCACTGTCAGGAGTATTTACAACACTAATATTAACAAAAAATATGAAGATTTTTATGTATTTGATAAGGGATGTACTAAAGATGAATAGCCCAGAAGGTCTGCTAATAACAATAGGCTTACTAACAGTAGCATCAACAATCTTGGGAATGAAAGTAACAAAAAATAACTATAGCACCTCGCCTGTACTAGTGTATCCAGATTGGCTTATAAATTTGCTTAAGCCAGTGGAATCTTTTTTACAGGTAACAGGTAATAGGAATTAAGAGTTTTTGTAAAATTTAAGCAGCTAGGCCTTGGAAGGTGTTCTAACAAAAGCAGCTATACGCATTCGTGCACTTCTAGCCCTATTATTTTGGGCAATCTCTTCAGCACTAGGCATAAAGGGTCTATTATAGACAGGAACAAAAGGACGCAATATATTACCAA
>PIVM01001136.1 GCA_003353945.1 Gammaproteobacteria bacterium
ACGGTGAGATGATGTTTACCTCCCTTTCGATTGTTGTTTGTGTTGTGTCGGTTTTGTATAACCGACTTAGTGTCATAGTGATTCATCGTTTGTGGTACACCCACAGCGATGTACCACACATATAGTAGGTGTATCCGTAGTGTCCGAGAATGTAAGCCATCGTGCACTTAGGTGACTCATTGTCAAGTGTGCGTTTAGTTGACTCGTGGTTGTGAGTAGAGAGCTTATATTTCCGGGCAACATATAATTGGTTCAGTTCAGTGTTAGGTAGGAGGAATATTGTAAGTGGTCGCTGGGAGGTAACCGAGCGTATATTCCCGGACAACTCTATCATTGGAACATTATTTAGCGATCTTCCCGTGGGAGATAGAGGCCCAAAGTTGGACCAAAATGTTCCCATTTAGATGGGGAGCTCGATTGAATAACTCGCAAACCTAGCGTTGCGACGTAAAGCTTAATAGAATCACTCTTCGGGATCCTTAGGAAGGATTGCAACATAGTGAATAACATTACTTATTTGACTACTACA
>PIVM01001137.1 GCA_003353945.1 Gammaproteobacteria bacterium
GTATTGTTGTAGACCAGGTCCCCGATGGTCGTCATCGGGTTTGTCAAGGCTTTGATCCAAGACATCTCACCGTCAATCTCTGACGCTAAGACGTAACCGTCCTCAGCAGGATAAGCACCGGGGAGGGTGTAGTCATTGGTGTTTGCCAAGACATTTGGTGACTTTAACGAGATATGGTGACTGTTGTCATAATCTCCAAATTGGACTTCACCACCCACACTTGCACGGATGTCTCCATGAACGTCCAAGGTTGTTTGGGGTGTATCGGTCAGGACGCCAATCGCATTGGCAGCTGTGTCGATAGTTAAGAGAGGTGAGTCAATTAGTAGAGCATCCACGGAGAGAGTTCCGTTCAGCTCGATATTGCCGTTTATTACTTGGTCCCCGGAAGTGGAGACCAAGTTCTGCGTCAAACTTGCGTATGTAATTTTACGAGTGTTTGTATCAGCGTCGTTGATAACAAATACGTCATCATCCGTGGCTGCATTGACACTCGCCAGTTGTGAAATCCTTACGGATGAAGCCATGC
>PIVM01001138.1 GCA_003353945.1 Gammaproteobacteria bacterium
CAATTAACCTCCGTGCAATAGCACGCAATGTAATAAGCTCGTACATGTCCATAGTGGTCACCTCCAGCCGGATTCCAGCAGGAACAACGATTTGCTCCTGTACTCTTACTGCAAGCTCCGCCAAGGCGAGAGAATCAAAGCCAGACTCCATGAGGGGTGTATGGGCATCGACACACTTTCCTGAAATACTTTGAGCAATTTTGGTCAGGATGTTCAAAAGAAGATATTCCTTAACTTCGTTGTTCAGCATCATTTTCAGTGCATCAGTTTGGGACACAGAAGGCGCTTCTGTAGTATCAATGCCACCAGCGCTGCAGACTGGACTACTTATGAGCAACCGCTCAGTCTGTTGCTGTTCGACTCCCAACGCTACCGTAGAGGACTCTTCTATGGGCTTAAAATCAACCAAGGTACACATTTGCTCGTGCACAATATTGAGTGTGCCACCGAGCAGTGCATCCCTCGTAGCACGACGCCGTATCTTTCCATTCAGTGCCTTGCATATATCTCCTTCAGAAATGGCTACTAG
>PIVM01001139.1 GCA_003353945.1 Gammaproteobacteria bacterium
ATGATAGGGGTAGATGATTTGAAGCTGTATTTATTAAATGCATCTTCATTTGCTTTAGCTAGTTTAAACTGGATAGAGCCTGCGTTAGAAATATTATTATTAGCTTTAACTATTGGATATACAGTTCATAAATGGTTGTTAATACATAAGAAGAAATGAGAAGTATAAATGAGATTATAGTACATTGCTCTGCTACAAGAGAAGGACAACATATACCTGTTGAAACTATAAAGGAATGGCACATAGAAGGTAGAGGCTGGACAGATATAGGCTACCATTTCTATATAGAACTGGATGGTACTATCAAAAAAGGTAGAGATATAGATAAATCAGGGGCCCATACGAAAGGGCACAATAAAAATTCTATAGGAATTTGTTATTGCGGAGGCGTAGAAAGCGATGGTAAGACACCAAAGGATACTAGAACACCAGAACAAAAAGAAAGTTTGTTACACGTCCTTAAAACATTAATGGCGATGTTTCCACTTGCTACTATTTATTCACACAATGAGTTTGCTAATAAAGCATG
>PIVM01001140.1 GCA_003353945.1 Gammaproteobacteria bacterium
TCACCATCGTCATCATCGTCATGATCGTCACCATCGTCATCATCGTCATCATCGTCACCATCGTCATCATCGTCATCATCGTCACCATCGTCATCATCGTCATCATCGTCATCATCGTCATCATCGTCATCATCGTCACCATCGTCATCATCGTCATCATCGTCATCATCGTCATCATCATCATCATCATAAATATCCACATCATAACCATGCAACCATTATATTCAAAATTTCGCATTTTTGCTGGTAGTCATGATGAACGCTTTTGAGATTGGCACGATGTCGTTGCTCCAGGTTGGTGCAGTGACGTTGGTTCAGGTTGACGCGGTGTAGTTTGGTCCAGGTTGTCGCGGTGTAATTGGTTCAGGTTGACGCGGTGTAGTTGGTCCATGTTGGCGCGGTGTAGTTGGGCCAGGTTGACGCGGTGACTTTGGTCCGGGTTGGCGCGGTGTCGTTGGTGCAGGTTGCTGGTGGTCATGATGGTGGTGATCATAAAGTGCTTTTTGAGATCCATAAATAAGATCCATG
>PIVM01001141.1 GCA_003353945.1 Gammaproteobacteria bacterium
TACTCCCAGAGTGTGACGGGCGGGGAGTACAAGGCTCAGGTACGTATTCACCGTGGCATGCTGATCCACGATTACTAGTGATTCCGGCTTCATGGAGTCGAGTTGCAGACACCAATCCGTACTAGGGTGTAATTTATCGATTGGCTCCGATTTTCATCATTGCTACGTTTTGTTTACACCATTGTAACACGTGTGTAGCCCAGTTCATAAGGGTCATGAGGACTTGACGTCATCCTATCCTGCCTCCAGTCTATCACTGGCGGTCCATACTGAATTTTAATGAAAATATTGCAGTATGGCAGGGTTTCGCTCGTTCGGGAAATTAATCCAACATGTCACCACACGAGCTGACGACAGCCATGCAACACCTGTGATCCATAAGGATCATGTCAAGAACTGGTAAGGTTTTGCGCGTAGTATCGAATTAAACCACATGTTCCACCACTTGTGTGAGCCCCCGTCTATTCCTTTGAGTTTTAATCTTGCGATCGTACTCCTCAGGCGGACCATTTACCGCGTTAGCTAAC
>PIVM01000395.1 GCA_003353945.1 Gammaproteobacteria bacterium
CGGTTCATCCCCACGGACGTGGGGAACACTCCAAAATTATACACTTGTTTTTAAAGAACATTTAGCTTAGTAAAAAATCTACCAGTACATTACGGTGATTCTTATTCCTGAGCTTCCGCCGCTTCGGGTAAAAAAGAAACAAGACGCAAGCCATCAAAATCAATTGGCACGCGACGGTTTTCTCCGTAGGTAACAAAGTCAAAACCTGATTCTGTATTGGTTGCCCATGCCATAACCACATTACCCTGCTCAGCCAGCACATTAACTTGTTCCCAGATCATTTCCCGAATCCTTCGAGATACGTCACCAACATACACACCGGCCCGCACTTCCAGCAACCACACGGCAAGACGCCCCCTCATACGAGGCGGCACAGCTTCAGTGACAACAACAATCATACTCACATTTATTAACTCCGATGACCCTCATCACCAATGGACTCCGGTTCTGGAATGGCTGGCGGTTGCGCATCTTCTGGTGGTGGTGGAGGTTTAATTTCACCCGCTGCCAACATGTCTTCTATACCCGGAATAATCTTCTTCAGTAATTTACTTTGACGAAAAACGTCGCGGCATGCAATTCGAACTTCTCTATCAGGTTTCGCCGGATGCTTTGCTGCTATACGAAAGGCCACCGGCACCACTGTGTCAAACTTATAAATGTCGGCAACATCATACACAAACGATAGCGGTTTGCCGGTGTGGATAAACCCAACCGCAGGTGCATAACCTGCGGCCAGGATTGCTGCCTCAGTCACACCATAAAGACAGGACGTTGCAGCACTGATACACCGGTTAACAACATCGCCCGCCTCCCAGTCTTTTGGATCATAACGCCGACCGTTCCATTTTACGCCATACTGTTTAGCCAATAGTTCATAAGTTTTACGCACCCTTGCCCCTTCAATTCCCCGAAGCTGATCAACACTGCGCCGCTCTGGTGCTGGCTCTCCAAAACGCAACTCAAACATTCTGCGCACAACCTTCAACCGCAAATTTTCATCCAAAGCCAATTTTGCCTGATAAAGCAATTTATCAGAACGCGCTCCACCAGGCTGACCCGCTGAGTACAGACGCACACCCGCCTCGCCCACCCATATCAACAACGTTCCAGTAGTGGCCGCTAACTTAACGGCTGCATGAGATACCCGTGTTCCCGGTTCCAACATAATGCAAGCCACAGAACCCACAGGAATATGTTTTCGCTCACCGTGAACTTCATCCACAACGACAAAGGCACCATCTTTCACATCGATTCGCCCATAGGCAACAAAGATCATCGATACGCGGTTTTTTATGGGAATGGGTTTTAGCGGGACAAAAGTCATAGCTCTACTCGTCAACACCTGGTAGCGATACTGCGCCAATATTCACCAGCACTCGCATCTGACGAATTGCCAGCTCGTTGAGCTTGACCAAACGTTCGGATTGAGGCATTCCCTGATCAATAAAATGTGCATTCATGGATTCAAGGTTGGCGAGACAGACCAACTGATGCACATTAGCGTGATCTCGCATATTTCCCTTGAGTTCCGGATTCGCATCACGCCATTGTTTAGCTGTCACGCCAAAGAGCGCGACATTTAATAGATCAGCCTCGTTGGCATAGACCATGCTGATTTGCTGTGGCGTTAGCGCATCTGGAATAAGGTTTTCCTTTATGGCATCAGTGTGAATCAGATAGTTCACTTTTGCCAGATTGCGCTTAATATCCCAACCAAGCTGCTGAAACTCCTGTTCCTTCAAGCGCTGGAATTCTTTGATCAGGTAGAGCTTAAACTCCACTGAGATCCAGCTGGCAAACTCGAAAGCGATATCTTTCTGAGCGTAGGTACCACCATAGCGGCCTGCTTTGGAAATAAGGCCGATAGCAGCTGTTTTTGTTATCCATTGCTTTGGGGTGAGGGTAAAGCTGTTTAAGCCAGCTTGTTTTTTAAAGTCCTCGAATTCGAGGACTTTAAAATCAGGGTTGTTGAGCTGCTCCCATATACCCAGGAATTCAACAGTATTTCTATTTCGTAGCCAGTTGCCGATAATGTGTGCAGCTCTGTCAGATCCTTTAAATTTAGCTATATCGGTGATGCAAATATATTCGACACCATCCTTGGTTGTAGTGGCTATTTCTTGATCGAGCACTTGTAGTTTTGGTTTCATGGTTCGTCCTTGTGTTT
>PIVM01000396.1 GCA_003353945.1 Gammaproteobacteria bacterium
TCCTTGTAATGAACATTTGTATATCATTAATGGTTCAATACTAACTCCATTAATTCTACATCCATAACCATATTCAACACAACTTGTTTGTTCTAATGGTGGAACAATTAAGTCAATTATCTGAAATCCTTCTTTTCTCATACATAAACATATACATATGATTACTGCTATAATTACAATACTACCTTGAACTCGTCTATCTTTTAATAAATCCATAATTTTTTTTAATAATTTTTGAATATATTTAATCATATTTAGTTATTATATTATTAATAAATATTTTTTCAAAAGACTATATTTAAATAAATAAAATATATTGTCATAATATATATTAAAATGTTTAAAGGTTTATTAAAAAATAAAATTGTATTCGGCATTATTGCTGCTTCATTAGTATTAGCTGGAAGTACAATGAAAATAAAACTTCCAAGACAATTAGAAGGTTTATTCAAAAATGATTTAGTTAAAGTTGCTTTATTATTTGCTATATTATATATGGGTAAAATTGCCATTCAATATTCTATAATTGCTGCTATATTATTTATCATTTTATCTGATAAATTAAACGATAAAGAAATTGAAGATTTTGCTAATTAAGTAATTTTTTTTAAGAAAGAATAAGTCCATTTTATATTTTTAATTTTTTTTATAAATATAAATTAATCACTTACATAATTTCTATACTCAATTTTTTCATACTTTTTATTATGTTTCTTACAAAATAAATAAACTCTTAAATCTAATTTAAATAATTCTTTTTTTGTAGGATTACTATTACTTTTTAATAGATTTTCTCTTTTAATTAATGGTATTAAATTAGTCCAATGATTAGATTTTGTTATAAGTATATCTTCAAAACAATTAATAATAAATCTTGATAAAGGTCTAACGTGATCTATATCATATTCACCAACCTTTAAATTATCAATAGTTATATTATATTCAATCCAATCTGTTATAAACTTTCGGGAACATCCTAATACTTCTTCTAATTCTTCTGTTATTGATTTTTCTATATTTATCCCTCTTTGATATTTTATAAAATTACTTAATCTACTCCTAATTGTAGTTTTAACTTTAAAACCTAAATCATTTTCTATTCTTTTTTTATAATTATTTTTTCTTCTTTCCTTTTCTTTTATTGTTTTACTATATTGATTTTTCTTTTCTTTTCTTTGTTCGTGTTGTTCTTTTGTTAAACTTTCTACTCTTTGTTTTTTATTTATTTTTTTTCGTTGTTCGTCTGTTATTTTTTCTCTTCTTATTTTATTATGTTCTTTTCTTTCTTCTTCTGTCCAATTAATTCTTTTTTCATTTTGTTTATCATTATTTCTTTTATTTTTTTCTTTTCTTATTTTTTGTTGTTCTTCTGTTAAGTTCTCAAATCTTCTTTTTCTATTTTTCTCTTCTCTTTCTTCTTCTGTCATATTCAATTTTCTAATTCTCGCATTTTCTCTTTGTTTCCTATTTTTTTCTTCTATTTCTTCTTCTGCCATATTTACTATTCTTCTATTTCTATTTTTCTCTTCTTTTTCTTCTTCTGTCATATTCAATTTTCTAATTCTCGTATTTTCTTTTGATTTAGTTTTTAAACATTCTTTACATTTACTTTTAGATTTATAAAAATCTGTTTTTTCTTTTAATATACCACAACCATTACCATTTTTATCCTTACAAAGTTTCATTTGATTATTCATATAATTATATATAATATTTTATTTTTAAGTTAATTTAGTTTTTATTAAAAAATATTTGGATAAAAACCAGTCCATTTTGGATAAAAAATAAGTCCATTTTATATTTGGGAAAAAAATATTTTAAAAAATTAATTAAGTGTATAAATGGATTTTAATAATGTATTGTTTATAATCTGATCTTTCTTTTTCAATTTCATTGCTTTTTGTAATTGATATATTTGTCCTATATCTCTATTGTTATAATTAAACAATTCTGAGCGTTTCTCTCTTTCAACATTTAATTTTTTCATATTATTTCTAACCTTTGTATTCTTTGATACATTAGCAGGAAAAAATAATTGACAACGCACTTTTCCTACTAATTGTGTTGGAATTATATAAGATACATAATTAACATAAGGCATTTTTGAAAAATTACCTGGATTTGATATATTTAATATATCACCATCAGCAACTGTTTCTGAAGCATCG
>PIVM01000397.1 GCA_003353945.1 Gammaproteobacteria bacterium
GGCGGAACAATTTGGTCCAGTTCGGGCAACTTCCCGAACACTGAATCAACTACGCGCTGGCCCCAACAATGGGTCAGCTATACTAAGACCCCAACTATGGGTCATCTACATCTGCACACTCCCCCTATCTCTACTTATCTGCATCAACATACGTAGAGATATCAACTCACCTGTTTGAGCATTGCAGACATGAACTGCTCATGCTTGCTCTTTCCTAGTCTCTTGGTTAGGCCGTCTGCTAACTGGTCGCCGGTAGGTAAATACATCAGTTTGACATTTCCTAGCTCGTGTTCCTGTCTTGTGAACTTCAGTTTCACATCGATGTGTCTAGTTCTTCCATTAAACCCCGGTGTTTTAGCTGATATAACAGTCGCCGTATTGTCACAAAACCACGGTGTTCCTGACTGCTCTAAACCTATCTCGCTCAAGA
Source organism: Gammaproteobacteria bacterium (assembly GCA_003353945.1). Lineage (GTDB taxonomy): Bacteria > Pseudomonadota > Gammaproteobacteria > Pseudomonadales > PIVM01 > PIVM01. The sequence continues at coordinate 431 of PIVM01000397.1, forward strand.
AACCCTTCACAAATCCCCCATGCCTGATTCCTCGGGCTAACGCAGTCCACTCTGACTCGGCCGTGCTTAGCACGATACTCCTTTCCGTCTTGGACGACCAAGTTATAGGTGTTTTTCCCAGAAATAAAACATATGCTGCGCAGCTCCTCCTGCTCTCCGTGTCTGCAGCAAAATCGGCGTCCGAGTAGCCCTTTAACTGTGGTCCCCGGCTTCTTTCTTCTTTCTCAAAGGTAATCCCCTTCTTGGGGAAAGTCGCCAGGTACCTCATGACATGTTGGAGCCCTCTCCAATGTCGCGCGCATGGGTTGTGCATATGTTGTCCCAATTCTCGGACCGCGTTGCTGATATCTGGCCTTGTCATGTGTGCCAGGTACATCAATTTCCCCAACACCTGCCTGTAAGGGTATTTGCATAAGTCTAACTTCTCCTCCTCTTCCTTTCTTGAGGTGAGATCAGCTCCTCGGTCTAGCGGCACATAGGCAGATCTAGTGGGCTTTTCATGGACCATTTCTACAATAGATTTGCAGTACTCATACTGATGGAGGATCAGGTCTCCCCCATTCCTCTCTATCTCTAGTTTAAGAAAAGTCTTTGGCTGTGATATGACATTCCCGTTGAACCGGTTTAACATGTGTTCTCTAATGCGTTGTATTTCTTCCTCCCAGGACCCTGTGATGAGAATATCATCCACGTATACCGCTAATAAGGCTATCCTGTCTTCGTTCTTTGCAAAGAATATACAACCGTCGAACTCGGACTGTTTCCAGGTCTTAAGTGCTACGATATGTGCAGTGAGTATTTTGTTCCACTCGTTTCCTGCTTGTTTGAGTCCGTATAATGCTTTGTTTAACCTCGATGTACTTCCATCATCGTTCTTCACATAAATTACCTCCTTGAGGGGCGCGTTCAGGTAGGCTTGTGTGAAATCCATGCTCCACATGTTCCATCCTCGTTCTACCATCACCTTAAAAATCACTCTGAGCATGTCAAAGCCCACCACTGGTGAAAAGGTCTCCAGAAAATCCCTGCCATAAATTTGATGAAAACCCTGTACCACTCGCCTTGCTTTATGACGTTCTCCGACTCCATTAAGCCTACTTTTCTTGTTCAATACGTAAATGGTCTTGAGTGGTTTCACCCCTGGTGGGCAATCCTCCTTAGTGAGAACCTTCATCTTCTCCAGGCCCTGGTTTTCTGCCTCAATAGCCTCACACCACTTTTCTGCATCTGGCCCTGTCATGGCCTCGTCCATCGTGATACATGTGTCCGCGAGCATGCAGTGTACAAAGTTGTTGCCTTCTTCATCATCTGAGTCTTGCTCTACAAGCCTTGCTAACTCTTCCATCTCCCGCGTTCCTGAAGGCATACGTGATGGGTCAAATTGGGTCCTCGTCCTAGTACCCCTTCGGAGTCCCGACTGGTCTTCATGTTCAGCTTCCTGGTTTAGTGTTACCCTTATGTCGTTGTCCAGTGCGGCTTCTACCAAATCTCGATCTCTATTTGGCATGTCTTCTGTCTCCTCGATCTTCGCGCAGTTCTCCATCGCTCTTGATCCACTTTGCGGTCTTGGAATATCCCTCCCGTCAAATGCCGAGTGTCTTATTTGGTCCTCAGATGTGTCATCATGCGCTGTCTCCGTTGCCAGTTCTTCTGCCACAACTGGGGCTGCATCATCGTGACCCGGTGCTGGTGACACCCAATGATCTGGTCTATCGGACAAGAATGGTGTTTCTGCTG
>PIVM01001142.1 GCA_003353945.1 Gammaproteobacteria bacterium
GGATCTATTGTTTGGACTAATAATTTGTTTTTCTTAATCTCATTTTTTTTTGGTTTTTTTATGTAAATATCGGATCTATTTTTTTGATAAATAATTTGTTTTTCTTAATCTCATTTTTTTTTGGTTTTTTTATGGAAATATCGGATCTACTTTTTTAAATAACTTATATAAAAGTAATTTATATACACAAAAACTAAAAATATAAAATTAATATAGAGTATAATTGTTAATCACAGACATTTCATAAAGGTGGCAATGAAGAAGCTCCGTATAACTTAGAAATCGATATGTAGTAACACACAGAATGGAAATCTAGTATCATACTTAGGCGCCGCTTCTAGAACCACAGGGATAATGTTTGTAATCTGAAGACCACATTACGATGGTACCAACATTGCGTATGGCAGTTACCAGGGACACTAGAGGCTTGGCGTAAGTCAACATTTGGAACGATTATTTACTGTTAGTAAACTAGTTTTCTTAGCAAAGAAAGTTAGATTAGTAGATTATACTCTATATTATTTTAA
>PIVM01001143.1 GCA_003353945.1 Gammaproteobacteria bacterium
GCAATTAAGGTGTTGCCAATATAGCTATAATCAAGCTTGTCGATATAACCATAAGTAAAATTAGCTGTTCCTGAGTTTTCACCTTGTCGCCATAGGTTTTCAATGTTCCCGTTTAAATCATAGTTAATGTTGCTAACACTGTAACGGTTTTCATTTGCATTAAAGGTGGTGGCTTTTTCGGCGTATTTTGCAGCCTTAATCCGGTTTATCTCATCATAATCGAAGCCATAAGCCCTCGTTACTGCATCGGTGCTTACACGCCATTGCATACCAGAGATGTTACCGTTAAATTGCTCATCAACATCAATAGCGTCGGCATCAAAGGCACTGTTATCGTTATACATCAGTTCCATGCCAAATAAGTCGCCATCGGTTTGGGTTAAGCCTGCATTATTTATACTGGTGAGCCAGCCTCGTATATTGTAAGCATAGTCGATGGATTGCTTGAAGCCACTGTTGAGGTCGCCCGCTATGTTTGAATGCAGGTTCTTCTCAATGAGTTGTCCCAAATCGTTGTACTCATTTT
>PIVM01001144.1 GCA_003353945.1 Gammaproteobacteria bacterium
GCGGGCCCTCAGTCCTTTCGTCGCAAACTCGAAGTGTTTCACCAACTTGACCCAGGTGGCTACTCCATCTTCATCGTCCTCCTCCCCACTTTCAAGGAGAGCTTGTTGTGCTCCTATAGTGTCAATTAGACTCAGCACTAGCCTTGCCTGCAGCATCGACGATTGAGCTAGGCCCTTTCTTGTCAGTTCCTCGTCAGTTTTCTTCAAAACTGCAAGCTCTTCTCCCCTGGCCAATTTTTCTGCCAGTTTAATTGCACTGTCCATGCCGTTGATCTTTGCCACGGCTTTGAATTGCCGCTTGTAAAGGTCCCAGTCCCCTTTCCACGGGGCTGACTTTGCTGTCTGAAACCCATCTTCTGCATTTGTCATCTTGTAACCATCCTCAGCTTCCATCTTACGGTACACGCATTAGGATCGATAATACGAGGCTCTTCCCTTAACCGCCAACCACTACACCTATGACAAGTGATGTAGTAGTCGATCAAATAGTGTTATTCACTATGTTACAATCCTTCCTCAGGATTCC
>PIVM01001145.1 GCA_003353945.1 Gammaproteobacteria bacterium
CCAGAAGTCCTCTGTTGTAAACAGGAAGTGACTCCTGGAGACAGGAAGTGACAACTGGAGACAGGAAGTGACATCATAGTAACAGGAAGTAGCCTATTTTCAACTGTAAATGACTCCAGAAGACCAGGAAGTGACACCATAGTGATCGAAAATGGTCTGTTGCAAACATGAAGTGACTCCTAATGACAGGAAGTGACCTCATAATAACAGGAAGTAGCCTATTTTCAACAGGAAGTGTGTCTAGATTACCAGGAAGTGATGCCATAGTGACCGGAGGTGCTCTATTGTAACCGGAAGTGCTCTACTGTAAACAGGAAGTGACTCTCGGTAACAGGAAGTGACCTCATAATAACAGGAAGTAGCTATTTTCAACAGGAAGTGACTCCAGAAGACCAGGAATTGATGCCATAGTGACCGGAAGTGCTCTATTGTACCCAGAAGTGCTCTATTGTAAACAGGAAGTGACTCCTGGAGACAGGAAGTGACCTCATAATAACAGGAAGTAGCCTATTTTCAACAGGAAGT
>PIVM01001146.1 GCA_003353945.1 Gammaproteobacteria bacterium
ACAAGTGTAGCTGCTATTATCAATGATTTTAAAATTAAATCTTCCCTAAAAAAAATTCGCTTGTTAACATTTTTATTGGGTATCTGTGCTATAGCATTCGCTTTTCTTTTGAAAATTATGAATATATACATAAGCACCAATCTGCTAACTATACCAGCAATGATAATTGGCGGACAACTTATTGTCCCCTTTTTGTTTGGTATTCACGGATGGAAGGGGAATGATCGTATTTATAACAATTCTTTGATAGGCTATTACGTCTCATTCATTCTTGTATCACTAGGTTTTTATTCTTTCTGTAACTATAAAGTAGCAGGTTATACTTATAAAATTTTTTTTTGGCCCATTGATGACCTTCCCATATTTTTCCTTCCTACCATTATTTTCACATCTCTCGTATATGTCATTTCTCACTACATTCATTGGGGGAAAATTACTTTTATTCCAGTAAAAAGTTTTGTATATAATCCTGATTATCAAAAGGAAAAAAAAAATAGACCAGGTTTCTTTTCTTTATTTCTTTGG
>PIVM01000398.1 GCA_003353945.1 Gammaproteobacteria bacterium
ATCAGAACGTAAGGGTTATTACTTCAGTTACGTAGGGTATAACTGATATAAGCTGAGAAAGGAGCACTTAAACTGTCACCAACTATCAGGCTATTTAACCACTGCCTTACGTAGGCCATCACTATGAATCGCATAAATGCCGGGTATTGGGCCTACTTGAGAAATTTTCGAAATCGAATCAGAGTGTAAGGTTCAACAAAACAGACATCTCCTCACTCAGTGAGCTGTGAACGTAGAAGCATTGAACTCAGGTAACCCTAACCACTACCCCAAACCCTGAACCCTAACAAAGGGTTATCACTCAATGAGTTGTGAATATGGGAGGCCTGAGAGTGTGGAAGTGGGGTCGACACTTATCCCTTATCCCATAACCCCTATTGTTACTTAATGAATGGATGAAGAAGCTCCTTGGATTCAATCGCTTAGCGTGCAAAGCCTGCACCAAAGTGAATTCAACAGAGGTTGCCTTGTAGTGAATTGGTGAAACCCAAACTCCTCGGATTCAATAGTATATTAAGGAGGATATAACAGAGGTACCGCCACTCTGCAAGTTACGAAGCTGATACAGATATTTTTCTACAAGTACAAATATGGGCCGTTGTGAGGCGGATGACTCTGGGTTACAACTTGGAATTTCTCCTCCGAAGTATTACAACCGGTGGGTAGTACTTACGGTCTACGTGGTTGCCGAGGCATTCGTTGGATTGCCTTTCTCGATGGGTCTGTTCAGCGAATCCCTGAAGAGCAATCTAGGGTTCACCCAACTGCACGCTGACCTAGTGGCTTCCTGTGGGCAATTCGGTTTGTGGCAGGGGTTTTTATTCGGATTAGTGTTGGAATCGGTGAAATCGAATAACCAGAGATATTTTGTACTAGTAGCTGCATGCTGCATTAGTGGAGGGTTACTGTACATGAGCTTGGCATTGGGTGGTGAGATTCCTGTTGACCTTGGTGTCATGTGCGCAGTGTGGTTCTTTGCCAACATTGGAACATGTATCTTTATGACAACTTCATATGCATTTAATGTAAAAAATTTTCCACAGCGGGACAGAGGCAAAATTTGCGGCCTGGCCAAGGGAACGTTTGGTTTGAGTAGTTCAGTGTTAGCTATATTGCTTAGCTCCTTTTTCAAGGCCTCGTTTACTTATCCTGAGGCTAAATTTGCCTTGTTCCTAGCATGTGTCACATTTGTTGTTGTCACTATATGTGCAATACCTGCAAATTTAATCTGCCCCTCCCACCTCGACTATGTCCCAGAGCATGCCCAGGGTATTGTACCTTCTTTCAGACCAATTTTAAGTTGGTTCTATGGTCTGCTTGTGATATTGGCTGCTTTTACTTGTTGTGCTTTGGCAGGACTTTCAATCAATCATATTGCATATGGTATAGTTGTACTGGTTGTCACCTTTTGTGCATATGCCATCCCCACTCTCTACGGTTCTGCCATGGTATCAACTTTAGGTCCGGAAAATATGCCCATGCCAGCTGACTCTACTATGTCAGAACCGGCAAAGCCCAAAGTATCCTCCAAGGAGAGCGTATGTGATGTGGCAGACATAGATTCAGAGCCGGTGGACCCCAAACCAGATGCAAAACCCCCACCTGTTGATGTGTCATGGTATAGAGCTCTTCTAGATCTTAGATTTTGGGCTGTGTTTATATCCTTTTTTGTCGGGGCAGGCTCAGGTCTTACGTTATTCAACAATGTAACTGCAATAGCCACTTCACTCAATTTGGATCCTGATCCTGAATTTGTCTCACTGATGGGGCTTGGCAATTCCTTTGCCCGACTGTATGCTGGGGTTCTCTCTGATATTCTACACAGATATGGATTGCCTCGTTCCTTTATTCTTTTTGTGGCCCTTGCGGGAGCTGCTGGAAACAATTTTCTTCTTAGCTTGGGATCTCCCGGCTACCTGTATTTGGGCTTAATACTTGGTGCTATGTGCTTTGGATCATTGTTTAGTACCATATTAGGGCTAATGGCAGACTACTTCGGAACGAAGGATATTGCTATAACTTACGGATTGCAAGATGTGGCCCCTGCCACGAGCTCCTTTGCTATTTCAACTGCCCTTGTTTCGGTATTCTATAAGAGTGATGATGGTGGTAATTGCATTGGCAGAGGGTGTTTTCAGAACACTTTCATCATAATTGG
>PIVM01001147.1 GCA_003353945.1 Gammaproteobacteria bacterium
TGTACCAACACCACAGCCCGGGTAACAGATGAGTTCACAGATCGCAGAGCCACCTCAACCTCGCCCAGCTCCACTCGTTGGCCTCTGATTTTGACTTGCCCATCTTTCCGCCCAATGATGAAGATGGGTCCATCCGGGAGCAACTTCACCATGTCTCCTGTCTTGTAAATACGGCTTCCAGCATCAGAGCTAAAAGGGTTCCTGATGAAGGATTTGCAATTAAGCTCAGGACAGTTGAGGTAGCCTCTTGCTACGCAATCACCACCAATGTAGAGCTCCCCCACCACACCTACTGGCACTGGCTGCATACGTGTATCTAACACGTAGTAAGTAACGTTAGGTAAGGGGGGCCCAATGGTGTTGGAGGATCTATGCAACACATGGCTGTTAAACTCCATTGCAGTACACATATCTGTCTCTGTGGGGCCGTACCCAATCACAAAGTGGGTCTTGTCCCGCCACATTTCCAACTGGTGCTGCAGCACATGTTCTCCAGCAAGAGTAATACACACGAGTGATGGAAG
>PIVM01001148.1 GCA_003353945.1 Gammaproteobacteria bacterium
CGAAAGGGTTGCCACATCTACCTGTAGAGTATGCAGACTACGCTGTGTGGCAGTGGCAGCACCTTGAAATGGGGGGACAATTAGAGCAGCAGCTGGATTATGGGACGAAACAACTGGCTAACACACCAACACAATTGAACCTCCCGTTCGACCGGCCACGTTCTGAAATATCCAGTGGCCGCGAGGGTTCTTAGTTGCCGGTTTTCTTGCCTGGGAAGCTAATGGCTGCGCTTGCAGACCTCTGTACTCAATACCGCTCCACGATATTTGTGGGGCTCATGGCAGCCTTTCAGCTAACGCTGAGCCGCCTTGCAGGTAACGTACAGGATTTGGTGGTGGGGACACCCAATGCGAGCCGAGACGATATACTGCTGCATGAAATGGTGGGGTGCATTATTGAAGCGCTAGCAATACGAGGGGACCTCAAGGGGCACCCTAGTTTCTCCACTCTGCTGGAACGGCAGCGGCTCGTTGTGACCGATGCATTACAACATGCCAGTGTTCCCTTTAGCCGGATTGTACA
>PIVM01001149.1 GCA_003353945.1 Gammaproteobacteria bacterium
AAAACTTAAAGCCCAATAAGCAGCTTTCCCTGAGCAACAAAACATAGTTGATTCTACTGCCATATAATGCTCTTGACCAAAGACTGTTACTTCTCTGCCTGGTATTTATTAACTCAAACACGCTACACTGAGCGGCATGTTGCCTCACCACCAAACGCTTTTCTGATGGATTTTCGGAAACGTGTTTGAGCGTCTGCTATCTGGAAAAATTTCACACAATGCATTTTCACGTCTGACTATAACGGGTGATTTCCTGGTATTACCAACTTGGCAGATCAACTATTAGGCAAGGTCTATATCGAGAAAAGCTGAAATTCTTCGTCCTATTTTTTTCGCTGCAATGACGTCAATGGGGCTGATATTCTGTGGGGGTGCTATGCTGGTGAAGTACTTTACTTCTGGAAGGAGCAACCATGTCTGATTTCCAAGATCTCAAAAACAGGGTGCACAGTTACGTTGAAGAGAATCCAGGGTCCACAACGGCAGAAATTGCGCATGGTCTGGATGAAGATTCCAGGCTAG
>PIVM01001150.1 GCA_003353945.1 Gammaproteobacteria bacterium
CCTGGGAGATTCGACCATCGCGAATTCAGTACAACAAGCGCGAAGTTCGTGCAATGTCTGTGGGATGAGATATCAACACATCATGTTGGCCTTTTTCGAGGGTCGATTTTGTGTTTTTTGAGGACCTTACGTAATTACTATGGGAAAAACAGCAGAAATTTAGTCGAACGAGTCAAAAAAGATACGAAGAGAGAAAAAGTGCCGCTACTTTGATGGTCGAAATAGAAGCCGCTCGGCAACTTGGGAGCCCCGCGCTGCTTCCATGCGATCAAGAACGACGTGAGGAGTCGTTCCATGTGCGAGGATCTTTTTGGAAGTGACCAGATCACGATGCGTTTTCACACATCATGTGATACTGAACGCCCTGATGGCCGTTTCGAACCGCGCTTTTGAGCGAAGCATCGTGAGCAGGCATTCTTAAACTGTGCAAAATTACAGCTTCTGAAACCTTCTAGCGCCTTTTCGCGTTATGGCAGGAAAATTCCGGGGTATTTCGTGATTTGGGGTCCTAGTACATCGCCA
>PIVM01001151.1 GCA_003353945.1 Gammaproteobacteria bacterium
CTTCAAACTCATTGCCTTCAGCATGTATAAGATCGCGACAAACTTTATTGTTCATCATCTTCTCAACTAATGCTTCGACCTTGTCAACCTCATGTTGTAATAAACAAACTTCTCCGTTTGTTATTTCTTTGTAAGCTTTAGTATTACGTGAGCTAGCTTCTACTATTTTAAAGTTCTTGATCTTGTCTGGTTCAAGAATAGCAGTATGGAAGTAGCCTCCGATAAGAAAGTGAGGAAACTGTTCAGATGGCTTTTTAAAATCAAGTGGATTTGTCATCAGTGTTCTTATATCTGAATTAGATATAAAGTTTCTGCCAAACTCACCATAATAATGTTCATCGTCTTTCAGCTTCTCTAGTATTTCTTTTTTATCTTTCATAATGTAGCTAACTCTTGTTCTTGCTCTTTTGTTAATTTATATTTAGATTTTATTGCATTTAATTGGCCACCGCTTTTAACATACTCTTTAGCTTTAATTAATTGAGCTGTTGATATAGCTGCTTGAGTAATTGTTTGTTTTTT
>PIVM01001152.1 GCA_003353945.1 Gammaproteobacteria bacterium
GCAGATGGACACGCGCCCTCTGAACCACAACATAAAGAAAAATATAATAACCCTTTTATTAGGGAACACTAAAAGGAATTTACAATGTCTATAAAAAAACAAACAACTGTTAAACACGCGAAAAAAGAATTTAGTCTTAGCACAAGGCAAGCTGAATTATTTAAAGTTATGAAGCAAGCCAAAAGCTTTAAAACAAATGCTGAGCTTCGACACTTAACTGGAATCACTAACCCCCAAAATCGCCTTAGTGAACTTATTGCCATGGGTATGACTATATCCAAGAAGTGGAAAGAAGTTTATGACGAACAAGGCAACCTTGTTAGGGTTAAGCTCTATCGTCTTGAGGCTGCGTAGATGGTGTTTGTTAGCATTGCACTGGCACTGTTTTGTTTAGCAGTGCTTGTGGAAATCTTTGATGATTATTTAGATTAGGGTGAAATTATGTTTAATGCAATATGGGCTTTATTTGTTGGTTTAACTCTTGGTGCTTGGCTTCTTTCTACGCTGCATATGGTGTATTAC
>PIVM01000399.1 GCA_003353945.1 Gammaproteobacteria bacterium
GTAACCATTCAAGATTCTGCTGCACTGATTTCTTGGCTGCCGCTGCCCCGGACGGCAGTGAAACCATGGGCCAACCCGGCATGGCTTCTGCACAGCTCGCTGCATCCAGTTCGCCTTCAGTGATAACAACTCGCTTTCCAGTTGATGGGAATAGATGTTGTCCGAATAAAGTTCCCGGCGTACTACCTTCATATGTAAATTCTTTGAGTTTGGTTTTTACTTTGCAGCCTTGTACGACTCCATCACGTGTGAAATAATGGAAGCGTAATGTGTTACCGTCTCGAAAGATTTTGTATTTTTGACAGGTTGCTTCCGAAATTCCACGGGATTGCAACCGTTCGGCAGATCCTTTGAATCTAAAATCATTAGTCAATTTAATAGTTGTTTGTTGTTCTGTATTGTGGCGATGTGTGTGACACACAAAGCAATAAGTGTGGCCATCGGTGTATAGACTATTGCCATCCGATGAACCACATTCTGGACACGCTATGTGACGTTCAAACTCGCTCTCTACATTCATACATCTTTTCTGCTAACTTTGCGATTACAGGTACTGAAACTGAATTACCTATCTGATGCATCTTATCTTTATCTTTAAATTCTTCAGGGAATTCAAATGCTTCAGGGAATCCTTGTAGTCTCAATCCTTCCCGTGGTGTAATACCACGTATACCGTCACTGACTTTAACCAGTGTAGGTTGCATGTATGAAGCGAGAATAGTTGGTGCTACGTTACTTTTGTTCTCTCGAACGTAAGACCATCTCCATTGATATACCTTAGTGGAGTCGTTAACTACAGCAGAGATTGCCTTGTAGTGTTTATGACCTTCTCTGTAGTAATACTTCTCATCAACCTTAGATTCCAGTAAATCCTGTACTGTTATACTTAGGTGAATAGGTTCAGGAAAAGAAAACGGTTGTGGTTTATCAAAACCAACAATGAATACTCGTTCTCTGTTCTGAGGTATTCCGAAATCTTTAGTGTTCAATACTTTGTAGTAAACGTTATAACCTAGATTCTCGCGTAACACCTCTAGGATCCTCTTGAACGTCCTTCCTTCATCATGGTGGTAGAGTTGTTTAACATTCTCTAATAGGAACATCTGAGGACGTTTAACACGTAGTATCTCAGCGATGTTAAAGAACAGTGTTCCTCTTGTATCTTCAAATCCAAGACCCTTACCAGACACACTGAACGGCTGACAAGGAAAACCTCCAGTCAGACAATCAAAGTCAGGTAGATTATTAGGATCAATGTCAACAAGAGACCCACACTTAAAGTCAATGTGAGGAGTGTTAACTTCATAAGTTCGTTGTGATCTTGGATCTATATCGTTTGCGAAGACCGTACTGAATCCAGCACTCTCCATGCCAAGGCGGAATCCTCCGCACCCAGCAAACAAATCAATTGTTCTCAAATTAAGTAAACCAGTTTATAGGGATGTTTATGTATGATGTCCAGGGGATTTTATGTTTATCACACCACTGGGCATAAGTTGTTTTAGATTTTTTTGATATTTTATTGAAGGGACTTTGGAAGACCATGCGAATATCAAGTTCAGGATGTTGCTCCTTTACATTCTTGATCTTTCGTCTATCTTCTGGTTCCCAGAATCCCTTCGTCTCAAGAAATATGCCATTTGGTAAGAGAAAATCAGGCGTATAAATATGCTGTATAATATAAGGAACCTTAGTAGATTCATATTCATATTTCACTCCTAACTCACACATCAAATCAGCAACCTTCTCTTCAAGAGAGGATCGGAATGCCATTTAGAAATCTAGGTTATCTTCGTCAGTTGTATCTGTTTCAGTAGGTGTTGCAGTTACGTTAGGTTCATCAAGTCGGAATCCTGCCGTTTTTCCAAATAGGTTTGCCACTGCTTCTGATGAGAGTGAACCCGTATCGACGCCAGCCTGACCATTAAGTGTGACAACTTGCACACCGACAAGCTTAAGGCTAGTACCATAAGTAACACCATCCTTGAGAATATACGGCTTCTGATAGAAGGCAAGCTTACATTGCGATCCACTATAAAGAGGTGTGTTCTCGTCCTCGATAAGTGTCCCTTCAGTATCGACAATAGGTGGCTTTGTTTCTTCATTCCAACTGAATTTAACTTTGTACTGTCCTGGTGCTTGCTC
>PIVM01001153.1 GCA_003353945.1 Gammaproteobacteria bacterium
TACCCAAATTTTTACTTAGCTATCACACATACATTCAAAGTACCATTCACAGTCTTCTAGTGAATAAGAGCAAATAGAAAAAACAAACAGAACTAAAATACATTGAACAGAACTCTCACAGGACTGAATCATATTTGACATTTACTCAATCTTGAAAATGCATTACATTGGACCGATACAGGTACAGACCTTCTTACGCTTTTGATCATAACTTAGCTTTACGTGTGGATAAATTATCAATTTCTTTTGCTGAATTCTGTTTAGATGTGCCTTCTGAAGACATGTTTCAAATCTCAGCATTCTCTCTGCCACAGGAGATTCCCAATAGATGTAAATGTGATGCCTTTTGAGATCATATATTTACATGTATTCGAATGGAGATGACCATTGACAAATATGTTCTACCCAAATTTTTACTTAGCTATCACACATACATTCAAAGTACCATTCACAGTCTTCTAGTGAATAAGAGCAAATAGAAAAAACAAACAGAACTAAAATACATTGAACAGAACTCTCAC
>PIVM01000156.1 GCA_003353945.1 Gammaproteobacteria bacterium
ACGCTTAACGCCGCTGGGCAGCGCAAGCTTGTGGAGGGTAAATTAGACTGTGCTGCGATGGATGTCTCCATCAGTTAGCTTGATTAGAGCTCCATCAGATAGTGTGATCGCACTCACCACCAATCCATTCAATAAAGTCTTCATGCTCATCATGGCTCTTGTCATTAACAGCCTCCAGAAAGTTCTCGTACCCTGGTGGACCGCCCACGTCTTCAGGAGGGCAGTTCCGAGCACCATCAATGCATTGAGGCAATTCCATATCCTGTTCATAAGGCAATACCTTTTCAAGCACGATTTGATGCGTCCAGCCATCACCAAAGTCATATTCATACAGGATTGAATCACCTTCTGCCGCTAATAGATCTGAAACTTTGAAGCCACTCTCATCAATGGTGTTGCCATCCCCAAACTCATCATCAGACACGCCATAATGTCCTGTACTAGACACAAACATATGCAGATGAGAATCAGTCCATCCCATAGCAAACTGCAGTGCAGAATGAAATTCAGGAAGGCTCATCGTGTTCAGTACTAACATGCGCCTCCATACAGGTGGTTCAATATAATTTAAGGTTACTTTAATCTGGTAGACAGATCTCAACTGCCTTATTGCCATCATATATTCCTAGCCGTTAAGTTCATTCGTATAAACCTCTTCTTCCAAGGCTTTACCAATAGCAGTATCCAGTCTTGCAAGCAGGTCTTCAATGGTTTCACTATTTCTTTTAACCAATGCAGCTAGCTGACTGCTTTCATCACAGGCAATGGCTGCACATCTAACAGGACCATGCCTGCCAATTGAAACCTGACCACCATTTTCAACTAGCCAAGTGATATTCTTTAATTTCTCTAACTTCATGAGCACCGTTTACTTTTTACCCAGCCCCAATATCTCAATTCGATTGCCATTACAGTGCTTTCACACTAGATCTCTCATCGACCTTTGAATTCCAATATTCGATGTATGCTTTATACCCTTTGACCGTGGTCAGAAACGCCAAGTGCTGTTTGGCAAGTACTCTATAAGCAGGAATCTTGTCAATGCAAGCACGACAAGCCTTCTCTATTCTATGATTGCCATCTATGACATTGAACATACCAGGACTAATTTCAGCTAAAAATATAGGGGCAGATAGGTTTGCTGTCTTAATGGTTGACTCGTTCAGATTACTGGACGTAAGTATTTGCAAGGACTGCAGCTCAACTTCCTCTATTGGAAAACTACCCCTGATTAGCCTTGATAAAGGCCAGGAGCTTGGTGATATTGAATTCAAATATACCATTAGGGAATAGTTCATCGTCTTCATCAACGGGTAATGGCTTGAATTTGTTGTCCAATGTCATCTTTTTCAAATCTAGCTGGCTCCTTGACTATCACCACCCATGTTTCGTTTAGCTCCATCTGCTGCAGTCCACATACCTGAAGGATACTTCAGCACGTTTCTCAGCCTCCCTACTTTCATCTAGCTTTTGCCCACAAAACGGGCAGTATTCAATGCCTACGTCAGCATACTCCATGAGTATGCAATATATCCCAACTCCTCCAGGTGATGATTTTCTTCCAAATCGTCCTCGGTAGCTGCTCGATATACCCTCAATCAATAGTCAATCACTTTCTCCTGGTTCTGCATAGGGAGTTTGAAATAGTCTGGCACCCGTATCTGGTATTAGCATACATTGGTGCTATTCTTTCATCTCACACATTGCTAGATGGTGCTCATGATTATTTCTACGATTTGGCTCTTACTTAGCTACTAATTTCAACTTCAGTTTGAATCAGATTCTCAATTACTGAATAGATATCAACGTCTTCATCTGGCACATCAATACTGACTATCAAACTGTAACGAACTGACCGTTGCCAGCGATCCTCAGCTGTACGATATTTCCACCATCCTCCTACAGGAAAAATCGCAATGGTATGCATGTCTGCCAAATCAGCTGAAGACCCTGTCCACGTGTCTGAATGCAAAGACCCTCTTGTCCTTAGCTGCTGACCTAAAGTCCAACCGTCAGTTTCTCCTTCAGGTCCATCGTAATCTTCACTATCTGCCATGCCATTTACATAAGCTTGAAAGTTGTCTAATGATTGACCTGGTCGAATAACTTCAAACCTTAAGCCATGTGACTGATAACTGTATCTGTTGCGGTATCCTCTTCTTCCAGGATTTGGCTCTATAAAATATGAGAGCGTGACTCTAAGTTTGATCTCCAATTCAGGTGGTAACTGTTGAAGAGCTTCAACTGGCCATGGTAGTTTATAAAGATGCATTTCGTTTAACTTGGGATCATCAGACCTCGCAGCATCGTGAGATTTATAGAAGGGTTGAAGCGTATCTTGGGCCACAAGCGTTAGCGAGTGACCTGCACTATATCGTGCCCGCTCCAAATTCGTGACGCCAAAACCAACAGTCCTCAACATAGTTTCTTTGGCTACCTTGGGGCTATGCTCTCCATGCAACAGCCCAAACCTCTCTAACATTCTCGGTGTCCATTCAGCTGAATGAACTAACAGCCCACGAATTGTTTCTGGCCAATTTTGGGGGTATTCAGCCATTAGTATTGCTGCCTGCCTAGCAACTAATGCACTGGCTGCACTCGTGTTTGCTGACGTCTCAAACAACTGTCCAGTTGTTCTACCAGAAGTGGTCAGCAGTGAAACCACATCAGCATCACTGATTTCATTGTGGTCTTGAGATATCAAGCGATTGCCACCCTCAGCTACCACATCTGGCTTAAAAGCTGCCTGCTTCTTCCACCCCCAATTAACTGCTGATCTTGATGATGGAGCCACATCGCCACTCATTGCGAAAGGAGACCAGCCAGCAAAGTCAGGATCATCGTTAGTGGTTTTCTCAGTATAAGCACCTACTGAAAGAGCATTCCAAGATTGGGCAGGGTCTTCTATTTGCGCAAGGTGAACTTGGTCCCAATAATCGATTGATGGGAGAATTTCGTTGTTGTTTCCAGCAGAAATGACAAATAAACGCTGCCTATCATCTTCAACACCTGAAGAAAATTGATCAATTTCTGCTGACCATGATGATGGCTGACCACCTTGACTCTCTGGAGCTGAGGTCACTGCTAGAGAATACACACGATTAAGCTGAGGTCTCTCCACCTCAATCTTTGAAGCTGTTCCTAAAGTTATCGCACCATACAGCACAGGGTCATTACCTCCTATGGGCGGCAATATACGTCCTGACTCAACCAAGTGGGTTATTTCAATATCATCTTCACTCACTAATGCTGCATGAAGATCACCAAAGCTGGCTAATCCTGCTTGAATAGAACCATGATCATTGTAAGCTTGTAATGGTTCATACTCATCATATAGTGGCCACTCAGGGTCCCAGACTTCTGACTGCTCCTGGCTACAGAATTGGCTTAGCAGCTGATGGTTGTAATTAACGCCAGTATCCAAAATACATACAGAGGTTTCAATTTCGCTATCAACACTAATTCGGCTTGACAAGTTCTCAACCCACATCTGCTGCTCATTTGGAGAAGACTGAACAAAAACATTGGGAGCTTCCTTTGCTAGTCTTAACTCTGCCAAATTTGCTACTAATTCAGGGGTATGCTCCAGTTGGTCTGCAGATGCTTTTATCAACACGACTACTGTGTCAAAAAACGTTAGAGAGGTATTTCCTAGTGTCGTATTTGTTCTTTCAGCCAACTGCTCTGCAATAGCAAAAGGGTTTTCATCTCCAGACCTTCTTTTTAGCCACATTTCCCACCAAACCTCCTGATGCTGATCGGCAGGAAAGGAGTCAGGTTCATCAGTCCAGAACGAACACAAATCAGCCAACTTTACTTCTACAATACTGTCTACTAAGTTATGATTTCTTGGGCCACCTTTACCATCTTTAGTAGGGTCTAAGTATTGTTGAAGCTTCGTATAAAAAGTATCTCTACGAGCTTCTGGTATAAAGACTAAAGCAACCTCATGCCCTTCTTCAGCCTTACAATATCGAAGGTTAAAGTCATTGGTATCTAAACTATCCAGTGGAAGCTTACATCCCTCAGCTGAAATAATTTCAACATATATTCCAATATCCTGTGTGATTGGGACAGCCACCTGTGCTCTACGAGCTTGATAGTGGTTTAGCACACCAGCAAACTGATTTGAGAGCCTCTGCCCGTGGGCTATGCGATTTTGTGGAGGGATGACAGGGTTTCTACCAGGACGCTTTGGCTTAAACTTATCTGTATCATTGAATCCATTGATAAGAAAATGAGGCTTGTGGTCCGTCATATGTTATTTTTGGTTACCAGTTTTGCGACGTTCAATAGCCTTAAGAATGAGATCTGTTGATAGCTTTGTATCATGATACAATACAGCTTCTTTAGCAGCATCTTCGCAAGCTCTAGTAACTTCCGCTGAACTTAACCCCTTTGCTGATGCTGTTATCTGATTCCAACTCAATGACGCAATGTCCAACATTGCCAGTCTATTCTGAACCAGCATTCTTATTTGCTCTTTGCCAGGCTTTTCGAATTGAATAATATCGTCGAACCTACGGTATAGAGCTTTGTCGAGCAACTCAGGATGATTTGTAGCAGCAAGAACAATGCTCTCAGAGCTATCCTGTTCTACAAAAAGTAAAAACGAATTGAGTACTCTTCGAATCTCACCAACATCATTTCTTGAACTTCGCTGGCTACCTATCGCATCAAACTCATCAAAAAGATACACGGCCCTGGTTTGCTTAATGTGATCAAATATGAGTCGTAATTTAGCCGCTGTTTCACCCATAAAACGAGTGATCAAGTTATCAAGGACAACTGTGTACAATGGTAGTTTAAGTTCTGTTGCCAATACTGCAGCTGACATTGTCTTACCAGTTCCAGGTGCACCAGTGAAAAGTAACTTACGCCTTGCTGAAAGACCGTATTTTGCTAGCCTGTCCTTTTGGCGTTGCTCAATCAACACTTGTTCTAGCCTTTCTTGGATATCAGCAGAAAGAACTAACTCATTTCTGCGCACAGACGTAGGGGTAAGTTCTAGTAACCCTTTTAAATCACCTTTGGGCTGCTTAACAAGAGGAGTTGGCTTTGAGCTGGTTAGCCCAATTTTGTTAGCTTTCTGAGACCTCTCAACCAACGACTTAATATCACTAGCTAATTTGTGGTGGCCCTGACGAGCTTCTTTAGCTGCCACTTGCAAGGCAACAGAATAAAAACGCCCATCATCATGATCAGCGTGACTCTTTAACAACGACTTTATTTGTTCTGCTGTGGCCATAGATGCCGGCACCCCCTTTGCTTTGTATATTAGCTCGAATACTCTAAAAAATGAATCTTTCTGTCCCTTGTCGTTATGGATGCAGGTCATCTAAGGATCTGAAAGATTTAGCAATATCCAGATAATCTTTTCCTACACCTCTGAAATGGTTGTTTTTTTGACAGAGCTTTTACGGTTACGGACAAGGAATGAGTTTAAAAAACGAACTCATCGTTCCTCATATCCTTTTTTCCTATGCAAGAGTAATCTAGCTGTTGCTATACAACTCAATACCAGCATCTCAAATATCATAAGTTGTGAGACCCCTCAAAACACCACCAAATACAGTCTCAAATATCTTGCAAATCCATTTATGAGACCCTATAGTATCAATATCGATATTTGATACTATAGGGAGCATTAGCCATGGCATACTTGGGATATGCAAGGGTTTCCACCAACCAACAGAAACTGGATGCACAGATTGCAGCTTTGAAAGCTGCTGGAGTCAAAAAGAAGGAACGGATTTTCACTGACAAGGCATCTGGCAAGAATGACAACCGAGAAGGTCTGCAAAAGCTGCTAGCACGGTCTGAGTCAGGAGACATCATCCTTGTTACGAAATTGGACCGTCTTGGCCGTAACACAGCTGACATGATCAATATCATCGAGGATCTAGATACACGTGGTGTTGGCATTAGATTCCTTGATGACGGTATTAGTACTGATGGCACCATGGGAAAGATGGTTATCACCATTCTTTCTGCTGTTGCTCAAGCTGAAAGGGAACGAATCCTGGAGCGAACCAATGAAGGCCGCTCTGCTGCCTTTGAAGCTGGCATTAAGTTTGGTCGCAAACCCCACAAGGCTGCTGACAAGGCACTTAAGCTCATTGCTGAAGGTCAGTCAGTTAAAGAGGTGATGGCCTCTACCGGCATATCCAGAGCTACCTATTTCAGACTGAAGAAATCATCTGCTGCCTAATCCCCAATCCTTCTTTGCCATCACAAAGCTTCAGGTACTGTGCAGTTGCACGGAATATGCTGTTGGCTCCGCCATCCACTATATCTTGTGTTTGGTCATTTCTGGTAAATAAGCCATTCACCGCCAGCAAGTCTCGAAAAGCGGACCTAGGTTATTATTTGTACAGCGACACCGACAACAGTCACAACTCGCCCTAAACGGGCATACGCGATTGTGTCTGTATTTGCTCCAGAATAGCTCAATGAATATACAGCACATTCAAAAAGCAGACCCTCAGATTTACACGGCCACCGGCAAATTCTCATATCTCACCTCACCAGAACCGGTAGATATTTTAGCCTGTTCCAGGTTTAGTTAATGTTTGGTCAAATTCGATCGCTTGAAACAGAGGAAAAGTCATATACTGTACATAAAAACAGTTACGCAAGGAAGCGTATCGTGCTGGCGTATGAAACAGAAAATTTGCCTGTGATCGGTGTAGGTGCCTATGAACGTCATCGGCCAGAGCAAACGCTGCTTTACCAACTCATCGAGAGTTATTGGGAAGAATTTCAATCACATCTGAGTGAGGCGGGCAGGTTTTTGCCTCGACACGTCATCCGGGAATTCGATGAATATCTCGAATGTGGCCGACTGGAACACGGTTTTCTGCGCGTGCGCTGTGAATGCTGTCGACACGAGCACCTGGTTGCCTTCAGTTGCAAACGCCGAGGGTTCTGCCCCAGTTGCGGGGCAAGACGTATGGTGGAAACTGCTGCTCTGTTGGTCGACGACGTCCTGCCCCACAAACCCATACGCCAATGGGTGCTCAGCTTTCCCTATCCCCTGCGATTCCTGCTAGCCAACAACCCGCAGGTCATGGGTAAGGTGTTGAGTATTGTTAACCGAGCGATATCAACGTACTTGATTAAAAAGGCCGGTTTCAAAAAAACGCAGGCACACACAGGTGCCGTAACGCTGATACAGCGATTTGGCTCAGCACTGAATTTAAATTTACATTTTCACGTTCTTTTCATTGACGGTGTCTATCAGCAAAAAACCAATGGCAAACTGAGGTTTCATCGTGTAAATGCGCCCACTGCCAGTGAGCTAAATACGCTGGTCGCCACGATTAGCCAGCGTGTAGCACGTCATTTGGAGCGCCAGGGTTTGTTAGCGCGAGATGATGAAAGCAGTTATTTAACAATGGATTTGCAAGACGACGATGCGATGTGCCAGCTTCAAGGACATTCCATTACGTATCGAATTGCAGTGGGTCCGCAGCAGGGGCGAAAAGTCTTCACCTTGCAAACGATTCCATCCTGGGAAGATGATGACTTCGGCAATAACCAGGTGGGTAAACTGGCTGGTTTTTCTCTACACGCTGGGGTGGCGACAAAAACGCGTGAACGCAGTAAGCTGGAGCGATTGTGCCGCTATATCGCCCGACCGGCGGTATCAGAGAAGCGATTAGCAATCACCTCACAGGGCAAGGTCAGATACCGGTTGAAGACACCCTACAGAGACGGGACAACGCATGTCGTTTTCGAGCCATTGGATTTTATTGCCAAACTGGCCGCACTGGTGCCCAAACCCCGAGTCAATCTGACGCGCTTTCATGGGGTTTTGGCCCCAAACAGCAAGCACCGAATCAATGTGACACCGGCGAGGCGTGGCAAGGTCAGCACAAAAGAGCATGGCACCAATACCAATGAAGGAAAAGAGCCGCCAGTAAGCGAGCACCAGGAAATGACATGGGCCCAACGGCTAAAGCGCGTGTTTAATATCGATGTCACAGTTTGCAGCCGTTGTGGTGCTCCGGCAAAGATAATCGCCTGCATTGAAGACCCTGCGGTGATCAAGAAGATCCTGGATCACCTGGCTGCAAAATCCGGGGGCCTGGCTCTGGTTAATCAACTAGCAGAACCACGAGCGCCACCGCAGGCAAGCCTTTTCGACTAGTAATAACAGGGAGTGATGACAGATGCCGCTCAAGGATGAGGCTGGTAGGGAATTTTACGGGCTAGGGGTTCAGCACAAGCAAGAGAAATCATAAATATGGTTATTTTATAATCATAGTCACCAGTAATTAGCGTATTTATAGCCACTGGCAGCGACAATCGATTGCCGTACGGTAACTGTTTAGGTAAAGTATGACAAAAAAGAGGGGCTTAATACTGCCTATACCCGTCCGAACTCGACCTTGCTGGTTTCAAAATAGGTTCCAAGCTGGCTTTACATCAAGGGATAACAAATTAGAAAGGCTGTGTGAAAACGCATTTTACAAATTCTCTATCGCGCGCTCAGCTGCTTCATTTGATTTTTTATGGGCAAAAACCTAAACGACTGGCCTCTCGTGCGCGTTATCAAGGCATTTTCAGTAGCAAAAATATCTCGATTTACGTTTTCACACAGTCTATAGAGTTTGCGGCCCTTGGGGTTAATCATGTGGAGCATTCCCGGTATCAGTACACCAAAAAATTCGTCCATCTCTCACCCAGAAATGACTATAGCAACCTTTGTCCCGCCAAATAGACGGATGTAGCGTTGGTCGTCCTAGGTCAGTTTGATTGATAGTCCAATGTGGGTT
>PIVM01000400.1 GCA_003353945.1 Gammaproteobacteria bacterium
CGACCCAACCAAACCAAAATCCTTGCCACCGGATCCAGAAGTTCTTGAGAAAAAACCGCGCAGACGCTTCACAATGGCCTATAAACTCAGGATCCTGAGAGAATATGACGGATGTGACAAGGCCGGTGAGATCGGCGCTCTTCTTCGGCGTGAAGGTCTGTATCATTCAAACATCAATACGTGGCTCAGGCAACGTAATGAAGGTGTTTTGCATGGTCTCACACCCAAGAAACGGGGTAGGAAATCCAGAAAGGTTAACCCCTTGGCCAAGGATGTCGCCCGGCTTGAACGTGAGAACAAAAAACTCTCAAAGAAACTGCAACAAGCAGAAACCATCATAGAGGTTCAAAAAAAAATATCGGAGATCCTGGGGATATCTCAAGACAACAACGAAGAAGTGAAGTGATGGATACGGTTACTTTTCTTGGGAGAAGTGTTGGTAAAAAGGCCGCCTGCAGCGCTCTGGCTGTTCCTCGTGCTACCTACTATCGACATAGTGCCGATAAAAATGATGTCAGAGCCAGTCAGAGAACAGCCCCGCCGTTGGCGCTTTCTGATACAGAAAGACAGGCTGTTCTTGATGTTGCCCATGAAAAACGGTTCTGGGATTCATCACCGTACCAGATATATGCTACTCTTCTTGATGACGGACAGTATCTCTGCTCAATTAGTACCTATTATCGAATATTAGCCCAAAACAATGAAGTCAGAGAACGAAGAAAGCAGGTTTGCCGACCACACTATCAGAAGCCTGAACTGCTTGCCACCGAGCCTAGCCAGGTTTGGTCATGGGACATCACCAAGCTGAAAGGACCGGCGAAATGGACGTACTTCCATCTTTATGTGATCCTTGACATCTTCAGTCGTTATGTCGTCGGATGGATGGTGGCGCACCGGGAATCAGCTGCACTAGCAAAGCGTCTCATCCGGGAAACTTATGAAAAGCAACGTATACCTCAGGGACAGTTAACTATACACGCTGATCGAGGAAGTAGCATGAAATCTAAGGCTGTGGCTCATCTCCTTGCCGATCTGGGGGTAACCAAGACACACAACAGGCCATATGTCAGCAATGACAATCCCTATTCAGAATCACAATTCAAGACCCTGAAATATTGTCCAGGGTTCCCGGAAAGATTCGGCTCAATTCAGGATGCCAGAGAATTTTGCCGCAGTTTCTTCACCTGGTACAATACGGTTCATAAACATTCCGGCATCGGCTTGATGACTCCGGAGCAGGTTCATTACGGCCAGGCACAAAAGATTCTTAATCATCGAGCCAAAGTACTTAAGTCAGCTTTCAAGGATCATCCCAAACGGTTTAAAGGCAAAACGCCTAAACCATTTTCGCTGCCAAAAGCAGCTTGGATTAATAAACCGGATAATAGTCAGACAATTCTACTTTAATTTATGAAATAGGGTGTCTCATTTTCATTGACATGTTCCGATGGACCATTTGATGAATTCAAACAAGATGCATCATTTGTAACAATTAATTTGAAAGATGGTAGTAAAGTAGAAGGAGTGTTGTTACTCGATGGGAAGTACATTATTGCAGTCGAGGGATATAAAGATTTGCCCTTCTCTCCTAATTCTGTTGTAAAGGCATATCAAACAAAGAATGATTTAAAAAGAAGAAGCAAATCAACATGGACGTTTTTCTATGATCCACACAAAATACAATGAAATTAAATGCTTATAACAAGCCAATAAACGCTGACCGCAAAACATTGGCGGTATAGTCAAATTGAACGGTACGCATAAAGTAATTCAAAAATTCAGCTTTAATCGTCCGCCCTTTCGCGGCAGGTTATCGCGACGTTATACAACAATAAAATATGATGAAAATATATTCATTTGGATACAAATACGAAAATGAAAAGCCAAAAAGCAATTTAACATTTGATCTTCGTAACAAACTAAAAAATCCAGTTTCTCACCTCCCAAAAGGAGCCATAGGATTAGATAAAATTGTAATTGATACTGTTCTTGGCACTTCTCAAAACAAGAAAGTGCTTGAGAATACCTTCACTAAAATCCGAAAACGAATTAAGCAAGATGGTGAGGGTATATCAATAGCTTTTGGTTGTCATAGTGGAATACACCGCAGTGTTGTGTTTGCAGAAGAGTGTGCAAGAAAATTG
>PIVM01000401.1 GCA_003353945.1 Gammaproteobacteria bacterium
TGTTTATATATCATCTAGATGCTTGGAAACAAAAACCCTACAAGGCTTCATTATAAGCTCTATTTATAGCGCTTTGAATTGCCAATTACGAGGGAGGAATCAATGAGACGCTGCACTAGTAGGGCCTTTTGCGGACTGGGAAAACCTCACGAGCAAGTTAAACTACAATTGTGTGCAATTAACAATCAAAACACGAGGAATTAGCTTGTTTATAATAACTGGCCGAGGCATTCGCCGCCAAGCGATTTCCTTCGGACTGCGGATTAGGGGGGCTGGGGACGCGTTAATCCTGCCTATACTCATTGACTACCTATCAAAGCTATTTATACTGGGCTCAGCTTGAAAGTAAGTTTCATATTTATGCATACCATGTTGTTGAGATATCGTAAGGGCTCATCCTGATCTTCATAAGTAATGGCAACTCATCGGGCCAAATAGGCCTTATTCCTAGGCTTAAGTTACTTTTGAAATTTTAGGATATTGATATGTCTACTGTTACTGGCACAGTTAAGTGGTTCAATGACTCAAAAGGTTTTGGTTTTATTGAACAAGAATCTGGTTCCGATGTGTTCGTGCATCACAGTGCTATTGCTGGAGATGGTTTTAAGTCTCTAGCTGAGGGACAGAAGGTTGAATTTACTGTCACTCAAGGCCAGAAAGGTCCACAGGCCGAAAATGTAACGCCTCTCTAACTGCGCAATAGCTGTAGGTCCTGCGCTTAATTATAATGCAGACCGCCTTATATTCCTGACGATAACGAGATATAAGGGCTAGCATTTTAGGCTTGGCTCTTATGTGTTAACAGGCTTCTCTGCTGTCTCAGTACCTGAGGCAATGGGCGCATCGTATTGCGTAACCAAGAAGAAAAACTCCTTGCAATTACAATATGTTATTCAGAGTTCTATGCCTTATGGTGAGCGTTACCTCAACCGAGATATGTGGTCAATGTGGTGGATGCTGTAGGCACCACCCCTTTGTAAGACTGTCTAAAAATGAAGTCAATTCTTTAGAGCGTGCGACTGGCTTGGATGCTCAAGTATTCGCAGCTTCAAGAGATAAGACGGTTGACGAGTATTTTTTGCAATTTAAAGAAAACGGAGATTGTTTTTTCTTGACTGAGCATAACGGCAGTTATTCTTGTGGGGCGTATGCCGCAAGACCAGCCATCTGTAAAAATTACCCCTCAGAAGCTAGGCAGAATCAAGTCTGTAGTGATAACAAGCAAAAATTCAGCCTGGCTTCTTAGAGTCCAATAACCGTGGTACATCCATCATCAAACCTTTGCACCAAGCCAATGGTGCGTTCGATTACTCACTCCAATGTTTTAGTGACCGCTTGTACTTATTTTCGCAAGACAGAGTTGGTCAATATATTTTAGAGTTTATTACAGAATTAACGTCCGGTCCTGTAAAGAGCTAGGCTGTAAAATAAGTAAAATTGCCGCTCTAAACAAAATCTCAGAGACAACTTTCTCTAAATTGGGTTAGTTCGAGAGAATTGCCACCAAGTCATATTGATGTGAAAATAATCATATCCAACCTTTACGGTTGGCTTATTCAGTGCTCAACGCACACTTGTCTCGATGCGGTCATTGCCGAATAGTTGATCTGCCCAGTTGGGAATACCCGGAAATCACCGAAAACTGTCATACAGGTTTCGGTTGAATAGATTTATTGCGCCAATCTTAGGCCGTAGAAAGCGGACGCTACAATGTGGGTAGGGTTTCTGTTTAGCTGGCGGAACAAACCTTATGCCTAGTACCCTACCGTAATGAGCCAAGACAAAGGCGTGGCTGGAGGGTTGAGTAATGGGAATTGTCGATTTCTTTCGTTTTATCTGTGACCTTCTTAAGCGCATTGGAGATCTAGGCAAGCAATTTATGCATAGATACTTCGTTCCAGGGCGTTGCTAATAGCCTACCCGCTGTCAATGTCGGATGTTCTAGAGCGATCCAAGATCTACGCTCACGGTCGCGACATAGCAGACCGTCCGTATCGAGCAGAGAAACCAGCGTGCTTCTAACTAGCCTGGAATCTTCATCCAGACCATGCGCAATTTCTGCCGTTGTGGACCCTGGATTCTCTTCAACGTAACTGTGCACCCTGTTTTTGAGATCTTGGAAATCAGACATGGTTGCTCCT
>PIVM01001154.1 GCA_003353945.1 Gammaproteobacteria bacterium
GTTGCGGTAACGGCTATTATCGGCGAAGTCACAACCGTGATCCAAACCCAGGCAAATGCCACGAAATTGACAGCAAACCCAACAACCGGAACAAGCGTAGATATCTGCACCACTCTTGACATCACAGCAAAAGAGGTTGGGGCGCAATTCTCAGTTTCCACTTTTGTAACTGGTGCACTTGTTGGTGGTACGGCAGGCGCATCACTAATGGCCGACGCCTCGGTTTCCGTTAATATCGGAACCATTGATCTTGACTGTGCCGCCAGCAATACAGGCGCAATTAAATGGTCAATTTTTTATGTTCCACTGGAAGATGGCGCATATATAGAGGCTGCCAGTTAGACACAGGACGAACGGAGCCGATGTGAATGTTTTAAATTCATGTCGGGTCCGTAATAACCTATAAGTACAGAAAAAAGAAAGAATGGTGAACAACATGACGACCGACAATGATACAATAGGGACCACTTGGGGGTTAGTTGTATCTGGCCCACAACCAACCATAGCGACAATCTCATCA
>PIVM01001155.1 GCA_003353945.1 Gammaproteobacteria bacterium
TCATAATATTTCTTAATTGTATTTAAACAATTATTTTGAATACTTTTCATTCTCTTTTTACATTCTGATATATTTAACCAACCATAATCACTATCATCACTATCTTCTGGGTGTGCTTCCATTTGTCTCATTTGTCTTCTATATTGATTATATTCCCTGATTTTACTATTAATTCCACTTTTACTAGTTTCAATCTTATTATTTAGATATATTAATGATAATATCATAACTATTTGTTTTTGAGATTCAGAATTTCGTAAAGCACAACCAGTTACTATATCAACATAGTATCTATAGTTATCATTACTTATTGAATCTCTATTATTATAAAAATAATTAGATACAAAATTATGTAAATTACTTTCTGTTTTACCAAAATATTCAATTATTGATTTAAAATCATTAGAATTAATAAACTTATTGATAGTTTTAATATTTAAATTATATAATATTTTATTTACAAATGGTGTAGTATATTTAATATAATTGTATTCTGGTTTATCTAATTTAAGATATTT
>PIVM01001156.1 GCA_003353945.1 Gammaproteobacteria bacterium
GGAAAGAGGAGGCAGTCCACGTTTGGCTAGAAAAGCAAGAATCTGGCATTCTATCTGACAATTCTCAAGTCGGAGGACTGCAATGATGAAAACCGTGTTGATAGGATGTGCATACGTTGTACTGATTTTGCTGACCTGGACTGTGTTGTCAAGTTGGGAAGAACAGGCAGAGCAGTGTAATGTGGGACAAGCGTTAGTGGTCACAACAGTTGTGAGTGGTCAGGTGATGGATATCTGGGCGGAGTGGATTGTTTCAGGGCAGGGTCGGCGACGGCCCTACATCAATCCTCTGCGGCGCTATCGATTGAGCAAGAAGCAGCGAAAAGGGTTACGGCGGCAATTGAGCCGAGTATTGACAAGTGAGGCAGAGCAGTTCAAAGAGGAGGGTGATGTATTTTCTGAAGGGTGCAGTTGTGCTGGGAGGTGGGGCTAGGGCGGCCGCAAAGCAGTAGAATACACGAGTCGTCAACACTACCATCCCAAAATCAAGCAGTGTCTCATATGTGCTGGGCCATTGC
>PIVM01000402.1 GCA_003353945.1 Gammaproteobacteria bacterium
TTTGTTGACCAACAAAGACTGAATATAACCACCCAATGTTGTTCGTACTATACCAGAGAGGTGGTAAAAACTACTCTGTTGGATTGCTGACTTCAATTGTGCCCTTACCCAAGCTGACCTGTTGCAGCTCACGACAAACCCTGTTTCTTTAGGCACAGAACGCCGCATTCAATTGCTTCAAATAGTGGAGGCCGTCTTTTTGGCCGGAGCTTTTTGAAGTCAGATTGCAATGCCTTGTTAACCCCTAAACTCCAAACCTTCTTTGATAACTTCTGGATGTCTAAACGCTATTTGTATTAACGCCTTTGCCGCACCAGATGGCTTTCTGCGACCCTGCTCCCACTCTTGTAAAGTACGGGCAGAAATTTGCAAAGCCTCTGCAAACTGGGCTTGAGATAGACCTGTTTTCAATCGTGCAGACGCTACCTCATTTGGAGCAATTTGCGTAGCCCTTGCTGCATTACCCGCCTTCATTTCCTTTATGGATTTTAGTAACTTGTTGCCAAGCTCTTCACCACTCATATCTTCTGTGGATTTACTCATTTTCAAGTACCTCACGGATGGCTTTAAGAATATGGGCAGGGATATTTTCTTTTACTGCTTTGCTATAAATGACCAACAGCCAAATCTCGCCATTAGCTAACCGAGTAAAGTAGATAATTCGTACACCGCCTCTTTTCCCTGAGCCTGATCTTGCCCAACGTATTTTCCTACACCCGCCACTACCCGGAATCACATCACCAACCTCTGGATTTGCAGCAAGCCACGCACAAAATGCGCCTCGCTCTTCCTCTGGCCAGAGTTTACGGGCATCTTCTTGGAATGTGGGGGTTTCAATGATTGTATACATAGCCAAACTATACGTCATTGACGGATATTTAGCAAGAGCGACGAGGGGTGTCGTGGTAGGAATGCCAGTCACCTGGCACCCCCCACACAGATCCTCGCATGAAGTTTTCCCTCACGGCGGATTTCAAGAAAGATGTCGCCTTTTTTAAGTCGCTATGTATTCATAACCTATCCCCCATGCTATGGCTATTTGTGGTGGAAGTGAGATGAAGAGATTACATATATTCACTTATGTTTACTAAGGCATAGATTACTCCGTTACTCTGAGTACAGCAATTGATCTGCATTTGTATCGAGTCTATTCCAAGGATTTTCTTTCTTTGTGATGCCCACTGCGCTATGGTTTTTACCCGAATGGGTAGGTTATGAGTGTTTATTGTACGTTTAACACTCTCGGCTGTTTTGTTCAAAATTGCCCCGTCCTGCCCGGCTTTTCCCGCTGTCTCCCCCGAACATGATCTTTTTATCAGCAGAATTCTTTAACAGTTCTGCGTAGTTTTGTTTAGATCGATAATTAGACTATGGGTGAGCGTTATTTGGTCGCGCCAAGAAAGACCTAAAATAATTTAAACCTGACGAGATTGGATCACCCTCAGGGGCATTTGGTCGGTTTAAAGGCAATTAGAAAGGCAGCCACCAGCTTCCGAGATTTACTGTCGCTGAATGGCTCAGTTATCAGAAATGGCAAACCACAACATATGGTTGGTGAAGCTAGCACACAACTGGACCGCAACCATCCAACCGTGCAGGAATTCCTATCAGCCATAAACACCACAGACAACAGCGGTACCTACAACTTGGTCATCGCCAACGATTGTCCCTCGGTGATGCTGGGTGCCGATTCTCCGATCACTTTGACATGGACTGTCCTCGATCTTGACAGCAATCAACAGGGGTCTGCTCTCTCAGAAATATACATTACAAGCAGCGGCACCCCCGCCCGACCATTGGTCTACCACAATGACACCCAGGCATGAGCCTACCAACCACGTGTTGACCCTGCCGACATGATGCAAGAATGAATCGATATTGATGATTGATTGAACGGGATTTTGAAAGAGGTTTTAACCAACCGTTATTAAATCGGCGACAGTGACAATCCAAGTGTCGCGCTACAGTGGATACCTCGTACAGTTTGGCTGCCCCAAAAACATGACAACGTAGCCCAAAACCCACTTCTTGTAGTTTATTGTATATGCCCCAGGTGTGCCTATGGTGTGCCCAGATTTTTTCGAATTTCACAACGAAAAACAGCGAACCCTTAGATTCGCTGTAACTC
>PIVM01001157.1 GCA_003353945.1 Gammaproteobacteria bacterium
TATCTAATAATGATATTAATTTAATAACTAATCAAGTTTTTAATACATTATATCAAGTTAATAACAATATTGAATATACTTCTATATATTCTTCTGTTATTTCAGTAATTAATAATATATCTGAAGAAAATGAAAGTAAAGGCATTGTTGATAACTTTAATCATTACAGAAAAACTATTGATACTTTTAAAGCAATGAAAGAAATTACAGAGCAACAAATGGTATCAATTGAACAAATGGAAATTAAGTTAATGAGACAAAAAGTAGAACATTTAAAATCACTTTTTCAACCAGAACAACGAAGTCAAGACTGGTATGATATGAGAAAGACAATGTTCACTGCTTCTGCTGATGTATGTGATATTTGTGGTTTTGAATCTAAAAGTAAATATGGTGGTAATGTTAATAAAGTTATTCTTAAAAAATGTGGTCAAGGTCCAGTATTTTCTGGTAATAAATATACTGAATGGGGTTGTAAATATGAAGATATTGCTATTGGTATTTATGAAGCAAGGTA
>PIVM01000157.1 GCA_003353945.1 Gammaproteobacteria bacterium
CCTGCGCAGTTAACCGTCGCTTGGTTTGGGATTCCCAATGTGGCACAGCATAAGCTGGCCATGGATAAAATGGGTATAAATATTATTAGCTTAGAATGCAGCGATATCTATGATGAGGATTGTTTTGTACAGGCAGATCTGTTGTTGCTTGGTGCGCATGCTGAGGCAAGTGAGAAGTTAGCAGATACCTTGCGCCAGTATCTGCGTGCGGGCATGCCAGTACTCTATATCCATACTCGTGGCTGGGAAGCGAATGATGCGGCTTATCAAATACTCAATGCTATGGCCTTGGATATGGGCTCATATGGCGGTAATTGGTGGATCCAGGACAGCGCAGGCGAGCGTAGCGACGCGGATAATATGGCCAGGTTATCGCAGCATGCAGATACCACAGCACTGTTACAGCGGATTAAATCGGCTAGCTTCGATTTTGATTGGAGTCACTGTAGCACCCGTGTAAGTAAAGTCAGTTGTGATGAGGTGCCTGGTCTTCAGCAGCAGGTGCTTGCCCCAATTGAGGCGATTCGTGAGCGGATTAATGGCCATACTGAGAGAGGACAGAATCTGTTTGACAGCGAAGATGCTGCTATTCTCAAGCATCTGGTACTGTGGGCCGATCTGACTCGTCGCGAGATCAGCTACCCGATGGATAAAGTGCAAACGCCGGCACGCTTTCTTTCTGCGATGGCGGCGGATTCCTGGGTGGCGTACCTGCGTGATAGTACTGAAGCACAACCGGATTTGGGTAATTATCTGTCGGGTCATGAATTTGACGTGCAATACTTGCTTGAGAAATTGAGTGTGACGCTGGGTGCCGAACAAGGTTTTACTGCTACTGGCCGTTTTGTTGTACCGGGTGTGCCGGTGGTTATCGAGGCGCTGGATCTCAAAGGTGCCAAAGTGGCGTTACGCATTAATACTCAGCGCGAAGGTACCACTCGGTTGTGGAATGTCGATCAGTACTTGCGTCCGCGTTATTTGCGTAGCCCCGATATTCCGTTGACCCAGGGTGAGGCAGTGACCATCAGCAGCCCTTACGGTGGTAGCTTGCAATTGGTTTACAGTGATGCCGTTGCACATGAGTTGATTAGCGTAAATATCAGTGGGGCCAGCGCTCATCCCTTTCTTGATACCACTCGTCTTAATAGCGGCGATGATCTCAGTGATAGTACCAGCGATGCCAATGATGTTGATCGTTTTATCTATGCCCTCAGTGCAAACGAGCACGATTGGGCCGAGATCAAAACCCCTTTTGTCGAAGTACATACAAAAGTGGGCAAAATGGAAGAGGTGTTGGATCGCGAGTTCAACGGTGATATGCCTTTTTATCTGCAGCAACTGCAGCAGCTGTTTTTCAATGACGCCTACCAACTTGTCGGTTTTCACAGTGACGACTACGCATTGAAAGAAAGTGTCACGTCAATCTGTGAAAAATGGGATTGGGATTGCAGTGATCGCTCGATTCATCAACAACCTGGCGTGCAACATATCAATGTTGATGAGCATGCGCTTTGTGGTGCGGGCTGTTCGGGCAATCCCTATGACCAGGATTGGGGTCTTAATCCTTATGGTTGGGGGGAAAGCCATGAGTTGGGGCATAACTTGCAACGAGTGCGGTTAAAGGTGTATGGCGAGCGCAGTACGGAAGTGTCCAATCAACTGTTACCGTTGCACAAAAACTGGCGATTATTGCGAGAGTTCGGCATCAATAAAAATGATAGCGTGGTTTACTACTATTCAGCGTTCAACAAGATTAGCCAGGGGCTGCAGCAGAATGATACGACTGAAGCCGTGTATCAGTCGATCTGGACTGATACTGACCCCTATGCACTGAACGGTGAGCGTATGGCGTTTTACATGCAATGGGTGCATTACTGGGCAGCCCTGCAACAAAGCGAAGAGGGTTGGGATATATACACCTTGCTTTATCTTCACGAGCGTCTGTTTAATCAGGCCGACTGGAGCGTTGACAAGGATAAGTTGGGTTTTGGATTATATGATGAAAAACCTGATATTGATGGGAATGATTATTTATTGATCGTTATGAGCTGGTTGACGCAACACGATCTGCGTCCGATGTTTGATCTATGGGGTGTTCGCTACAGTGCGCAGGCCTCAGCTCAAGTCGCTGCACATGGTCTTGCCGTACAAGCGCCAGTCTTCTTTGCCAATACGAGCAGTAATCAACACGGTTCAGTGCTTACAGTCGATATGGCGCAGGCTACACCGCAGTGGCCATTTGGGGAATAGGAGCGTAGATATTTTTTTCAGTGTAACTGTATTCAATGTGCGGCTTGATTGTTCCAGAATGTATTGGCAAATAATCTCAATTGCTGGGGCTTGAAAATACTCCCGTAACCACGTTATCCACTTGTGCAAGAGGTGTCACAGCAGTGCTATTTGAATTACGCTTCTGCCACATGGCATCGGAGATGCCGTCTCTGGCGTTAAAACCACTGACTGCGGCAGTTAAAATAGTCTGAATCACATCACAATCATTGGTATTACAAGCCGACTCAAGCAGTCGCAAATGCTGATCAATTTCTTTCTCACTGAGCTGCTCTTCTTCTGCACGAAGAATTTTTGGATGGCCAGTACCGGTGACATGGGTACTTAAGAGTAGTTCTTCATAAAGCTTTTCACCCGGCCGTAACCCAGTGAAGACAATTTCAATATCCCCTGAAGGGTGTCGTTTATCCTTTACTGTGTGCCCCATCAAGTGAATCAGGCGTCGAGCCAAAGATTCAATCTTAACCGGTTCACCCATGTCGAGCACAAAAACATCACCGCCTTGTCCCATGGCACTGGCTTGCAGTACTAACTGAGCCGCTTCTTGCGTAGTCATGAAATAGCGGATGATATCTTTATGAGTGACGGTAACCGGTCCGCCCGAGGTGATTTGCTGGCGGAATAATGGAACCACGGACCCAGAAGATCCCAACACATTACCAAATCTGACCATGCAAAAACGAGTATTCTGATACTTGCTAGCAAAGGCTTGCAGTATCAATTCTGCCATTCGCTTGGAGGCACCCATAACATTGGTGGGGCGTACCGCTTTATCGGTAGATATCAATACAAAGGTTTCCACTCCAGTTTTTACTGATGCGCGACCTGTTTTTAATGTGCCGAAGACATTGTTAACAACGCCCTCAGCAATATTATATTCAACCAATGGTACGTGCTTATAAGCAGCGGCGTGGTAAACCGTATTAACCTTGAAATCCTTAAAAATTGATTCCAGACGTCCTTGATTTTGTACTGAGCACAACAAGGGAATAACGTGGGTATCCGTCTTTGAATCTGAATGCTTTGTGATTAAATCCAGTTCTTTATGAATCTGATAAAGAGCATATTCGGAGATATCAAGCAAAATTAATTCTGAAGGGGCGCATTTGAGAATCTGCCTGCATAGCTCAGAACCGATTGAACCACCGGCGCCGGTGACTAGAACCACTTTGTTTCTAATACAACGTCCCATCAAATTTGGATCCGGTGGAATGGGGTCTCGTCCAAGCAGATCCATTAACTCAATATCTTGCAGCTGATCAACTTTTGCTCGCCCTGACATAATGTCAGCGAAATCGGGGACGGTCATTACATGAACGGCTAGCCCTTCAAGACGGTCAATGATTTCCCGGCGACGTTGTCGAGTTACAAGAGGAAGCGCCAAGAATACCTGTGTAATGGAAAAATCGGCAACCAGCTCTGGTAGTTGATCAGGACTGTAAACAGAAATGCCATTGATAACAGTGCCAACCACAGCAGGGTCATCATCAATAAAAATGAGTGGATTATGTTCGCCGCCATGAAATAGAGTCGTTAATAATTGGCGGCCAGAGGCACCGGCACCATAAATGGCGACTTTTTCGCCTGCTTTTCTCAGCACACCGTGATAGAAGGTTCTTACGGACAATCGACTACCCCCGATCATTACCAAGATCAATGCCCAATAAATGAGCGGGGTTGATCGAGGAATATCACTGCGGGTGACAAAAGCGGCTAATGCCAGCACTACAGCAGACAATGTGACCCCTTGCAGCACGGTTAAAATAGCCTGTTGACCCATAAATCGAATGATGGCTCGATACAGGCCTACACGCAGAAAAAATGCGGAGCTAATGATCATTGTAAAAACGATGGAGCTGATGTCATTCGCCGTAAACTCATACTCCAGCCCGCCCCAGCGAATCACTGTTGCAAGCCATACCGCTAGCGGTATGAAACACAAATCCAGGCACAACAACACGGATTGCTTCCAATACCTTGGCAGGGGGTGGGAGTTTTTTAAAGGCACAACAACGCGCTGACGCAAATCAGCTATTTTGCGTCCAAAGCTAAGATGTTTCTTTATAACACCCCTTAACCATTGCGCCATGAATGAACACTCCTTCCTTAGGGCTAAGAAATGCAGATCTGTAGAGGTTTTTGTTATCTGCCCAATGCTGATGTATATATAGCAGCATTATCCGCTGGGTGCTAATGATGCATCAATTTGGTGTGGATTTTCAAGTTTATATTCTAATCGGATGAAATAGGCTTCACTCTTCATATTCAAGCGAAAATAAATTTAGGTTTAGCGTTGGGTAACGTCTTTTTGTTGTTCACGTTTTATCCACTAGGTTCCGCTTGAACTAGTCGGACGTAATCGGAATCATCCTCAAGTGCAAAGGCCGCACAGTCTTTCGCTGAAGGAGCTTCAGGCGCATTCGTTTCATGGTTTTTTGCTTTGTGTTTTTCGCATCAACTCCCTCTTCAGTGGTGGCTTGTGCGCTCGCTGTTAAAGCTAATATGTTCGGTAATCATTTTTTACTGATTACTTTTGTGTAGTCATGGAAATTAGTAACGATAATGTTTCGGTCAGGGTAGAGTCGAACAAGATCATTAATGCTTTTTTGATTATAAGTGAAAATTACGCTATCTCGTAAATAGGGGTCTGGATGTGGGTGTTGCAGCTGCCATGTTCCATATCTATTTTTTGTGAATCTGGCTATCTCGTGTGGATTGGGTGAGACAATAATCGCGTTTTCAATTTCGTTCTCCCGAACGTATGCATAGGGGATGTCAAGCAACTCTGCCTGGCCTCGCAACGACTGTCCATAGACGCCTAGGAACGATCCCATCCCCAGGACTAAGTATCCAACAAATATAACTAGAGGTGCTTGAATTGGAAGCTTATATAAAGCCATGCCATCGGCCAGCCTCAATATTCCTGCAGTTGCTAATAGAAGAAGTGGTATGGCTGTTTCTGAGTAGTGTATTGGCCCGACTGTGTGGATGCCGATATTATTGTGAGCAAGTGATAAAGCCAAAGCTCCGACGACAGAAGCGGTTAGCACGACGGTAATTTTCGAGTGCCAGCGAAAAGCAAAACAGATAAGTGGTAATCCTACAGGGCCAAGAAACCAGACTGAAAGCATAAAAATATTAAAACCGGTATGATTTCCAATGCGTTTAATTATTGCTTCTGGAATGAAAGAACTAAAGGGAGGAAGATCCTGAACAGCTCGGAGTGATGCGACGTAGTATGCGCGAGGAGACGTGAAAGCATCGCCTATCATTGCATAGTTGTACCAACCAATAACGACCATAAAAAGACTGAAACAGACAATGGTGCCAATAAGTGGAAGCAACAGCGAGCGGTCTTTGCAGAGGATATGCCAGATGAAGTAGAGATAGCATGCACCTAGAATGGCAGTTGACTCAAAGGGGCGTGTAATGACGGCAAGCCCCGTTGCTATACCCAACAGTAATCCGTGGACTAAAAGTCTGCCAGAGCCAATATGCGCGCCTTTGTTTTTTCTCGATATGAGAGCTGTAAGAAGAAAAAGTGATAGTGCGATGAGAAATCGGGAACTCACATGTGCATGCGTCGTCAGGGATAGCGTAAACACCATGGGTGAAGTTAACCAAAACAGAGCCGTGATGACTTTTGCGCGGTCGCCAAACAGTCGGCCAGCAGTTGCGGCGACGATTAAGCCCGTTAACGCAGATGCAATGACATACAGTAGTATTGGCATGTGAAGCAATTCCGATAATGCCGAAAATGCCAATACGCCAATCCAATCCATCGAAGAAACCATACCGTCTTTGCTAAGAATAAATAGCATTGTGAATGTATCTGCCGGCTCAATTGCTGGTACCCGTAGATCACCGTTGGCAAGCATCCTTCCGCCGAAAAGTACAGCGTTCTGGTCGTCGGCAATGGGGTAACCCATTAAAAAATACCAATTGCCAATTCTGTAAATAACTACAAGTAGGATGAAGTAAATACAGCCTAGATAACGCCATTGTTTTCTCGATAAATTGTCGAGGCGCAGAAAGAAGGATTCGAGCCGTTGTCCCAAAATAGGGGAGAGCCCATAAGAAATCATGACAAATGCCGGTATGGCAAGCAGGAAATGAGATGCCCAAAACCGAAGCTCATTAGTGCCGATATGCTCCATTATTGGACCTAATGCTGGTGTGCCTCCAAACCTTGCGTTACCACCATACTCCATGAGTAAACGGGAATAGACTATTAAGAGCAGTGTTCCTGCAATAATGGGAATGGGTAAAGCCTGATTTTTTTCGGAGTTAGTCATTCAGATATGCAATCCCAAAAATATCGTTAGGCAATCATTATGCCACAAGACTGGCGGCGAGGGGTTGGCATAGGTAAAAAACAGACAGAGGCTGCAGCAGAATGATGGGACTGAAGCCTCCCGCCGTTCACTGCATGAGGTTGAAATAACACACCGGGTGGCATACCATAAGATCCTTGAAATTATAGCGGATTCCGGCTCAGACATATGTTAATACGACATGCCTGACTCCCCACGAGAAAAGCATTCAGTGTTTGCATATGGGAGGCGTTTTGGGTTTTTTTTCGGCCAACTCTTTTGAGAAGAATGATGCGGGTGTTTGGATAAGTCCGACACATCACAGTTTTAATTATTCCGACGGAAAGATCACTGAACTCTACCTTAAAAAAGTGATTGGCCAATCCAAGGATCTTTCTACAGATTCTCCCGAATTCAAGCGCTACATGCTGAACTGGCCTACTAGCTACCATTTGAGTCATAAGCGTGCTCAATTGCTCAAGGGTTTTTCTTACGACCGGTCAGACAGAGTCTTGGAAGTGGGGTGTGGCTGCGGTGCGATCACTCGATTTCTCGGTGAAACATTCGATGAGGTGTTATCGATTGAAGGTAGTCCCCGACGCGCCGAGATAGCGAGACTACGCACACGCGATCTGGAGAATGTCGAGATTGTTTGTGCACCCTTTCAGGAAATTGTATTTCCCGAGCCATTCGATATTATATTTTGCATTGGTGTCTTCGAATATTCGAGCGCTTTTGTCGGAGGTGATGACCCTTTCCGCACAATACTTGATCGCTTCAAGCAGATTCTTAAACCTGGTGGTTTGTTAGTGCTTGCGATTGAAAATCAGTTTGGAATTAAATATTTTTCCTCTTCACCAGAGGATCATACCGGGGTCGCATTCGACGGTATTGAAGGCTATCATCGCTATGGAGACAAAGCCAGAACCTTCGGTCAAGTTGAGCTAGGAGAGCTTCTTGCACCCTTCTTCAATAATGTAAAGACCTTTTATCCTTACCCAGACTACAAGATGCCCACCTGCCTGATTAGCGAAGAATTTTCGGATTACGCCGATTCCTCGCTTCTTATCGGTGAAGTCTGTATGAAAGGCGCAGAGACAAGGCCAGGGTTAGCTTTCAACGAAAAATTTGTTATGGAAGAGCTTGCAAAGAACGGCCTGGAACAATTTTTCGCCAACTCGTTTCTCATTCAGGCGACCGATTCAGACGTAAGTAAGATGAAAAACGATTGGGTAGGTATTGTATTCAATAGTGGACGCAGGCAGCAATTTCGAGGCACGACAAGGTTTATACCTGACAAGGACAGCGGTGGTTTGTACGCTACCAAGAGCTGTGATCTTGATCTCGATCAGAGGAGGCAAGGTGGCCTGGAGCTAGTTGAAGACGCAACACTCTTCCAGGAAGGCGCATCGCTTCAGCTCACTGTTGAAATGCTTGTCACCGACAGGCGTTCAGGGGTTGAAGATATTGCCGAGGCTGCGAAAAGCTGGTATCAAAAGCTCTGTCTGGTGGCCGATGGCCAAATGATTGATGGCAAGTTTCTTGATGCCTTGTGGCGAAACAGTTTCAGCTCTGATGACGAATGTAGTTTTATAGATCTCGAGTGGGTATGGTTCGAGCCTCAACCGTTCGACATTTTCTTTACGCGTGCCCTCTATTATGGCTTCAGGGACTTGAAACATCTCACCGATATTGCTCCGCATTTAAGACGCAAGTCGATCAAATTACTCATCTTCGAGACGGCTGGTCTCCTCGGGCGAAAGGTTGGTAACGCTGAGATACGAAAATTCATTGAATTTGAGGCGGAGATGCAGTATTGCGCAGAGGGCGTCAAGCCCGTTACAACGAAGACCTTTCTTCATTTGGTGCTCAACTCGAAGATCGGTCCTACCCTGCCAGAAAGGCTCATCAAGTTGAAGAATATAATGTTCGCTTATGCGGCAAAGACAGTTCGGCGTATAAGAGACAATCGAAGAACCTAGTGCAGCGTCTCATTGAATTGATGCTACCTTTTCGCACTTTAACATATTGGCCCAAGCGTGGGGGTGGAAGAAACCCATCAAATCAATTTTCCATCAGGGTACGCACCTGCTGCT
>PIVM01000040.1 GCA_003353945.1 Gammaproteobacteria bacterium
CAGCAGGTGCGTACCCTGATGGAAAATTGATTTGATGGGTTTCTTCCACCCCCACGCTTGGGCCAATATGTTAAATTGCGAAAAGGTAGCATCAATTCAATGAGACGCTGCACTAGTGGTCCATCAACCATATAGTGATGGATAGATGGCAACCAGAATTTCCAGAACAAGACGCATTTGTGCAGGCATATTGGGCATACGTCAAGCAAATGCAACGCAGTGCTGGGAATTCTGGTTGCCACCCGTAGGGCAGTCCCAAAAGCCATCATCTGCTTTGTTGCCGACTCTCAACATAGGCCCACTATGCTATCGAGTCGGCGCCTCGCATCTAACGGCTTTTGGAACTGTCTATTCATCACTATATGGTTGATGGACCACTAGACTCAGGCCGGTCATACTCGGTAGACTGTTCCTCCTTTTTAAAATAGCGGCAGAACGTATGTTTGTTGTAGGTCTAACCGGTGGTATTGGCAGTGGTAAAACCGCTGTTTCTGATCGTTTTCAAGCACTGGGTATTGAGATTGTCGATGCCGACGTCGCAGCCAGAGTGGTGGTTGAACCCGGTACAGAGGCACTCGAAAAAATTGCCTCGCATTTTGGCAAGGACCTGATCGCTGAAGATGCCCATCTGGATCGTGCAGCCCTGCGCAAAAAAGTGTTCGATGATGAGAACGAGCGACACTGGCTGGAAAAACTTCTACACCCCTTGATCGGCACAGAAATTTTGCGTCAACTTGAAAACGCCTCCAGCCCCTACGTTATATTTGTCTCGCCTCTAATGGTGGAAGCCGGACAAATTGCCCTCTGCGATTGTCTTCTGGTGGTTGATGTGCCCGAGCACATTCAACTGGAACGAACCATGGCCAGGGATAATAATGACGCTCAGCAGGTCAAATCTATTATGGCCACCCAGGCCACGCGCGAAGAACGACTCGCCAAAGCGGACTATGTCATTGTCAATGATTGCGCTCTGGAGCAACTGGATCAGCGTACGACCGAACTTCATAGCACGTTTCTTGAACTGACCAAGCAAAAAAATCAGGAGATTTGAATATGAGCGACAAACAAACCCAACAAATCCTGTGGGTTGACTGCCCAAACTGCAAAACTAAAACAGCCTGGAACAAAGACAATGCCTTTCGACCATTTTGCAGCCAGCGTTGCCGTGATGCCGATTTTATCCAATGGGCCAATGAAGAACACGTCATGGAGGGGCAATCATCGTATGATGATGTGATGTCAGACGATATTTCTAATCCGCTAACCTAGGTTTAAAGTCTCTGGAATCACGATTGCTTTTGAACTAATTCATCAACAATCGCTTGATTGGCTGCCGGGAAAGCATAATCCACCAGTTTCCCAACTGCCACCCACTGGATTTCCTGACCTTCCAGTCCACAAGCTTGCCCCTGAAAGTGATCCACCCAAAAAAACGCCAATTGAACCTGTTTATCCGGATAATCAAAAAAAATCGTTTTATAGGGATCGGCGTTGAGCACCTCAATCGCCAGTTCTTCTTTTAATTCCCGGCGCAAAGCATTCGCTAAGGGCTCACCGGCTTCCACCTTCCCACCCGGAAACTCCCATAAACCTCCCTGGTGCAAATGGTCCGGCCGTCGAGCTATCAATACTTGACCTTGTTGATTGACGATAATGCCTGCCGCCACCAGAACACGGCCATTCAACTCAGGTTCGATATTCAGCGTTGATTCGCACATACTCATGGGATAGATCTGAAGTCCATACACAAGCGCTATGCGCCCCACGCGCCAGTTCAATGGCAATTTCAATCTCTTCTTCAGCCATGGCGGACGTACCACGTTCTTCGCTATAACTGCTCGCCCGACACCCGCCTTCGGCAATTAACACGCCATTGATCGCTACCGAAACCCGATCCACGTCCATGCGTTCAATACCGGCTCGACCGATAGCGGCAAGTATTCTGCCCCAATTGGGATCGCTGGCAAACAACGCCGTTTTGACCAAAGGAGACTCTGCCACGGTATAGGCCACTTTCAAACACTCGGATTCATCAGCACCACCGTTGACCCGAACTGTGACAAATTTTGATGCGCCTTCC
This sequence comes from Gammaproteobacteria bacterium, assembly GCA_003353945.1. Classification (GTDB taxonomy): domain Bacteria; phylum Pseudomonadota; class Gammaproteobacteria; order Pseudomonadales; family PIVM01; genus PIVM01. Next base: position 2,081 of record PIVM01000040.1, read on the forward strand.
GCATCCCGCACCAAACCCTGTGCCAATTCAACACAAACTTCAGTCACTGCCGACAATAACTGCTGATAAGCCGAATCGGTTTCGGCTATCTCAACGCCCTCAACGCCCGCCTGGCCTGTCGCTACCAACATACAGGCATCATTTGTCGACGTATCACCATCAACTGTAATGCGGTTAAAGGATTGACCCAGCGCATGATCAAGCATTGATTGTAAAGCATTTTGATCAACACGGGCATCTGTCGCTATATAAGCCAGCATGGTTGCCATATTTGGCTTGATCATGCCTGCGCCCTTGGCCATACCGGTGACGGTCACTTCCCTGCCATCAATCTCTAACTGACGGCTGGCGCCTTTAGGACGGGTATCCGTTGTCATAATGCCGGTTGCTGCTGCGGACCAGCCAGATTCTGACAAATCTGCAATAGCTGTCGGCAACGCTCCAAGCAGTTTTCCCACGGGTAAACTTTCACCAATGACGCCGGTTGAGAATGGCAACACTTGGGGTACTTCAACACCTGTCAGCTTAGCCAAAGCCTCACAGCAACGTTCGGCATCGTGCACACCAGCCTCGCCCGTACCGGCATTTGCATTGCCGGTATTGACAAGAAAGTATCGACTACTCAACTCTGCACCTAAGTGGCGTTTTGCTACCTGGACGGGCGCAGCACAAAAGGCGTTACGGGTAAAAACAGAGGCAACTCTTGCGCCCTCACACAGCGACATCACTACAAGATCCAAACGCCCAGCCTGCCGGATACCCGCGCTGGTGCTTCCCAGACAAAAACCTTTAACCGGTTTTAGCTCAGGCAATTCGCCCTTACCAATGGCCATTGTAATCTATTCCAACATCTACGATGTGTTTTTGGGGTGCCAGTGAAATCACGAAAAATCGGTGCAATGCGCAAGCTTATTGCACCCTACCCTTTATTTACAACTTGCCGTGGCACTGTTTGTATTTCTTGCCAGACCCACAGGGACAGGGCTCATTACGCCCAACCTTTGGCCCTTCCCGTGTATAGGGTTGTGCGCTTGCTTGCTCTTGTTCAGGTTCTTCACCAGCCTCAGCCAGTGCTGAGGCTTCTGCGTGCTGAAACTGCATTTTTTCTTTGGCCTGCTCTTCGCGACGCTGCCGCTCAGCTTCTTCAATTTCATCCTGACGTTGAATCTGCACATGCGATAAAAAGCGAATCACTTCGTGCTTTAAGTTCTCCAGCATACTTTGGAACAACTCAAACGATTCACGTTTGTATTCCTGCTTGGGATTCTTACCGGCATAACCACGCAGATGAATACCTTGCCGCAAATGATCCATGGTCGACAAATGTTCCTTCCACAAGGCGTCTAATACTTGCAGCATAATGTGTTTTTCAAACCTGCGCATTTCATCGCCTACAATCAACGCCTTTTCATCATAGGCTTCAACTGCGACAGCAAGAATTTTCTCCCTTAACGTTTCTTCGTGCAACTTATCATCAGCGCCCAGCCACTCTTGTACGGGCACTGTGACAGAAAATTCAGTCTCCAATTGCGCTTCCAGACCGGGGATATCCCACTGCTCCTCCAAACTTTGAGGGGGAATGAATTCACTGATGACACCATGAACCACGTCCTCACGAATGCTGATGATCACATCAGAGATATCTTCCGACTCCATCAGGTCATTACGTTGCTGATATACAACCTGACGCTGATCATTTGCGACATCGTCATATTCCAGCAACTGTTTTCGAATATCAAAGTTGCGCCCCTCGACTTTTCGCTGCGCTTTTTCAATCGCGTTTGTAACCATTCTATGCTCGATAGCCTCGCCACGATCCATACCCAGCGCCTGCATAATATTCTTCACACGGTCTGAGGCAAATATGCGCATTAGGTTATCTTCCAGGGACAGGTAAAAACGTGTCATTCCAGGATCTCCCTGACGACCCGATCGTCCTCGCAGCTGATTATCAATACGTCGTGATTCGTGTCGTTCTGTACCTAAAATATACAAACCACCGGCGTCCAGCACCTGTTGATGCCGCGCTTCCCATGCCTGGGTAATCTCGTTAATTTTATTCTCATCAGGATTATCCAGCGCACTAATCTCCACCTCCAGATTACCACCGAGCACAATATCGGTTCCGCGACCCGCCATATTGGTGGCGATAGTCACCGCTCCCGGCGCGCCAGCCTGGGCGATAATTTCAGCTTCCTGGGCATGGTATTTGGCGTTAAGCACTTTGTGATCTATCTTGGCCTTTTTTAAGAAATCTGAAAGATCCTCGGAAGTTTCAATGGACGCAGTTCCTACCAGTACAGGTGCTTGCTTTTCCCTACTCTGCCGAATTTCTTCAACAATGGCTTCGAACTTTTCTTCTTTGGATAAATAAATCAGGTCGTTCAGATCGTTACGGATAGTAGGTTGGTTTGTGGGGATCACTACCACCTGCAGACCGTATATTTGATGAAATTCTGCCGCTTCTGTATCAGCCGTACCGGTCATACCGGCAAGTTTTTCATATAAACGAAAATAATTCTGGAAGGTGGTGGACGCCAGTGTTTGGCTTTCAGCCTGAATATGCACATTCTCTTTCGCTTCCAGTGCCTGATGCAGACCTTCCGATAATCGACGACCCGCCATCGTTCGGCCCGTATGCTCGTCAATTAACACCACTTTATTATTCTGAACAATGTATTCGATGTCTCGCTGGAACAACACATGGGCACGCAGTGCTGTTGACACATGGTGCAACAATCTCAGGTTTCCTGCCGAATATAGATTTTCACCCTCGCTCAGCAAGCCGTCTTTGCTTAACAGATTTTCAACATACTCATGCCCTTCCTCCGTAAACTCAACCTGGCGCTGCTTTTCATCAACCGTGTAATGCCCCTCAGTGACTGTTTTTTCGCCACCAGACTCTTCAATAATTTCCGCTTTTTTTAATGAAGGGATAAATGTATTTATACGCTTATACAGCTTTGAACTGTCTTCAGCTGCCCCGGATATGATCAGCGGCGTGCGCGCTTCATCGATCAGAATGGAATCAACTTCATCAACAATGGCGAAATGCAGCCCACGCTGGACACGCTCTTCCACTGAAAACGCCATATTGTCGCGTAAATAATCAAAACCAAATTCGTTGTTTGTGCCATAGGTAATATCAGCGGCATAGGCTTCGCGTTTGGTTTCGACCTCCTGATTGGGCAATATCACACCAACGGTCAAGCCCAGAAACTCATACAAAGGCCGCATCCACTGCGCATCGCGGTTAGCCAGGTAATCATTCACCGTAATCAGATGCACGCCCTTTCCAGTCAATGCATTCAGGTACACTGCCAGGGTTGCTACCAGTGTTTTACCCTCCCCGGTGCGCATCTCTGCAATACGACCTTCGTGCAGGATGATCCCGCCGATCATTTGTACATCAAAATGACGCATGCCCAAGGTTCTTATGCCTGCCTCTCTCACCACGGCAAATGCTTCAGGTATTAATTGCTCAAGCGTCTCGCCTTCTTGCAAACGCTCTTTGAAAGCTTGTGTTTTTGCTTTTATCTGCTCATCACTAAGCTGATTGATCTCTTCTTCAAACGCAGTAATCTGTTTGACAGATTTTCCCATACGCTTCAATTCGCGATCGTTTTTTGTACCAAATATTTTTCTAATCAGTTTAACAATCATGGTGTTTTAGCAACCGGAGGGTGTCGACTTCCAAATTCAGAGGCATTAGGGCCTTGGAAAGAAAAGATTGTCCCAAGATTGGGGAGGATTTTGGTTCAGCTTCAAGGCGTACAGCGTGCCCCGCAGAAGCTGAACCAAAAGCCCCTCAAGATGGGACAATGTTTTATTTTCACGGCCCTTAGCCATAGATTAATATAGCAATGCTTTTTCAAACGCCACAGTAAACCTAATGACGGACCTGATAGCAAGAAATAAGATCAGATTTTAACGACTTGCACGATAGATGTAACGGGCGGGATTAACGGCTTTGCCGTTTTTATAAACTTCGAAATGCACATGAGGGCCAGTCGAACGACCACTGCTGCCCATTTTGGCCATAACTTGACCTTTTTTAACGATATCACCAACATCAACCAGCAGCTCACTATTGTGACCATAACGTGAAGAATAGCCATTGCCGTGATTTACTTCGATCATCTGACCATAGCCATACCGATCACTCGACCATGTCACAACACCCGCGGCCACAGCGATAATGTCTGAACCGTGCTTACCCGCGAAATCAACACCCGCATGCCATGCTCTCTGGCCGCTAAAAGGATCAGTGCGATAACCAAAATCCGATGACATCCAACCTTTATGAATGGGTCGACCCGCCAGGTAACCGGCTTTTGCCATTTCACGATTAGCCATCAGTGTTTCAAGAATTCTCAGCTGCTCCTCCCGGTCATCAATCAACTTGCCTAATCGGTCCATCGAATCCATAAACTCAGGCTTGCGAAAAACCACCTCCGCAGCAGTCTTTTCTTCCTCTGGTCCACCTACAGCAGGTTGTTTGCTGAAATCAAATTCGCCTCGATCGAGCTTGGCCATTACGGTCAGCCGCTCACCCAGAGCGTCCAGCCTCAATAATCGGGCCTGCGCCTCGGCCATGCGCACAGCCATCGCGTCAAGTTGCTCTCGCGCAATGCGTTGTTCTGTTTCCAGGAGTTTAGACTGACGATCCAGTTGCGCCTGCCAACTATCGAGCACATCGGTACTCAACACTTGGGGAGTCAATCGATCATGAACTGCGTATCCCAACCACAGTATTCCCAGCATAAGCAGCACGCTGAGAATCCCCACGCAAACTATCGAGAACCGTGAAATATTTATTGATTTGGTGCTTCCAAACCGTTGACTGACCAGAATAACTTTCATTGATGACACGTTATTTCGATACCACTTCACCCGTAGAATGCGAACTCAATCGCAGGAAAAATGCCAAACAAATCAATTATTAGCAGCAATCTGTTAATAATTAGGCAATATAAAACAGTATAGCCCGAATATGCTTAAACAGCCACGACGGGACTCGCGTAGGATATCGGCACCGTGTTTTCGTCTTCAAACGTTACCATCTCCCACGCATCCGCCTCCACCATCAACGCTCTTAATGACGCATTGTTCAGCGCATGGCCTGACTTGTAAGCTTTGAATTCTCCAATAAGGCTATTGCCCAATAAATACAAATCACCGATGGCATCCAACACTTTGTGTTTTACAAATTCATCTTCGTAACGCAAACCGTCTTCGTTAAGAATTCGGTATTCATCAACAACGATAGCATTATCAACACTGCCGCCACGCGCCAATCCCTTGGAGCGCAAAAATTCGATTTCATGCATGAAACCAAATGTTCTGGCACGACTGATTTCCTTAACAAAGGACGTACTTGAAAAATCAATCTGGGAATCTACAGTTCGGCCTCTGAAAACCGGGTGGTCAAAATCGATGGAAAACGACACTTTAAAGCCATTAAAAGGGAGGAAGCTGGCTGTTTTATCACCATCTTTGACCGTTACCGGTCTTTTTATACGAATAAATCGTTTAGCCGCTGATTGCTCTTCAATGCCAGCACTCTGAATAAGAAAGACAAAGGGACCAGCACTACCATCCATAATCGGCACTTCAGGCGCGCTTAACTCCACAACGGCATTGTCTATACCCAAACCAGCCATCGCCGAAAGCAGGTGTTCCACTGTCGACACACGCACATCATCTTTCACCAGGGTCGTTGAAAGTGTCGTATCGCCCACATATTCCGCGCGTGCGGCAATCTCCACTACTGGTTCAAGGTCAGTGCGACGAAATACAATACCAGTATCGACTGGTGCCGGTCTCAATGTCAGATAAACCTTATCACCGGTGTGCAGGCCAATCCCTGTAGCCCTAATAGTATTTCGCAATGTACGTTGTCTAATCATAAGGCCCGTCACCGGATCGGTGCGACAAAATTGGCGCATCTTACCAGAACACTATTCATTTACCAAATAAGCCCATCGCATACCCTGCAGATAAAATCTGCATACAAGGCCTGAATGCATACGGTATGCAAAGTCAGAATACAGCGGCGCAACAAGCAAGCGCTGCTTTATCATCCAACCAGCAACTATCTGCGATCCATGGGAGAGCTCAACAATACGAACAACTCCCAGAGCATTCAATCCGCCTGACGGCGCAAGAATGCTGGAATATCCAAATATTCCATATTCTTTTGCTCACTGGCAGCAACTGCGGCGGCTGCAGAACCTTTGTCCGGCATGGCAAAACCACTGCGCGGACTGCGCATCACTGTCGGACGATCAAGTTCCGCATAATCAACCGAGGCAGGCTCTGCCTGTTGCGTGTTATCCACCACCTTGATGGGCTTTTCCATCATTTCGCCACCAAGACCGGTTGCCACAACGGTTACCTTGATCTCATCAACCATATCAGGATCGATAACCGTGCCGACGACAACCGTTGCATTATCAGATGCAAACTCCTCAACGGTATCACCCACCTCTGAGAATTCACCCAATGACAAGTCTATACCTGCGGTGATATTCACTAAAATTCCGCGTGCTCCCTGTAGATTGATATCCTCCAGCAAAGGACTGCGAATAGCGGCTTCTGCCGCCTGACGAGCGCGATCTTCTCCACGAGCATGTCCGCTGCCCATCATGGCCATACCCATCTCTGACATGACAGTGCGCACATCGGCAAAGTCCACATTGATCATACCTGGGCGGATAATCAAATCTGCAATACCCTGAACGGCGCCAAGCAACACATCGTTGGCCGCTTTAAACGCATCCAACAGACTGGTGGTTTTACCCATGACTGACAACAGTTTTTCGTTTGGAATGGTAATCAGCGAGTCGACATGCTGCTGCAATTCCTTCATCCCTTCTTCAGCAACTTTCAAGCGCTTGCGCCCTTCAAAAGGAAAGGGCTTAGTGACAACGGCAACGGTCAGGATGCCCAATTCCTTGGCAACTTCCGCCACCACAGGCGCGCCACCCGTACCCGTGCCACCGCCCATACCGGCAGTGATAAATACCATGTCGGAACCTTTGAGCACCTCAGCGATGCGATCACGGTCCTCCATTGCTGCCTGACGTCCGACATCCGGATTTGCACCAGCACCCAGACCCTTGGTCATATTGCTGCCAAGCTGCAAGACAGTTCTTGACTCTATGTCAGACAGCGCCTGTGCATCGGTGTTGGCACAAACAAAATCCACACCATTAACTTCATTTGTGATCATGTGTTTGACCGCATTACCACCGCCGCCGCCAACACCAATCACTTTGATAATGGCACTTTGAGGTACGTTATCAACTAATTCAAACATATTTTCTCTCCCTTTCTAAGAGTAATTGAGCAGCCTTGTAAAACCATTCAAATTGACAAACCTATTACTTAAACCCCTGCCCTTAGGCAAGAAAAATTAAAAATTACCTTGAAACCATTTTTTTGTTCGCGCAAATATGTTTAACGGAGACTTACCTTTGTCATTCAATTTGACTCCGTTTATGTGCTGCTTTAAACCATATTGCAGCAAACCGACCCCCGTCGAAAACACTGGATTTTTTACAATATCCGCCAACCCACTATCATTCTGTGGCGAACCAATACGCACCGGCATGTGAAATATCTCTTCGGCTAATTCAATAACACCTTCCATTTTTGACGTACCCCCTGTTAACACAATCCCACCCGCTAACAAATGCTCATAGCCGCTACGGCGCAACTCGGCCTGCACCAATGTAAACAGCTCGTCATAACGTGGCTCTACCACCTCTGCCAACGCTTGCCTGGACAAATCACGCGGCGGCCTCTCCCCTACGCTCGGCACCTTAATCGACTCATCAACACCGGCTAACTGGGCCAATGCACAGGCATATTTAATTTTTATCTCTTCTGCATTCTGCGTTGGCGTCCTTAGCGCCATCGCTATATCATTAGTCACCTGGTCACCCGCAATGGGAATCACACCGGTGTGACGAATTGAACCCTCGGTAAAAATGGCAATATCTGTCGTTCCGCCTCCAATATCGGCAATACAAACACCGAGCTCTTTTTCATCTTCAGTAAGAACTGAATAACTTGATGCCAGCTGCTCTAGAATAATGTCCTCAACTTCCAATCCGCAGCGACGAATACACTTTTCAATATTTTGCGACGCATTAACTGCACAGGTCACCAGATGCACCTTTGCCTCAAGACGCACACCGGACATTCCCATTGGCTCTTTAATTCCCTCTTGGGAGTCAATAATGTATTCCTGCGGCAATATATGCAGCACCTTTTGATCTGCTGGAATAGCAACGGCCTGGGCCGCATCAATCACGCGATCCACATCTGCGGAATACACTTCTCGATCTTTGATAGCAACAATGCCGTGCGAATTCAGGCTGCGAATATGACTACCGGCAATACCGGCATAAACTGAATGAATCTGGCAGCCTGCCATCAACTCAGCTTCTTCAACAGCCCGTTGAATCGATTGCACCGTAGACTCAATATTGACTACCACCCCTTTTTTCAAACCACGCGAAGGATAGGAACCAATACCAACCACCTCCACCTCCCCCTGAGCGGAGATGTCACCAACAATAGCCACCACTTTGGATGTGCCAATATCGAGGCCGACGATCATTTTTCCTTCAGCCGTGTTACCCATAAAAATCTCCTGAATGGCATCAACCGCCAATTCAAAAATGTAGTGCTATTGCTTTGCCAGTGCAGTTAGATTTGGCTTCCATTTCACCGCCAAACCGTGGGTATATCTCATATCAATCCGATGGATTTCACTTACCCTTGCCACCAATTGACTTGTATATATATTTTTAAATCTTGCAATCCTTTCATCGCCGTCTTTCGCGCCCATGACCAGGAATATGCCATTGTTCAATAACAATGTTTTGGCCCCTTTGCGATCTACAGTAAACTCAACCACAAACAAATCCATGGGCGACAGCAGACTATTAAAGTGATAATAGTCAGACAGAACTTCTCGGTGCGCTCCATCACTGCCCTTCAAGCGAGGAAGATTCTCAATTGATTTTATCGATTTGGGCGAAAACACTTGCCCGCTGGCATTAAGAAAACTGCCCTCCTGCCACTGGGCGATAGCAAGCTGTTCCTTCACAACAATGGCCAACTGATCGGGCCAACGCCGTCTGACCGAAACTATATCAATCCAAGCTTCAGTTTCCAGCGTTTCTTTGATCGCTTCCAGATCCACCGTGAAATAATTTTTTCCTGCATAGGGTTCTATTAATTTTTCCAGGTGTATTTTCTTGACGTACTGGAACTCTCCGGCAATCGCAACACTCTCTATCGGCATATCCAGAGCGCTTTTCAACCAAGCAAAAGCCTGATAAGAGCTAACAGCCAAAACAGAAACAAGCAGCGTAAACAAGGTCCATCGCGGATTAATTGATATCGAAAACCACGATTTCGCTACCGACCGGCTCGCACCCTTCTGCTTTTTCTTTCGCTGCACCTTCATCATCTGTGCTCCCTAAAAACCCCTATTTCGCAACACTTAAGTTAAAAATACTCATAACCAAGTCAGAAAAACTGTAACCTTGTACCTTTGCAGCCATGGGCACCAAACTATGACTGGTCATTCCCGGCACCGTATTGACTTCCAGTAAAAACAAGTTTCCGTCTGCATCCGTCATTAAATCAACTCTGGCCCAACCCTCGCAGCCAAGACTGTGATAGGCTTTAAGCGCAACATCTTGCATCTGCCGCTCAATATCTTCCTCCAAACCACAAGGGCAAATATATCGCGTGCTATCGGACACATATTTCGCTTCGTAATCGTAAAAGCCTCGATCTGTTTCCAGCTTTATCACAGGCAAAGCTTTATCATCCAGGATGGCTACCGTAAACTCCTCGCCCGCCAACCAACGCTCCGCAATCACCACCTCATCATATTGACTGGCGCTCACATACGATTCTCTAAGCTGCTCCGCACCCACTGATTTACTCATTCCCAAACTGGAGCCTTCATTAACCGGCTTTACTATCACTGTTTCACCGAGACGCTCCACCACTGCTGACCAGTCGGAATCCGCATCCAGTACTTGAAAATCTGCAGTCGGCAACTCCATTCCTTGCCACAGTTGCTTGCAACGCATTTTGTCCAATGCCAATGCCGAGGCCAACACACCACTACCGGTATAACTGACACCCATTTTTTCCAGACACCCCTGCAGTATTCCATCTTCACCGCCACGACCATGCAGAGCAATAAAGACATGTGCGATATTCTCTTCTCTGATGGCATCAAGCAAATCCCGATGCGCAGGGTCAATCGCTATAACATCCGCATTATGCTGCTCAAATACAGCAAGCACCGCTTGGCCACTTTGCAGGGAAACGTCTCGCTCAGCAGAATGCCCACCCATCAAAACGGCAATACGCCCATTCAATTTGCTTTTATCCAATGTGATTGTCACCATTTTCAATCATCTACTACTGTAATTTTCGTTTGGCCAATTCAATCGCCAGCGTACCCACACTGCCTGCCCCCTGTGTCAGCACCACATCCCCTGGTCGCACCATATTTTTCAAAATATCGGGCACCTCTTCGGGCTGTTCGACAAACACCGGCTCAAGCTGCCCCCGTTGACGAATACTTCGACATAAATTGCGGCTGTCAGCACCTGCAACCGGTTCTTCTCCGGCTGCATAGACCTCCAGCAAAATCAAGGCGTCATTTGTCGACAGCACGTTAACAAAGTCCTCATAAAGATCCTTCGTACGACTGTATCGATGCGGCTGAAAAATCATTAGCAGGCGTCGTGTGGGCCAGCTACTGCGCACTGCACTGATGGTGGCAGCTAACTCAGTCGGATGATGGCCGTAATCATCAATCAGCAAAGCAGTCCCCTGACTGGAGGCTTCACCCATATCATGAGAGGCTTCACCCAAACCATGAGAGGCATCACCCACATCATGAGAGGCATCGCTTATTTCATATTCGCCATAAACCTGAAAACGCCGCCCAACTCCCTGAAATTTATCCAGACCATCGACAATCGCCTGGTCAGATACTCCTTCATCAGTGGCCACAGCAATTGCCGCCGTTGCATTTAACACATTGTGCACACCGGGCATATGCAGTTTAATATTGAGAGGAGCCGCATCGTCCGGACGCAGCACAGTAAACTCACTGCGCATGCACAACTGCTCCATAGCGGTGATGCGATAATCCGCATCCTCACTCATCCCATAGGTCAGTATCGGTCTTTTTATCAGTGGGATGAGTTCTCTGACCACTGGATTATCGATACACAAAACGGCCAATCCATAAAACGGCAGGTTATGCAGAAAATCCTCAAAGGTCTTTTTCAAACGCGTGAAATCACCTTCATAAGTTCCCATATGGTCCGCATCAATATTAGTGACAACAGACACCATGGGCTGTAAATGCAAAAACGAGGCATCGCTTTCATCCGCTTCAGCGACCAGATACCGACTTTCCCCCAAGCGTGCATTACTGCCGAAATTATTCAGCAAACCACCCACAACAAAGGTGGGATCAAGCCCTGCTTCAGCAAGCACAGAGGCAATAAGGCTGGTAGTCGTCGTCTTCCCATGTGTCCCGGCCACAGCGATGCTATGACGATAGCGCATTAATTCGGCGAGCATTTCCGCGCGAGGCACCACAGGTATACGAAGCTCAGAGGCCATGACAATTTCCGGATTATCTTCAGATACCGCAGTAGAAGCGACCACAACATCAGCGCTCTCAACGTTTTGAGCCCGATGTCCAATAAATATTTTTGCACCCATTTTTTCCAAGTAGTCAGTCACACTGGATTGACGCAAGTCCGAACCTGATATGCGATAGCCCTGATTTAACAGCACTTCTGCTATACCGCTCATGCCAGCACCACCAATACCAATAAAATGGATGCAGCTTATGCGACGCATTTCTGGCACAACGAATTGGCGACGTTCCTTAACCATTGGCTAACTCCAAACACTTCGTGGCGACAAACCGGGCTGCATCCGGTCGGGACAATTCTCGGGCTGCCTGCGCCATCTCCAGCAATTTTTTTTGTTGCTGAATGAGTTCTCCCAACAACTCCCCTAATACCTGCTCATCCAATTCTGTCTGCGGCAATAAATATGCCGCACCTACATCAGCCAGCCACTGGGCATTACGCGTTTGGTGATCATCAATCGCATAAGGGAAAGGTATAAGAATTGACCCCACGCCGGCAGCGGCCAGTTCCGCCACCGTCAAAGCGCCTGCCCGACAGATCACCAAATCAGCCCAGGAATAGGCCGCTGCCATATCATCGATAAACGCTTCGCTGCGTGCCTCTATACCCTGCGCTTCATAATCACTAACCACAGATTCAATATGCGCTTTGCCCGTTTGATGCCATAACTGTGGGCGTTGCATCGGATTTAGCTGTGCAATTACTCTAGGTAACAGTTCGTTGATAGCCTTTGCCCCAAGACTGCCACCCAACACCAATAACCGCAGTTGCTTCTGCTCTGCCAATCCTCTCGCATCGGGCGTCGGCAAAGCGGCAATCTCTGCACGTACTGGGTTGCCACTCTCAATTATTTTTGAATGTGCTTTAAAGGTATGGGGAAACGCCTCCAATACACAGTCCGCAATCCTAGCCAATATTCGATTGGTTGTACCTGCCACCGCATTTTGCTCATGAATCACCAGTGGTTTTCGCAACAACCATGCCGCCACTCCACCGGGGCCCGCCGCATAACCTCCCATACCCAGCACACAATCCGGCTTAACTTTACGGATAATCCTGCATGCCTGATAAACGGCTCTAAGTATTGGCAAGGGAGCACTCAATAGCCGAAGCACACCCTTGCCCCGAATGCCCACGACCTGAATAAAAGAAATGGCAATATCGTGTGCAGGCACCAATTGTGCTTCAATGCCATTTTCCGTTCCTAACCATTCAACAGTGGCACCCATTTCACGAAGACTGCTAGCCGCCGCCAAGCCCGGAAACACATGACCGCCGGTACCCCCAGCCATAATCAAAATACGCTTATCGGCCATCATGACGCACCTCTCCTTTTTACTGGAGATTTTTTTGCAGTGGTTTTTTTTGCGGCAGTTTTTTTTGCAGGAAACGTTGTCGCATGATGGCAATTGAGTTCATAGTCAATACGCACAATAAGTGCTACCAGACAAAAACTGACTATAAGACTGCTACCGCCGTAACTGAGAAACGGCAATGTCAGCCCCTTTGTGGGCAACAGACCTGTATTCACACCGATATTGATAAACACCTGCGCACTGAAAAGCAAGCCCACGCCATAAGCAACATAAGCGGAAAAAAACTTGCCCATCATTTCCGCCCGCCGACCGACAAGAAACATCTTGGTAATTAGCCAGACAAACAAGCCAAGCACGACCAGGCCACCAATCAAACCCAACTCCTCGGCCAAAATCGCAAACACAAAGTCAGTATGTGCCTCTGGCAGAAAAAATAATTTCTGGATGCTGTTGCCAAGCCCGATACCCAACCACTCCCCTCTTCCAAATGCAATCAGTGATTGGGTCAGTTGATAGCCACAGTCAAACGGCTTTTCCCATGGATTGACGAAACAGATCAGACGTTGCATTCGGTATTCCGAACTGACTGCCATAATGCCAACCGCGACCGAACTGGCCGCAATCAGAGTGAGAAACTGACTCAGTCTAACGCCACCGAGAAAAATCATGCCCATGCACGCGGTAACCATCACGACCACCGCACCAAAGTCAGGCTCCAATAGCAGCAAAACAATCATCATGGACAGCACGGCGATGGGTTTGACAAAACCTTTCCAATGGGTGCGCATTTCTTCATGGCGCCGCACAACATAGCCTGCCAAATAAATCAGGATACAGAATTTGGCAATCTCCGAACTTTGCAGATTAACAGGCCCCATCGGTAGCCAGCGACGACTGCCGTTCACTTCCCTGCCTATTCCTGGAATCACGACGAGAACCAACAAAACAAATCCCGCAAATAACAGCACCCATCCATATTGCTGCCACGCTGACATCGGAATAAAACAAACCACACTCGCCAACGCAAGCGCAATCAGCAGATAGAGAAACTGACGATAGATATGAAAGAAAGGCGAGCCAAATTTTTCATCCGCAAATTCAATAGATGCTGACCCCATCATTACAAAACCAATTGACGCAAGAGCGAACACCAACACAAGCAAGGTTCTGTCCACAGGCATATGCAACCATGCAGTCACAGAATCGTTGATAGGCATTGTCGATGTTGCAGCCACTACCGATCCTCCTCCCTTAATCGACTTACCGCATCCATAAATATTCTGCCACGCTCTTCATAGCTGCTGAACATATCAAAGCTGGCACAAGCCGGTGACAGCAGCACATAATCCCCTGTCTGGGCCAGCTGCACTGCTGTATTGACTGCTGCATCCATACTGTCGGCAAACAGGGTTTTGATTTTGCCATTTAGCAAGCCAGCTATTTCCGCTGCAGCCTTGCCCAGCAAAACGACAGCGCGTGCATGCTTACCAAGTGACTCGACAAGCGGAGAAAAATCCGCACCCTTACTTTCTCCTCCAGCAATTAAAACAACTTTACGATGGCTCTGCACACACAAGCCTTCGATCGCAGCAACAGTGGCCCCGACATTGGTTCCCTTGGAGTCATTCACGTATTCAATGCCGTGAATGCTTCCCAAGCTCTGGCAACGATGCGTCAATCCGGTAAATGTTTTCAAAGCACTCAACATGGCCCGCTGCGGTATACCAACACACTCCCCTAGCGCTAAAGCTGCCAATGCGTTGGCAATATTATGGCTTCCACAAAGCCGGAGCTGACCCACATCCAATAACTCAACCGAGCCCTTGGCTAGATAAGAATTGCCTTCTCGCCGCACCAAACCAAACTGGCTTTCATCTGCTAAATCCAAACCAAAACTCACGACTTCTCCTACTGAGTTATCTTCAGGCCTGGTAAGCTCATCCTCTCGATTAAATACAATTTTTTTCACACCAGAAAAAATTCGCTGCTTGGCAAGGCAATAACTTTTCAAATCTGAATAACGATCCATGTGATCAGCACTGATATTCAAAATCACCGCCGCTTCAGCTTTCAGTTCGTGCAGCCGTTCAAGCTGGAAGCTCGACAGCTCTAACACATAGAGATCCAACCCTGAATTCTCTTGTCCATTTTCATCCAGCACATCCAAAACAGGCACACCAATATTGCCTGCCACTTCAACTTGCCAACCCGCTGCTCTGGCCATCTCACCCAGCAACGTGGTCACTGTGCTTTTTCCATTAGAACCGGTAATAGCCACAATCGGCTTGCTTATCACTTCACGAAACACATCCACATCGCCTCTCACCCTCACACCTGCTGCCATTGCGCGGCGAATCACAGGCTCATCAATCGACACACCGGGACTGACAATAATGTCAGCAGCTTGCAGCAAAACCGATTCATCTAATGCCCCACACAAACAATGCAAATCGGGAAAGATACTCTGCCAGTGCGCCACATTAGGAGGCGATTGACGCGTATCCATTACAACAAAAGGTATTTTTCTGGCTTGAAAAAATCGCGCGCAGGACAAACCCGTTGCCCCCATTCCAACGATTATATGTGTATTTTCTGCCAGCTTTGTTGCCATTAAGTATTCCGTGTCTGCACTCATGTCCGCACTAGCGCAGTTTCAATGTTGCCAGACCAAACAACACCAGCATGATCGTAATAATCCAGAATCGCACAATCACGCGCGGCTCCGGCCATCCTTTTAATTCAAAATGATGATGAATAGGCGCCATGCGAAAAATACGCTTGCCCGTCAACTTATACGAAGCAACTTGCAGCATCACCGATACCGTCTCCATCACAAAAACACCGCCCATAATAAAAAATACAATCTCATGGCGTGTCATAACCGCTATGGCACCAAGCGCTGCACCCAAAGCCAAGGCGCCTACATCGCCCATAAATATCATGGCGGGATAGGTGTTAAACCATAGAAAGCCAAGACCCGCCCCTGCCAGCGCCCCGCAAAATACCACCAACTCACCCACACCCGCGATATAGGGGATATGCAAATACTCTGCAAATTGCACGTTACCGGCAAGATAAGCAATAATACCAAGCGCCGCGCCAACCATAACGCTAGGCAGTATGGCCAGGCCGTCCAGCCCATCAGTTAGGTTGACTGCATTTGATGCACCTACGATGACAAAGTAAGTCAGAACGATATACAAAGGCCCCATATCCCAGGCAACATTCTTAAAGAAAGGCACGATCAATTGAGTTTCGGCCGGACTGGAAGCACCATAATAGAGAATCAGCGCTGCACCTAAACCACCAACAGACTGCCAAAAATATTTCCATCGTGCGGGAAGACCCTTGGAATTTTTTTCTATCACTTTGCGATAGTCATCCACCCAGCCAACCGCACCAAAAATAAATGTCACCAGTAACACAATCCATACATAGCGATTGCTCAGATCACCCCACAACAAGGTGCTCAAACTGATTGTCACCAAAATCAGTGCACCGCCCATCGTGGGCGTACCGGATTTACTGAAATGTGACTCTGGCCCATCATCACGAACGGATTGACCAATCTGGTGATAGTTCAACTTCCTGATCATCATCGGTCCCAGCCAAAGCGAGACAGCCAGTGCAGTCAGAATTCCCAAAATGCCTCGGAAAGTCAGGTACTGAAATACCTGAAACCCACTGACATACTGCGATAAAAATTCTGCCAACCAAAGTAACATTGTTATTGTTCTCCCTCAGCGGCTAACAGCTGTCCTGCTACTTTTTCCATCTGTGCGCTACGCGAGCCCTTCACGAGGATAACGTCCTGTGAACTCACATGTTGTCGACAGTAGTCCAGCAAATCCTGCCGGGATGAAAAATGTTGTGCTCCTTCACCAAAACAGCGAACCGCCGTTTTGCCGTGTTCGCCAATACAAAGTAAACGATCGATTTTGCTTGAAACAGCATACTCGGCAATATGGGCATGCAGCTTTTCGGCATCATCACCTAACTCGGCCATATCACCCAATACCAGCCATTTATTGCCGTCGATACGCGACAATACATCAATGGCACTTTTAACTGAGCCAGGATTTGCATTGTAACTATCGTCAATAACCTTGCTGCCTTTGATGCCATACTGTAGTTGCATTCGGCCACTGACCCCAACAAACTTTTCCAGCCCAGCCGCAATATTGCTGACATCAACACCGACTGCGTGAGCTGCAGCGGCCGCAGCAAGAGCATTAGCAACATTGTGCTCTCCCGGTACAGACAAAGTAATTTCCCTTTCCTGCTCATCAACCAGTAACTTAATCGTGTTATACCACTGGCCGTGCTCCATCAATCGCGCACTGACTGTCGCCTGCGGATTGCCTTGCATTGAAAAACCGATAACGGGATGATCGGCTGCCAGTCTTCGCCAGAATGACGCGTATTGATCATCCAGATTAATGACTGCAATGCCTCCGGCTTTTAAGCCAGTAAAAACTTCTGCTTTACTCAGGGCGACATTATCAAGATTTCCAAAACTCTCAATATGCGCTGGCATCGCATTGGTAATTAGCGAAACCTCCGGTTCAACCAGACTCATCAAATAGCGAATATCCCCTTCCTGACGTGCTCCCAATTCAATAACGGCATACTCGTGTTCTTTTTCAAGAGACAATAAGGTCAATGGCACGCCGATTTCATTATTGAAATTGGCGTGCGTTGCTAATACCGGCCCTACCTCCCGAAAAATAGAAGCCAGCATTTCCTTAGTCGTAGTTTTGCCAGCACTACCGGTCAAGGCCACTACCGGCCCCTTGAATTGCTTTCGATTTATTGCTCCTAGCTGACCCAGCGCAGTTAATACATTATCGACTCGCAATTGCGAACCATTCAGATCCTGTTGTCGCTCAACCAGCGCCGCTGCTGCCCCTTTGTTAAAGGCTTGCTCAACGTATTCATGCCCATCAAAGCGCTCTCCACTTAAGGCAACAAATAGCGAACCCTGCTCAATATTTCTGGAATCGGTGCATACCTGCTTAAACTCGACATCAACACCGGTCAGTTCGCCTGAAAGCTCTTCCATCAATGACGCCAGTGACATGCTATCAATCATGCTAATACAAACCTCTACCCGTTAATAAACGCTGCACTGTGCTATAGTCATTGAAAGGCAGGCGGGTGCCATTGACCTCCTGATACTCTTCATGCCCTTTGCCCGCTATGAGCACACAATCGCCTTGCTCACAGTTCGCCAATGCATAGTCAATTGCCTTTGCCCTATCCAGTTCAATGTGAACCGAGCCGTTGTTTTCACAGCCCTCATGGATTTGTTCTGCGATACACTGCGGATCTTCTGTTCGAGGATTATCATTGGTGATCACCACCCGGTCCGCGTACTCGCTGGCAATTGAGCCCATTAGTGCACGTTTTTTTGTGTCTCGATTTCCCCCGCATCCAAACACGCACCACAGCTTAGCTGGTCCGTGTTCTCTTAACGCCTGCAACACAGTCAATAACGCATCGGGAGTATGCGCATAATCAATCACGATATTGGGACCGAGCGCATTAGGCACTGACTGCAATCGGCCTGGTACTGCAACCAGTTTACGACACGCTGTAACAACATCCGGCAAGGCAAACCCCAGGCAACACAAACTGCCAATCACACCCAGTAAATTGCTCAGGTTGAACTCACCCAGCAATGCCGTCTCAAGAGACGCATCTCCCCATGGCGTTGTCATTTCAGCCCTACATCCATCTGCTGAAAATTCAGCTGAGCGAACATACAAATCTGCTTTGCTGCTTTGCAGGCTGTAGACCAGTGTTTCAATTGTTGGCGAAATCTGCTGACTCAATCGAAGACCGTAATCATCATCCGCATTGACAACAGCATGCTTCAGTCCAGGCAATGAAAAAAGGCGCTTTTTGGCTTCTCCGTATTCCTCCATGGAACCATGGTAATCGAGATGATCGTGACTCAGGTTGGTCAACACAGCCACATCAAATTCAACAGCTGCCACTCGCCCCTGATGCAAACCATGGGATGAAACTTCCATCGCCACACAGCTAACATCGCTGCCTGCAAATTCGCGCAGCAACTGCTGCAGTCGAATAGCATCAGGCGTCGTATGCTTTGTTTCTGATAGCACGTCGACACCATTACCCATAGTACCAATCACAGCCGCCTTATATCCCAACTCATTGAGAATTTGCGCCATATAGTGGGTACTGCTTGTTTTCCCGTTGGTTCCGGTCACCCCAATCACTGAAAGATCCCGGCTGGGATGAGCATAGAACGCTGCCGCAAACTGACTCAATTGCCCCATTAAATCCTGTATAGGAATGACGGGGACCTGTTGGTAGCGTTGCGGCAACTGCCATTGCTCAGAACTTTCAACTGCAATCGCTGCTGCACCATTATCAATGGCTTGATCGATATAACGACGCCCATCATCCGCGCTTCCGGGATAAGCAAAAAACAACTCTCCGCCACGCAGCAGGCGACTGTCACATGACATTCCAGACACTATGACATCCAGCTCGGCAGGAATTGCCTGCTGAGGCAAAATATCACTTAACTGCATTTCTCCGTTTTCCATCAGCCTAGGCATTATTATCCGGTTGTTGTTTTTTTACAGCGATGCTTGTCGGTTCATCGGGGGGTACATTTAATATTCTCAACGCCCCCTCAACCACTTTAGAAAAAACCGGTGCTGCAACTTCACCGCCGTGATAGCGATTACCCTTAGGATCATCCACCACGACCACCGCGACCAATCGTGGCACACTGGCCGGTGCCAAACCGGCAAATATCGCAACATACTGGCTATCTTCATAACCACCTTTGCCCGACTTATGAGCCGTGCCCGTTTTACCGGCAACACTGTAAGCATTAATTCTCGCCGCTGTTGCCGTACCACCTGGCTCAGTCACCGTTCGCAGCATACTTACAATGTTAGCGCTTAACATAACATCAAGAACCTGCTCTTCATTATCAGCATCATTATGCAACAACAAGGAAGCAGGTCTTTTAACTCCCTCATTGGCAAATATCGAATAGGCTTGCGCTAGCTGCAGTGCTGTCACTGACAAGCCATAACCGAACGCAAATGTCGCTCTTTCGACGGGTTTCCATTTGTGATGATTCGGCAATATACCAACACTTTCACCAGGAAAACCACTGCCTGTGTCTTGCCCCAGCCCCATCCGATAAAACACATCTCGCACGGATTGCTCGTTAAGAGAAAGCGCAATCTTGCTCATGCCCACCTGGCTGGATTTTGTGATCACTTTGGTGGCATCAATCACGCCATAATTGACTGGATCAAGAAAGGTTTTTCTCCCCACCCGCAGATAACCCGGATTGGTATTGATTTTGGTATGCGGCTTGTATTTTCCACTTTCCAATGCTGCCACCATGGTCAGAGGTTTTACTGTGGAACCAGGCTCAAAAACATCAGTGATCGCTCGGTTTCGAATAGCGCCGGGTTTCATCCGCCTACGATCGTTGGGATTAAAAGACGGCTGATTTGCGATGGCCAATACATGTCCTGTTTTCGTATCAAGAACAACAACGGAACCGGATTTTGCTCGATGTTTTTTCATCGCCGTTTTCAATTCACGATATGCCAGATGCTGCACACGCAAATCGATGCTCAGCGCCAAATCATTACCTGGTTTTGCTGCAACATAAGATTGGATATCCTTGATTACATTACCGCGCAAATCCTTTAATACTTTTTTAGAACCGGCCTGTCCGTGCAACCAACCGTCATAACCCAATTCCATACCTTCCTGGCCTTCATCATCAATATTGGTAAATCCAACCAATTGCGCCGTCACCTCACCGGCCGGATAGTAGCGGCGGTATTCTTGCTGATCATAGACGCCGGGAATGCCTAGCTGCAGAACCTGCTCCGCTTGTTGCGGCACCATATGCCGACGCAAATAAACAAATTCCTTATTGCGAAATCGTTTCAGTTTTTTTTGAAACTCTGCATAAGGAATATCAAGTGCCTTTGCCAACTTGGCCCAATGTGTTTTTTGCTCAGCCAATTGTTTTGGATTGGCCCAGATAGTTGTCACCGGTGTGCTAACGGCCAAAGGTTCACCGTGACGGTCCGTAATCATGCCTCGATGGGCGGGAATGATTTCCTTGCGAACCGTACGCACCTGACCTTGCGCCTGCAAAAACTGATAGCCACGATCAACACCACCAATGACTTGTAAGCTGGCCATACGGTAGACCAGCAAGCCCGCCATAATGGCGAGCAGCGCCAGTACAGCGTAAAAACGCCATTTGGCAATAGGTGATTGTTCGACTTTCTTCACAGCCATGCTATTTTCACAGTCTTACCGTTTTTACGGTTTTACCATTGTCACGAGTTTCGGGTCAGGTGATACCATTCCTAATCGTTTTTCTGCAATGCGCTCAATCCTCACCTGACTGGACCAAGTGCTTTTCTCTAACAACAACTGACCCCACTCTACCTGAAGGGCATTTTTCTCACGCCGTAAACTCTCCAACTGATGAAACAACTGCCTGCTCTCGTGTGTGGAATACACCACTGCCACCGCAGAGCCAATCACTAAAATCCAGACTATAGATATGATCAGAAATACGCTCGCATGAGTCGAACTTTCTGAAGTGCTCATGCGATTTTTTCACCGATTCTCATAATGGCGCTCCGAGCCCTGCTATTGTGTGCAATTTCTTCTGCACCAGGTTTTACCGCTTTACCAATGCGACGCATACGCTGATTGAGTTGCTCATGTCTCACCGGAATATAGGAAGGCAGTGGATCGCCTCGTTCGCATTGGCGAATAAATCGTTTAACCAAGCGATCTTCCAGTGAATGGAAACTAATCACCACCAACCGTCCTTGCACTCCCAATATAGCCAGTACTTGGGCCAGTATGGATTGCAAGTCATCCAATTCTTTATTGACGTGGATCCGTATCGCCTGAAAAGTCCGCGTTGCCGGATGCTTGCCTTTCTCTCTGGTCGGCACAGCTTCGGCCACCAGATCCGCCAATTGTGTTGTTGTCTCCAGCGCTTGCTCAGTTCTTTGCTCAACAATTGCCTTGGCAATTCGATAAGCAAAACGCTCTTCCCCGTACTGCTTAATAATCCTGGCAATATCATCAAGCTCAGCGGTAGCCAACCACTGAGCCGCACTGTCGCCTTCATCAGGATCCATTCGCATATCAAGTTCACCGTCCATGCGAAAACTGAACCCCCTGTCCGCCTGGTCCAATTGTGGAGAACTTACCCCTAGGTCTAATAACACACCACTCACTTTGCCCAGCCACTCCATACTGGCAGCAAGCTCTGTCGCCTGCGTATACGAACCCCTTGCAATCACAAAACGCGGATCACGACCCAACGACCGTTCAGCTACCTGTACAGCCTGCGGATCCTTATCGATCGCCAATAAGCGTCCTTGCGCAGACAATCGATTGAGAATGGCCCGGCTGTGACCGCCGCGCCCAAACGTTCCATCGATATAAAAACCGTCTGGGTCGACAACCAGAGCCTCTACCGCCTCCTCCAGCAAAACTGTGTCATGCATTGGTAAAATTCCTGTCTTTAACCCTTGTTACAACGACAAGGTCAACATCTCTTCAGGCAACGGCAGCTCCCCACTACGAACATCCTCCAGTGCCTGATCACGCTCAGCAATCCACAGATTTTCACTCCAGACTTCAAATTTTTTCACTTGGCCAACCAGGACAACTTTTTTTTCTAATTGTGCGTAGTCGCGTAACGGTTGAGGCAGCAAAACCCGGCCAGTGCTATCGAATTCCAACTCAGCGGCATGCCCAATAATCAAACGCTGAAAACTGCGTACCGCCGAGTTAAGCGAGGGCAGTGCCTGGATTTCCTCTTCAATTTCCTCCCAGGCATTCTGGGGATAGATCAATAAGCAACTGCTTTGTGGGTCAACTGTACAAATCAGCTGGCCTTCACATAGCACCGACAGACGCTCACGATGCTTGGCTGGCATCGCCATGCGCCCCTTGGCGTCTATATTGATGTGACTAACCCCTCTGAACATTCGGCGCCCCAATGATTTGCCGGTAATATGTGGGTGAGATCTCGGGTGAAAATATGGGCGAATTACCCATTCTCCACCACTTTGCTGCACTTAACGACACTATAGGAATTTTAGAGCCATAGTCAAGACAGCTAGAGGGGAAATCGCAAGATTCTGAAGCGAAATGCGCCGATCATGCGGGTATTTGAGAAAATTGTGACGATTCTCACAGGGTAAAAATGAACAAGCACAAGGAACTACACATCAGACTTAAAGTATCACTTTAAGTCTGAGTTTGTTTAGGCATATTGAAGAGGTACGGATAGAACAAAAAAGAGTCAGCCGGTAAGCCGGGTTCTGTCGTGGACAGTCATTCATCTAGGGTGCACGTCACCATACACCTCAAGCAACCTACCCGAATCCAATGCGGGCCGCATCAATGGATTCCTATTTGGTCTTGCTCCGAGCGGGGTTTACCATCGCCACATCTGTTGCCAGATATGCGGTGTGCTCTTACCACACCATTTCACCCTTACCGGCTGATCACTCAGCTTAGGCGGTTTGCTTTCTGCTGCACTTTCCGTAGGCTTTCGCCCCCCAGGAGTTACCTGGCACTCTGCCCTATGGAGCCCGGACTTTCCTCTCCCTGACCACCCATTGCCACTTTATCTCATATTTCATTACTTATGGTTCAGTGGAAATGGGTGGTCAGGCAGCGACTGTCTGGCCAACTCTGAGCATAGGCTAGCGGCTAAGTCCCGTATTGACAAGCCTTTTTTCCACTCTATAAAAACACACACTCAGTGACAAAGGCTTAATCTTTTTAAGTTTACAGCGTATACTTATGCCGTTACTATACCGCCTGTTTGTGAGCGAATTACTGAGGAGCACCCATGACCAAAAACCTGACCGGCAGGCTGATCAACGGCCACTTACATACCCCCGACCGGCAACTGGCTATGGTCTTTGATCTAAACAAGTGTCTGGGCTGCCACACATGCGCTATGTCCTGTAAGACACAATGGACGAATGAAGAAGGCATGGATCACATGTGGTGGAATGTCGTGAACACCATGCCGGGAGCTGGCACTCCCCGCGACTGGGAAAAAATGGGTGGCGGTTTTGATGAGCAGGGCAAGCTGAAACCTGGACAATTACCCTCTGATGAATCCTTTGGCAAAGCCTGGCAATTTAACCACAAGGAAGTCTTCCAGGGTGGAAAGGGTAGTCAGGTTCATTTACAACCACAGGAAAATCCTCAATGGGGCCCCAATTGGGATGAAGACCAAGGCGCAGGTGAATACCCCAATTCGTATTACTTTTATCTGCCTCGCATCTGTAATCACTGCAAACACCCGGCCTGCGTCGAGGCCTGTCCACGCCAGGCAATCAGCAAACGTAAAAGTGATGGCGTCGTTTTGATTAACGAAAAACGCTGCAGAGGTTATCGATTCTGTGTGCAGGCATGCCCGTATAAACGGATTTATTTCAACCCCCAGCGTGATGTCAGCCAAAAGTGTATTTTCTGTTTCCCGCGAATTGCCAAAAACGTTGCACCGGCCTGTGCTCGCCAATGCCCCGGCCGCCTGCGTTTTGTTGGATACCGCGATGACCCGGATGGCCCCATCTACAAACTGGTAGACAAGTACAAAGTTGCACTGCCATTACATGCTGAATACGGTACCGAGCCCAATATTTTCTACGTCCCACCACTGTCGCCACCCAAGGTGGGCAGCGATGGCAAATTGCTCCGAAAGGAGGCCCGCATCCCCATCGAATACTTGCGAGAGTTGTTTAGCGATAAAGTAGATAGCGCATTGGAGACGCTCAAGCATGAAATAGCCAAGCGCAAAAGTGGTGAAAAATCAGAGTTGCTGGATACTCTGATCGTTTACAGCTGGCCTAAGGATATCTTCCCCGATTTAGTCCAAGACCCCGCAACACTGCAACACAAGGACTAAGGAGAAAGAGCGATGACAAATAAAATAATGAATCAAAAACGTGACATGAGTCGGCGGGCTTTCCTTAAAACCAGCAGTGGCGCAATTGTGCTGGCACTGGCGCAATTTGATTGGCGAGCAGGCAGCAGCGGGCGAGCTTTAGCTGATAGCAGCGCCACCGACATCAGTTATCAACGTTTTGAAGAACTCTACCGAAAAAAGTGGACGTGGGACAAAATAGCGAAAAGCACTCATTTTGTTAACTGCTGGTACCAGCGCAACTGCAGCTGGAATGTGTATGTCAAAGACGGCATGGTTTGGCGAGAGGAACAGTCCGCCACCTATGAGCAAATCAACTCGGAAGTGCCGGACTACAATCCACGCGGATGCCAGAAAGGTGCCTGCTACAGCCAACGCATGTACGACGCCGGACGCCTGACACATCCACTCAAACGCATTGGCGAGCGAGGCGAAGGAAAATGGAAGCGCATCAGCTGGGACGAAGGGCTCGCGGAGGTTGCCGAAAAATACATTGATGCGCTGATGGAAGATGGACCCGGATCTATCACCTGGGACCCCGGCACAGCCAATGCCGGTGGCGCCGGATCAACCGCCCCCCACCGAGTCGGCCAAATACTGGATACACCACTGATCGATGTGAACACCGATGTAGGCGACCATCACCCTGGCGCTCAGACGACTGTCGGCAAGATTTCCTTTTCCGGCTCGATGGATGATCTGTTTTACTCCGACCTGATTCTCATCTGGGGAGGCAACCCGGTATACACCCAAATTCCAAACGCACACTTTATCAATGAAGCACGTTATAACGGCGCTGACATTGTCGCTATTGTACCAGACTACAACGCCTCTTCCATTCATGCAGATCTGTGGATCGGTGTTAATCCCGGCAGTGACGCTGCACTTGGTTTATCACTCGCACAAGTGATTATTTCCGAAGGACTGCAGCAAAACGCATTTATTATAGAACAAACCGACCTGCCCTTACTGGTTCGAAGTGACAGTCAACTTTTCTTAAGAGAAAGTGATCTTGAGGAAGGCGGCAGGGACGACCGATTTTATGTCTTTGATGAAGTGCAACAAAAAGTTGTAGCGGTCTCACATAAAACACTGGCACTTGAAGGGCTACAACCGGCTTTGCAGGGTGAATACAGCGTAGAAACTCTAGAGGGCAAGGTTAAGGTATCGCCTGTATTCCACAATTTACGCAAACAACTAAACGAACACTACCGCCCAGAACAGACCACATCGGTGACGGGTGTACACCCGGACGATGTACGACAACTGGCCCACAGCATCGCCAAGGCCAAAGCGGCAGTATGCATCACACAATCCAGTTTTTCCAAATACTATCACGGTATTGAAATGGAACGCTGCCAGATTCTGGTGCTCACACTCTGCGGCCAAATCGGCAAAAAGGGTAGCGGCATTACGGGATTTCCCGCACTAACACCCGCCGGCGGTTCAACTGCCGTGATGGCGCCCGGCAATTTACCACTGAGCATGGGTGTGCTGGCAGTGGCGGCCAAAGCCATACCCACGTTTGTTAAGGGAAAAATTGACGGCATGACCGATGAAGCGATTCTCTACAAGGTGGTGCAGGATATTTACAAAGAAGGCCCCTATATTCCCGGAAATCTGTATTACTATCACGTCGGTCTGCAAGCACTCTATGGTAGCTCCGCAAAATACGACCCCGATATGAAACGCGAGCTCAGTGCATTTCTTGAGGAATCCTACCAAAAAGGTTGGCAGATTCGGCCACCGGAAACAAAGCAACGTATTCTCTTTGAGATTGGCGGTAATATTCTTCGCAGAGCACGAGCCTACAACGGTTTATACGACACGCTACTGAAAGAGCTTGATTTGCTGGTGACACTGGATTGGCGTATGAGCAACACTGCCCTGCACAGTGATATTGTTTTCCCTGCAGCAGGCTGGTACGAAAAAGACGATATTCTTTGGTCTACTCCGCTGGCCCCCTATATTCATATTATTAGCCGAGCCGTGGAGCCGGTGGGCGATTCAAAACCTGACTATGCCTTTCACTGCCTGGTTTTAAAAGCCATTCAACAACGCGCAAAGGAGCGCGGCATCAGCCACTTTACTGGCCGCAACGGAGAACAGCGCCGACTGGATAATGTGTATGATGAATTTACGTTTAATGGCAAATTTACTGAAGACAATCCCGAAGCCATTTTAGATCACCTGCTATCAATGACGACGAACCTGTCCAATATCAATTGGGAACAACTCAAGGCAAAAGGTTTCGAGCGAGTGACTGAACTGGGCATGGACTTTATTAATATTGGCAATGCAACCGATATCAAGCCCGACGAAACCATTACTGCCAATACCTGGCATACGGAGAAAAAAACACCCTGGCCCACATTAACCCGTCGCATTCAGTTTTATATCGACCACCCCTATTATATGGAACAGGGCGAACAACTGCCGGTGCACAAAGACAGCCCAAAAATCGGTGGTGATTACCCCTTGATGCTCAACGGCGCCCACACTCGCTGGTCAATTCATGCGGCCTGGCGTGATCAATCCCATATGCTTAACCTGGGCGGCAGAGGAGAACCCACCATCTGGATCGGCGCAGACGATGCCGCCCAGCGT
This sequence comes from Gammaproteobacteria bacterium, assembly GCA_003353945.1. Taxonomy (GTDB): domain Bacteria; phylum Pseudomonadota; class Gammaproteobacteria; order Pseudomonadales; family PIVM01; genus PIVM01. The sequence continues at coordinate 29,716 of PIVM01000040.1, forward strand.
AATATTGAGGATAATGACAGGGTACGCGTTTACAACGACATCGACTCCTACGAAACCCTGGCCAAAGTCGTGCCCAACCTGCGCCCCGGCCAAGTCGTGGTCTACCACGCCTGGGAACCCTATCAATTTAAAAACCATAAGTCCTATGCCGCGCTGACACCCAATCCCCTCAATCCTATTTCGTTAGCGGGTGGCTACTTTCATCTTCAACCCCTGCCGGAAGCCAATACACCAGGACCAACCGATCGGGATACGCGTGTGGAGATTGAAAAAATTTCTGCAGCTTAGATGGAGCTATGCATTATCAAAGACTGGCGTGAAACACGAGAGTGTTGCCGTAAATATTACTTTGTAATTCGCCCTTCTATTTGATGAATTGGTCGAAAACAATGGATTCTGCTGAGATACCTATCGGCTCTTCAGTGCACATCAATGTCAATAACGAGGCTTCAACATAAACGTAGGGTGTGCCCTGCGCACCATCAAACGCGTTTTTTTGGCTGCTTTGGTGCGGAAGCCGCACCCTACAACTAACCATCCCCTTGTTTAAGGGGACGGCATTACAGCACCCGCATCAACAACATTGAATATGCCGCAGTGGAATTCGACAGTTTTCAGCAAACTAAGCACAGATCAGTGCAGCAGTCCGCCAGCACACGTACTGCTATTCCGTGGCTGGCGTTAGGACTTGAAATGAAGGAGAGGTGCAAGGCTTTCTAACTACTTAATCACCCTCGCTGCGTGGAAACCGCCCCAGATAGCATTGATAAACTTACCGGGTTTCACACAGTCACCCACTGCCTTGCAGCTTGCCACCCGGCTTTCAGCCGCGTTACGTAAAGACGGATCAGCAACATAGCCCGTAGCCATAACCACCGAATCTCCCTTAATCGCCTCGCGCTCACCGTCTTTTTCGATCACAATCCCTTCGGCACTAATCTCTACCACCTTTGTCGCCAAGCGAACATCAACCTGCCCCTGTGCAAGCAAGGCATGGATACCCATCAAGGTTGGGATATTGGTTCCTTCCGGCACGACCTGGTCAGCCATTTCCACCATAGTTACTTTTTTACCGCCACTGACAGCAAGCTCTGCCGCCGCTTCACTACCACACAAGCCTGCACCAACGACAATAACGTGCTCACCGGTCTCAGGTTGATTGCCAAACAACTCGGCGCTGCTGTAAACGTTATCCCCATCAACACCAGGAATCGGCGGTGGACTGAATTTCGAGCCCGTCGCAACAATCACTTCGTCCGCGCCAAAGGCTTCGATACTCTCGGCTGTCGCTTCCTTGTTGAGCTCGATCGAAATACTGGAATTTTCGACCTGTCGTTTCATGTACTCCAGCAGGGGCAGCAAGTCCTTCTTGAAACTGGGTACAGAAGCGATAAGCAGCTTGCCTCCCAATGACGGACCTTTCTCCCACAGCGTGACATCCAATCCACGCTGCTCTGCAATTCTTGCAGCTTCCATACCCGCAGGACCACCACCAATAACCAGCACTTTCTTTTTCGCTTCACACGGCTCAATGATGTAAGTATTTTCCATGCCGGTCTGCGCATTGACTGTGCAACCCAAGTACTTCATCTCATAACCACGACCAATACAAGCATCGTTACAGGAAATACAGGGTTTGATGTCAGAGCCTTTGCCCGCCTTCACTTTGTTAGGCCACTCAGGGTCTGCCAGCACAGGTCTTCCCAGACAGATATAATCAGCAACACCATCCTCAATGACTTGCTTGGCCAGCGAGGGATTACCCAGTTTGCCATGGCCAATGACTGGAATACTGACAACCTCTTTGATTGCTTTCACCAAATCCAGCGACGCTCCCGGCTTTTCATACATGCTGGGAATAACGCGGTTCCAGGTTTCATAACAACCTGCGTCCACATGCAGAGCATCCACGCCGGCCGCTTCAAGACGTTTGGCTATTTCAATACCTTCATCAAGAGTACGTCCACCATCAATATAATGATCGGGGGTAAACTTGAAAATAATCGGCAGATTGGGTGCCGTAGCACGAGTAGCGCCAATTAACTCCATCGCAAAACGCATACGTCCATCCAGGTCACCGCCATACTCATCTTCACGGCGATTCCACAATGAAGACATAAACTGGTCAATCAGATAACCGCCATAGCCCTGGATATTGATGGCATCCACACCGGAAATATTGGCCATACCAACGGATGTCGCAAAGGAAACCACCAGCTGTTGAATTTCTTCAACGGTCAGTGGACGGGTGGAAACGCTGGGATCAAGAAAACAGGTATTTTCAGATGGCCCTATCGGGGGAATGGGGTTATTTTCCAAAAAGTTAACCCGTCCAAAACCTGCCGTCAGCTGTAACACAAGCTTGCAATCATGGTAATGCAGCGCATCAGCCAACTCGCTTAGACGCCCCATATAAGCGGCTGAATCAATACGTGGCAGAAAGTGTGAAATCCCCCCTTCCAGCTCGGTGTTTACCACGGCAGCGCCCGTCATAATCATGCCCAAGCCACCTTTGGCTCTGGCTTCGTAAAAATCGATTAAGCGTCGCCCATAGCCACAATCTATGTCGGTCAATCCATTGGTACCCATTGGCGCCATCGCCAGGCGATTACGCAAATCCATACTGCCTATCTGGCTTCTTTCAAACATTTTCATTTTGATATTCCCCAAAAATTGAATTTGGTCCGGCATGCTATCTGAGACACGCTATTGGTAATAAGTACGTTTGTTGCACCTCTAAGCCGAAGTGCTTGCTATAAACCCTATCCGCCGCATGCACAGTATTCAGGTGAATAATCCAACAGCGATTACCCTGCGAAAAAACAAGCAGCATGTTGTTATTTTTCTGGGTATGGTTAGGCGATGAGGCTACAGTCATAGACCGGATAACCGTACAAGCAATACTGCGGCAGGTAAAGGCCTGCATGCCCACCCCGTTTTTGCATGCGGCCTATTTCCAGGGTTTTTGCCGAGCTGCTTGATCCAAATCAACTCCACTCTGGCGTGTGATAACAGTGAGCATCAATCCACGTAGCACCCATACAAGCAACTGCGCAACATAGCAATAGCCTGTTTTTTGAACAGCTTTCAGTCAAATAGAAGACCTCCAGAACCCCAGACCAGCATCAGAAACTATATGCCACGGTCAATGTGGTTTCAGTATCGGCATGTTTTATACCAACAGGTACTTCTTCGGTATATTTGATGGCATATCCGACTTTCATGGCAAGAGTCTCGGACAACGCCGATTTGACCGCCACTTGAAAACGCGAAAGAGTGTTATCCTTACCTTTTTCTACCGATATCTCCTGTGATAATGAAGCCGTTGAACTAAAAGCCCAACTGAATTTTTCTCTCACATACAGCACAGCATCTTCTTCATCATTGCCCGCGTCGAACTTGTCAACTCGATAACCCGGGCCAATTTCACCAGAAAGCTGTACCGTCTCGTTATTGATAAATTCCCGACCGTAACCCCCGGCGATCAATGCCTGATACTCAAAACCGGAAAACTTATCCTCTTCATAAGCAATGGTTGAAAATAGATAGGACTTAAGATTTAACTTGTAATCAAGCTGACCAGAGACCAGATATTTTTCTGCTGTGCGCTCATCACTGCTAGAGCTATTGGTCGCTTCAAAATGAAAGTTATTGCGCCAAGGTGCCGACTCCCGGTTAATATCCAGTTTTCCATTCAGCGTTTCAGACTCAGAATTACCATCCAGCAGAATATACCCAAGCTCAGCATCACCGGTCCAGTCGGCCGCCAACAGCGGCATAGCAACAGCGATTTGTGCAATCATCCACGTTGCGACAGTCGTTTTTTTCATGATTTCTCCCTTCGTTTTAGTCATAATTGCGCTGATTATTTGCTTTACGCTCCAAGTAACTGTACCGAAACCATGAAGTTTGACACCGTAGCGCGATGTCTGCAATAAATGCGAAAAAATGATATGGCAAGCAAATTCAAGCAAGAATTAACAACCGCGCTACTACTGGCAAAAAAGCATTTTGTCGCGATCATCGTTGTCTCTTACGCTACCGCCATATTGTCTCTAATGATCAGCGATACATCGCCCTTGCCTCATTTATCCTCCAGGGCAATGGATTTTCTTCTTTACTACGGCGCCATCCCATTACTGATCCTGGTTGTTCTTCTTAGAAAAAATCCTTTGCGTCTTGGCCTCGGCCTGGGCGATTATCAATTTTGGATACCGGCTTCGTTGCTTTATTTGGCATGTTCATTACCGATTATCTATATTGCGTCCGGTTTCAATAGCATCAATGCGTACTACACTGCCACACAATTCGATTTCGAGGAGTATCTTTTACGCACTACATTAATCATGCTTGGTTGGGAATACCTGTTTCGCGGATTTATGATTGAAGGTTTACGCAACAGCATGAAAGAAGGGGCCATTTTGGTTCAGATGATCCCCTTCACACTACTTCATTTAGGCAAACCAGACGCTGAAATTCTCGCCTGTATCATTCCCGGTTTAATCTGGGGGTATATTTGTTATCGTAGCCGCTGCTTCTGGCCCGCTTTTTTTATACACCTGATCACTAACCTGTTTCTAAAAACACTCGCTGTCTGGTTTCCGGTCTAGGCAAGAGACTCAGATATCACCAGCAACGAGCATCTTCGGTGTCGGTTATTAAAGCATCTGACGCCCTTTTTTTGCAGCGATGCGCATGCGCAGAGCATTTAACTTGATAAATCCTTCTGCATCTTTTTGATCATAGGCACCGGCATCATCTTCAAAGGTAGCGATGCTTTCATCAAACAGACTTTGATCAGACTGACGACCCTCAACAATCACATTGCCTTTGTATAATTTCAGACGCACAACACCATTAACAAACTGCTGTGACTCATCAATGGCCGCTTGTAACATTTTTCGTTCCGGTGACCACCAATAGCCGTTGTAGACCAGTTCGGCATAACGCGGCATCAGCTCATCTTTCAGATGAGCCGCTTCCCGGTCCAACGTCAATGATTCAATAGCACGATGCGCCGGCAACATGATGGTGCCCCCTGGCGTTTCATAACAGCCTCGTGACTTCATACCCACGTAGCGATTTTCCACGATATCCGAGCGACCGATACCATTCGCACCACCCACCTTATTCAGATAGCGTAATACCTCTGCTGCTGACATCGCCTTACCATCAATGGCAACAATATCACCGGCCTGATAGGTCAACTCGATGATGGTCGGCTGATCCGGTGCGGCTTCCGGCGACACACTCCAACGCCACATATCTTCTTCGGGTCCCGTCCAGGGATCTTCCAAAATATCCCCTTCATAGGAGATATGGAGTAAATTGGCATCCATTGAATAGGGCGATTTTTTCTTTTTGTTGGCAAAATCAACTGGAATATCGCGTTTTTCACAGTAGTCCATCAGCTTTTCACGAGAATTAAGGTCCCATTCCCGCCAGGGTGCAATAATCTTGACTCCCGGTTTTAGGGCATAAGCACCCAACTCAAAGCGTACTTGATCATTACCCTTGCCGGTAGCACCATGAGATATGGCATCAGCACCTGTCTCATTGGCAATATCAATCAAGCGCTTGGCGATCAGTGGACGCGCAATCGATGTGCCTAACAGGTACTCTCCTTCATAAATGGCATTGGCGCGAAACATGGGAAAAACATAATCCCGGACGAATTCCTCACACAAATCCTCGATATAGATTTCCTTAATACCCAAAGCTTCTGCCTTGGCTCTGGCGGGCTCTACTTCCTCTCCCTGTCCAATATCAGCCGTATAGGTCACTACTTCGCACTGATAGGTATCGTGTAACCACCTGACAATCACCGAAGTATCCAAACCACCGGAATAGGCCAGCACCACTTTATTAATTTCAGACATCTGTCGCTCCACATTGGAAAAATACGCTGAACTGCCCAACAAACCTATTGCAGACGGCAGCGGACACAAAAGGCGCCTATTCTACCTCTGACAGCAGTGAAACTAAAGCCACCGCAGAGCGCAGTGGCGTAGGTAAGGACTTACTCTTTTTCCAGGCGAATAGTCACCCGCCTGTTTTTTGCCCGATTTTTAGCCGTGTTGTTCTTTGCAACCGGATATCGTTCGCCATGATAGCGCATTGTGATCATATCCATCGAAACGCCGTTTTTGGTGAGATAACGGCTAACCGCCTCGGCTCGCCGCTGGGATAATTCATAGTTGTAGAGACGCTCAGCAACATTATCAGTATGCCCATCCACGTAGAATGCATTAACCGCAGGATCAGCCTTTGCGTATTGCATAATAAGGTCCAGTTTGCGCTTGCTCGCAGGAATGATGTCCGATTTATTCGTGGCGAAATGTAGGCGAGTACGACGAATCTGATCAAAATTAACCGGTAACAAACTGGCAAGACAAGCCTGGTATTGGCGATAGGCCGCCCGGAAATTCACCGATGACAGGCTGACATCCACCATTTCACCTTCAGAAAACCAAGACATACGGGTAAAACGAGGCGCCATACCCTTTTCCAGCTCTGCCAACAAACGTGTCGCCAGTTTTTTCTTTAAGCGCACCGGGGTGTTACTGGCACTAACAGGCACCTTCCCGATATGTTGCAGCTTCTTGCCTGGATACCATTCAGGCGCATCAGACACCAGCACTGCTTTGCCTTTTTTCATCGGACTAGGAGAAGACTTGAGCGTAAAATTCAGCTCTTCCCCCGCACGCTGCCAAAACACGGCCTCGCCATAAATGGGAATGGGCTGACTCAACCTGCAGCCAAACACAGATAAATCCGTCTCCCATACGGCTTCATCCATCGGTGCCCGATAAGCAATATAAGCAAAAACAGATGGGCTTAGCAAACAGCCCAACAATAAACAACTTAGCAGTGTACGAATCTTCATCACCCATCACCTTGCATAACTCCATTTTGTTATCGGCCAAAATCTGGATAACTTTATGAAGCGGACAAACCTTGCGAACGAAAAGACCGCCCCAAAACCAGCTCATTAAAACGCCTGTTTTGGCAAGCAATAGCAATAAAAGCTACCGCTTAATACAAGAATTCGGTAGCATCCCGCCAACAATAATCCCCTCAGCAAAACGGCGCATATGAATTCACTCACTCTGATTCGACCCGACGATTGGCATATTCACCTTAGAGATCAAGCTGCCCTGCAACGCACCGTCAAAGATGCTGCACGCTGCTTTGCCCGAGCTATTGTCATGCCAAACCTGAATCCTCCGGTCAGTACCACCGAATCTGCCCTCGCCTACCGTCAACGCATTCTGGATGCCCGCAACACCGTCGCAGCAAACAGCTCTTTCGAACCTTTAATGACACTCTACCTAACCGATAACACGTCGACGGAAGAGATAGTCAGAGCCAAAGCCAGCGGTCATATTCATGCAGCCAAGCTATATCCGGCTGGAGCCACCACTCATTCCGATGCGGGCGTTACCGCAGTGAAAAAGATCTATCCAGTATTGGAAGCGATGCAAAAAGCCGGTATGCCGCTCTTGGTACACGGCGAAGTCACCGATGACAAAATAGATCTATTTGACCGGGAAAAAGTGTTTCTTGATCAGCAATTACGCCCTATCGCTCGTGATTTTCCCGCATTGAAAATCGTGATGGAGCATATCACTACAGGAGATGCTGTGGATTTTATCACTGCCGCATCCAAGTCAATTGCTGCCACCATTACCGCCCATCATCTGCTGTACAACCGTAATCACTTATTGGTTGGCGGCATTAAACCACACTATTACTGCCTGCCAGTATTGAAGCGCAATTCACACCAACAAGCCTTGATTGAGGCTGCTATCAGTGGCAATCCCAAGTTCTTTCTTGGCACCGATTCTGCCCCGCATGCCCGCACAGCGAAAGA
>PIVM01001158.1 GCA_003353945.1 Gammaproteobacteria bacterium
CATACTCTTTTTTTAAATCTTTATTTTTCTGTATTAATTCATCAATTTTTTGATCATTCGCCGAAATAACATCGAAATTTCCCTTTAATGTAACTTGTGCGGTCTTTAATTGTGTTTGTCAGGCAAGTATGATCATATTTGTAGGATTTTTCCTAAGGGAATGTGTGTTTTTTTTACACGCAAAAATATGCCCGAGTTAGCTTAAGGTGGTGTTGGTCCAAACTGTCGCCCGAGTTAGCCGAGTTTTTTTGGGGAAATATTTTGGGCTAACTAGGGCATAAAGTTGCGTGTAAAAAAGTGCACATTCCTCTTAGGCTAACTCGGGCATAAAGTTGCGTGTAAAAAGTGCACATTCCTCTTAGGCTAACTCGGGCATAAAGTTGCGTGTAAAAAAGTACACTTTTGCCTTACGATAACTCGGGCGAGTCGCTCGACCAAACCACCTTACGATAACTTGGACATGACTTGCGTGTAAAAACACATTCACCTTAGGATAACTCGGGCGTAGGTTGCGTG
>PIVM01000158.1 GCA_003353945.1 Gammaproteobacteria bacterium
TGAATACAGAACATAGTTTTGTAGAACTGTACTAGTGATGGGAGCAGGCCTCCCGAAATCTGCTTACAGGAGCCGGTTTCAAACCTCCCAGTGCTGCTGCGTTAAAGAGACGTGGTGGTAAGCGACTGAGGAAAAGGCGTTGTTAAGACGTCAGGTGAGTATCACGAAGATGAGCGAAAGCGAACCTTTGATGACGCATCGTAAGCAGCTAAACAAAGTTGTCAAAACCGGAGGCGAAAAGGGCTGTCGGGATAAGTTCGGTAGTTACCTGTTTGCGGACCGAGCGGCAACCGGTGTAAAGGCGGCATGAACGTGATACAGGCGCTGGTACGGAACATGGGAGCCTGACCTTTGATGATAAGGGAAATGACAAGTGGGCAGTCCCCACGAGGAAGAATGCCGATGCAAGGGATCAGGGGCGGAGCGACCCGTAGTAGTGATGAAGTGACTGTAATGGTCATGGAGCGAAGGGGAAGCATTCTTCAGCTCAAACAAATATTCTGAATTATTTTTTTGATGAGGCTACGGCCTTATCGGCAGGCCATCGTCCATGCGCTCATTGCCGGAGAGAGCGTTATAACGAATTTAAAAATAACTGGATTGCTGTGAACTGCTTCGGAAAAGGCCGACCGGACTTTTCATCGGCAGTGTTCGATCATGACTCATTCCCACAGATCACCATTAACCTCCTTCTCTGAATTGAAAGTCCTCGCCTCTTGTACAGCGCGGCTGTTGTGTATTTAAGGGCGCCTCTTATGTTATGTTTGTTCCATATGTTGTATGTTTCACGAAGAGGTCGCCTTCGATGTATTTTCAATCGAGTTCGCGTCTGAATGAAAATCAACGCCTGTGCTTGGTGTTGGCCATAAGAGGGAGTCGCGAATCAGAACAGAGGTATGTAAATACTCGGTAAGCCATCGGAATAAGTAAATGAGTGAATCAAAAATATGTATTGGCTTAAGTAATCCAAAAAGTCCGACAAATGTAGGCGCAGTTATGCGCGCTGCGGGTTGCTTTCAAGCCAGCTCCGTTTTCTATACAGGCCGGCGCTATGAGCTGGCAGCGCGTTTCAATACTGATACAAAGAATATGACCCGGAGTATTCCTCTAGCTGGAGTCAGCTGTCTTTTGGATAGCGTACCTGAAAATATGAATATCGTGTGTGTAGAGTTAGTTGAGGGGGCAACACCATTGCCTGAGTATGAGCATCCCAAAAATGCTTTTTATATTTTTGGACCTGAGGATGGCACTTTAAGCCAGCAAGTCATAGATAGGGCTGATTCTGTTGTCTATGTTCCGACAAGGGGTTGTCTGAATTTGGCTGCAACAGTGAATATAGTTCTGTACGACAGACTGGCAAAATCAAAACAAACATCCGCTAGTAATGACTTGATTTTTCAAAGTAGAGATAGAAATAATCGAGTTAAAGTTCGTGATGATAATTAGTCCCCGGCTCTTCGCAGTACTCAAAGCACTTCATGGGGCTCAAGGTTCAATCAGCAAGCAGGATTATATTAAGGAGGGGGTTATGCATATTATCTGACAGCGCTTTCATAGCTGAGTTAGAATATACAGGAGGAGAGGATGGAGAGTTTGAACCACTACAAATTAGTGATAGTATGCGGGCGCATACGCTATATTCCATCTGGGTCTATGGGTTCGGATTAAATAATAATATTCCAAAGTGAGCCATGAGCAGTAATATTCGTCATTTCCCCGTACAAATCTATTACGAAGACACGGATCACTCAGGTGTGGTCTATCATCCAAATTTCCTGAAATATTTTGAGCGAGCTCGAGAGCATGTGATCGGTAGCGATATGCTAGCGCGACTGTGGCGAGACGAAGGATTGGGCTTTGCAGTGTATAAGGCCAGTATCATTTTTCAGGATGGTGTTGAATTTGCGGAGATTTGTGATATTCGAACCAGCTGGACGGCCGATGGCAAATATAAAACCCTTTGGCGCCAGGAAGTGTGGAGGCCAGAAGCTACGCGGGCTGCTGTGGTAGGGGATATTGAGATGGTCTGCATGGATAAGGCAAAGCAGCTGCGTGAAACGCCGGATTATGTGCTTGACGCCATGTCTTAAAAAATTCAGTTTTCAGAAACATGGAATGAAGGTGTTGAATTCTACTCTGGCCTGCCTGCTGATTCCGGTAGTGGCAGTTTAATTTCCTGATAATTGAGTGACGGAGTGCTGCGGAACCAGCGAAGCGTGTGCTGCGTATCGCAGCCGCTACGAATACTGACAGCCATGCGGTGTGTCTGCTTAGGATAAAACAGCCAGCTTTGCCAGTCCTTGGGGCTGTCCTGGCGCTGTGGAGTAAAAGAGAGCTGGATATTGTGATTGGTCAGCTCATCTTTGCGGGCTCCGATATGGAAGCTGAAGTGCTCCAGTGGAATAGCCAGCCCCAACCCCCAGGCTTTAATATAGGACTCTTTTAAGGTCCAATAATCGAAGAAACGACTACGCTTGCTTTCTTCATCCGGCAGACTAAATAGTTCTTTAACTTCAATGGGTGAGAAGTATCGGTTGGCGATATTAAGAATGTCGCTGTTTCGCTCGATATGTTCCACATCTGCGCCGATATCATGATCTAGTGTTACTGCGCAGATGATTAAGCCATCTGTGTGGCTCAGGTTAAATCTCAGTGGTAGCGGAGGGTCAATGATCTCGGGTTTGTCTTTTTCTCCTTTGGCAAAACGCCAATCTTGCGGAGGGCGATCTGAGTAGTGTGAGAGCAGGTCACGAACAAAGGCACGGGTCACCAGGCTGTCATGACGGTGTTTTTCAAAGCGGTAGCGTTGAACCCGTTCATTCTCCTCGCTTGTCAGTAATTGGCGGTAATATGCCAGCAGTAACGGTTCTTTGATGGCCGCAGGTTCGACCAGCCAAAGGTGTATGTCTGATTTATTGAGGGTGAGTTTGGCTGGCATCAAATAGTAGAAATCAGTGATTATGGGGGCTCGAGTATAACATGCTGAGTACTTTTGATTGGGATGAGTTTTGGGGCGAAAAAGCCATAAATGTTTGAAAAACATGCATGTCTCGAAGGATTATTTTCTTGGCGTTTATTAAACTATGTTAATGTAAGCTTTGTAACATATTGAATATATAGGAAATGTCATGATCTTGTTGGGGGGTAATATTTTTTGTCTCGGGGGATTGTGTTGCTGGGTGGTTTTGAGTTAATCTAGCGTTCGGTTTGATTGAGTGCCAAGGTGAATTCAGATTGATGCCTTAATTAAAGAGTCATGCGGATTTGCAGCACCGGATAGGTCATCAGCACTCAGCGTAGCAATGCAAACAATTGACAGTAAATGATGGAAAGGGGCCGCAAATTGAGATTGCTGGCTTAACAGTAAAAATAATAAAAACAGTGTTGCTAAAAACAAGCCGTACGGAAAACAACAACAATAATAACAAGTTAAAGATAGGTAGCAGTAGCCGTATTATGCCTTCTCGCCGACATGCGAATGCCAGAACAACGCCGGAAATGCGCGAATTTATCCGCAATTCTGATTTATCCGTTGCCGCCCTTGCCCGTTTGTTGAATATCAGCGAGACGACAGTACGTAAATGGAAGCGACGCGCCTCAGTTGAGGATGCGTCACATAAGCCGCTTCACCTGAGAACCACGCTTAGCCCTGTGCAGGAATATGCAGCGGTGGAGTTACGTAAATCCTTGTTATTGTCGCTTGATGAATTACTGCAGGTGATACATGAATATATTAATCCTGATGTTAGCCGTGCTGGCTTGGCCCGTTGCCTGAAACGCCACGGCGTTTCCCGATTAGATGGTATTCAGGATGATGACTATATCGAAAATGACAGCGAAGAACCGGTGTGTATGGCGCTTGAGCACATACCTACGCACCAGGCGATTAAGCCAGAAATCTCTCCTCAGGCGCTCGCGGCCTGCCTGTCGGAAGGCGATGAAAACAAAGAAACTGATGTAGTGAATGTCAAGTCAGTCCGATTGCCAGTGCTATCGGATGAACAGCCGGAATGTGGATTATTTTTCGCTTTCGATCCTGAGACGCGTTGGGTCTATGTCGACATCTATGACGATGAACCGATTGGAGCAGCGCGACGCTACATAATGAGGGCGTTACGCAAAGCGCCGTTTCACGTTGCGCGAACATTGGCAGCTAATTACACCGAATTTATGCAGCGCTACCGGCCGATTGCGGAAGGAGACCAATCTTCCTCATCGACAAGTGCTGGAAACCCTGAATAAACAACGAAGATCAACTAACACCGGAGTCCTACACATGGCTATGGATAAAAAAAGCAGTAACGCTGAAGCGAACAGCCAAACAAACGCAATAAGCGATGAACAATTGAATCGCAGAATGGCCGATAGCCCGGTAGCGATTGTCGGTATGGCCAGTCTCTACGCGTCCGCCAGGACGCTGGATGCGTACTGGGATAATATTTTGGATAACATCAATACGATTATCGACGTGCCACCATCGCGCTGGTTGATTGATGATTATTATGATGCTGATAAGTCAGCGCCAGATAAAACCTATTGCAAACGCGGTGGTTTTATTCCCGATGTGGATTTTAATCCAATGGAGTTTGGCCTGCCGCCTAATCTGATGGAGGTGACGGATTCCTCTCAGTTGCTTTCGTTGGTGGTTACCAAGGAGTTGCTGGAGGATACCGGCATTGCAGAAGAGGGCGCATTTAACCGAGATCGAATCGGTATCACCCTGGGTGTGGGTGTGGGCATGAAATTGTTGCATTCATTGTCTTCCCGTCTGCAGTACCCGGTGCTTGATCGCATTCTTGAGAGCAGTGGGATTAATGGCAAGGACCGCGCGATTATTCTAGATAAGTTCAGCAAGGCTTATGTGCCCTGGGAGGAAAATTCCTTCCCGGGTTTTCTTGGCAATGTTATCGCTGGCCGAATAGCCAATCGCTTTGATTTTGGTGGTGTCAACTGCACAGTGGATGCGGCCTGTGCCGGTTCTCTGGCCGCGACCAAAATGGCCTTGAGCGAACTGCTTGAAGGACGTAGTGATATCATGATCACCGGTGGGGTATGTACGGATAACTCACCGATCATGTACATGAGTTTCAGTAAAACACCCGCCTTTACTACGGGTGAAGACAGCCGACCTTTTGACCAGGATTCCAAAGGTATTATGGTGGGTGAAGGGATCGGTATGATTTCCATGAAACGACTCGAAGATGCCGAGCGTGATGGCGATCGTATTTACTCGGTGATCAGGGGTATCGGTACATCCAGCGATGGCAAATTTAAATCTATTTATGCACCTCGATCCAGTGGGCAGGCTAAAGCTTATCGCCGGGCGTATAAAGACGCTGACTTTACACTCGATAGCATCGATTTGTTAGAAGCGCATGGTACTGGCACAGCGGCGGGTGATGCGGCTGAATTCGGCGGGCTTCTGGAGGTTTTTGGTCCAGCGATTGAAAAGAATAACTCGATAGGCTTGGGCAGTATCAAATCGCAAATTGGCCATACCAAGGCTGCAGCTGGTATTGCCAGCCTGATTAAAACCTCACTTGCGTTACATCACAAAGTGCTACCAGCCACGATCAACGTTGATAAGCCTTCGGATCAATTGAATATTGGCGATACGCCGTTTTACATTAATTCCCAAACACGACCCTGGCTGCCATCGGAGAACGGTACGCCACGTCGCGCGGGCGTGAGTGCCTTTGGTTTTGGCGGTACTAATTTCCATGTTGCAATGGAAGAATACACGGCAAAACAGGACGGAAAGTACCGCCTGAGTACCGTGCCGCATGCCGTGTTGATCAGTGCAGCAAATCCGGCAGCGCTTAAAACACAGATTGATGGATTGATCAATCAGCTGCAAGGTGAAGGGGCTGCTATACAGCAGCAACAACTGATTAATCAAAATCCGATAAGAACCCTGCCGACTAATGAGGCGCGCGTTGGTTTTGTCACCAAGAACGTTGAAGAGTCAATCAAAATGCTGGAAATGGCCAGCAATAAACTGGATTCAAAAGCGGATGCTGAAAGGTGGGCGACACCCACCGGTGTGTATTATGCCAAGCAGGGGATGGATACACAGGGCAAAGTGGTTGCGCTGTTTTCTGGTCAGGGTTCGCAGTATGTCAATATGGCTAAGTCTGCCACCTGTAACTTTCCGCCTGTGATGAATGCGATTGCTGAAATGGATGAGCTGTTTGTTGCGGATGGTAAACCACGCCTGTCCAGTTACATATACCCGATACCTGCATTCGATGGGGAAACGGCTAAGGCTCAGGAAACACAGTTGCAATTGACCCAGCATGCGCAACCTTCTATTGGTGTTATTGGTGTGGGTTTGTATCGTGTGTTGCAAAATGCCGGATTGAAAGCTGATTTTGCGGCCGGACACAGTTTTGGTGAACTCACTGCCTTGTGGGCTGCCGGTGTTTTGACCGATGCCGACTATATGATGTTGGCTAAGGCTCGTGGTCAAGCTATGGCGGCACCCGATGATCCAAACTTTGATGCAGGCACAATGATTGCTGTGGTTGGAGAACCGGAAAAAGTGGCTGCAGATATTCAAGGCTACAGTGACATTACAATTGCCAATTACAATTCGCGCAATCAGGTAGTGGTTGCCGGGACCACGGAGCAAGTCTTAAAGGCGCACGATGATCTGAAAGCAAAAGGCTATAAAGTGGTTAAATTGCCCGTATCTGCGGCCTTCCATACACCGCTGGTGGGTCATGCGCAGCAACCATTTGCTGAAGCCATTGAACGTGCCAAGTTTAGTAAGCCGGTCATACCTGTTTATGCCAACGGAACGGGCAAGGCGCACGCAAAAACCGGCGCTTCCATTAAGAAAGTGATGAAAAACCATATTCTTGAATCTGTGCGATTCAAGGATGAAATCGAGAATATTTATAATGATGGGGGTCGCATTTTTGTTGAGTTTGGTCCGAAAAATGTGCTGACGAAACTGGTAGAGAATATTCTCAGTGATAAAGATGTTATCGCCATTTCCGCCAATGCCAATACTAAAAAAGATGGCGATATACAATTGCGTCAAGCGGCAGTTCAGCTAGCTGTTAGTGGTGTTGCGCTGGAGAATGTGGATCCTTATGAAATAGATCGTAAAGATTTGTCGCTCATTAAAAAGTCACCCATGACCTTATCGCTTAGCGGAGCGAATTATATCAGCGATAAAACGCGCAAAGCCTTTGACGATGCGTTAAATGATGGTCATCAGGTGCAGGGGGCCGCGCAGGCGCCTGTCGTTGTTGAAAAAGTTGTTGAGAAGGTTGAAAAAGCCCCGGAATCTGTTCAGCCAGCCACTCAAGCTATTGCAGCGCCCAGCAACAACGCAGTTTTAGATGCTATTAGCAGCACCATGCAACAGTTATGTGACCACCAGAGTGAGACTTTAGCGGTGCATGAGCAGTATTTACAAAGTCCGGGGCAATATGCCACTACCTTTAAAGGGTTGATTCAACAGCAGTTGGATGCTTTAGGGCAAAGTGGTGTTGAGTTGCCTGCCAGTGTAGTGAGTTCTATCGACAAATTTCAGAGCTTCCAAGATGAAACCCAGCGTGTACATGAGCAATATCTTAACGGTCAGGGTGCCAGCACTAATGAGGCGATGGCACTGGTTAAGCAGCAGTATCAAGCTTTGCTGACAGGTGAGCCCTTGGGCGCTGTTATACAGACTGGATCTGTTGCATCTGTTGCGAGTATGAATGCCCAGGCAACACCTGTGGCGGCTCATATTGCGCAAGCGCCACCGAGCACTCCTCAGTTGACGCCTGTGCCTGCTGAAGCACCACAGGACGTAGCGCCGGTGCCTGGCATCGATGTTGAAAAAATAACATCTACGATGATGAGCGTGGTTGCGGAGAAAACGGGTTATCCCGCTGAGATGTTAGAGCTGAGCATGGATATGGAGGCTGATCTGGGTATTGATTCGATCAAGCGTGTCGAAATTTTGGGTGCAGTGCAGGACGAGTTACAGGATCTTCCGGAATTGAATCCGGACGATTTGGCAGAGCTGCGAACGCTGGGTCAAATTGTTGATTATATGAAAGTGAATGCTGGGGCAGCGGCTCCTGTGGCGGCGGCGCCCGCTGCGATGGCATCAGCACCAGCAACGCCTGCGATTGATGTAGAAAAAATCACTGGCACCATGATGAGCGTGGTAGCGGATAAAACGGGCTATCCTGCTGAGATGCTGGAACTGAGCATGGATATGGAAGCGGATCTGGGTATTGACTCGATCAAACGTGTTGAAATTTTGGGTGCCGTGCAGGACGAGTTACCGGATCTGCCGGAGTTAAACCCGGACGATTTGGCAGAGCTGAGAACGCTGGGTCAAATCGTTGATTACATGAACGCGAATGCAGGGGCAGTGGCTCCTGTTGCGGCGGCGCCTGCTGCTACTGATACAACAACAACAACAACAACAACAACAACAACAGCACCGGCTGCTACGTCTGCGATTGATGTAGAAAAAATCACTGGCACCATGATGAGCGTGGTAGCGGATAAGACGGGTTACCCCGCAGAGATGCTGGAACTGAGCATGGATATGGAAGCGGATCTGGGTATTGACTCGATCAAGCGCGTTGAAATTCTCGGTGCTGTGCAGGACGAGTTGCCGGATCTGCCGGAGTTAAATCCAGACGATTTGGCAGAGCTTCGAACGCTGGGTCAAATCGTTGATTA
>PIVM01001159.1 GCA_003353945.1 Gammaproteobacteria bacterium
TATCTGGCGTATAAAGGCCGGCAAGGCACTTGAACAATACAGTCTTGCCGGAGGCGGCAGGTCCGATGATCACTGATTTTTTGCCAGCCGGAATATCGGCGATGATCGAATTTAGAATCCGCCTTTTGCCAAATGACTTCGATAAATCCCTGATACGGATTTTTACATCTGGAATCATCTAGTTATGCTTGCTCCTGTTTATGGTGAGCCATTATACCAAAGAACATTGATATTGGCTCATTTGACCGGAAACTTCCTGGTCGTATCCTCGTGTAGCCCGGCCAACAGATTCGCTCCACAATGTCGCAGCTTCCAGTTTGTATTAAACCCAAAGGCCTGTTGCTTTATGCCATCTTTTTCGGCATATATCGCACCGATTTTGGGGCCTGAGAGTTGAGAACAAGGATATTTCGGTTTTAAGCCACCTTTCAGGCGCGGGTGTTCAAACAAATTCAAGGATAGTCTGATGAGCTCAACAATCTTGCTAATCATCCTGTGCGGCGCATTGTCCATTGT
>PIVM01000403.1 GCA_003353945.1 Gammaproteobacteria bacterium
CTTCCGTTTTTTTAACCAGTTTGACAACTTCTTAAATCCTGCGGCCTCGTTTGAAAACTGGCCCATTTGATATTCCTCGTTTCGATAAAGGGCGACATCAATTGTTACTTTGGATATATTGTTATAGTTCAGATGAAAATGGACAGAGTCTTCATTTAGAAAGAGAATAGAAAACAAAAGGAACCAGAAAATGAAGACAACAAAAAACACAAGCAAACGAAAGCAAAAACAATATCGGGCAACGCAAAAGGTGGCCATCATTCGGGAACACTTACTAGAAAAGAAGCCCGTTTCTGACATATGTGATGAATATGGTATCCATCCCAGTGTCTATTATCGCTGGCAAAAACAGTTCTTTGACGGGGGTCAAAACGCGTTTGCAACGGCCAAAGAAGATAAGATAGTCAGCCAACTAAAACAAGAAATCAACCAATTGGTATCGAAATTAGTGCGCAAAGACGAAGTTATTGGCGAATTGATGGACGACTATGTGACCTTAAAAAAAAGTGTTGGGGGCCGTTGACCGGCAGTTGGGTGCCTAGAAAAACAAGGGATGATGTCGTGATGTTCGTGCAAGAATGGCAAGAAAAAACAGGGTATGAACTGAGCCGCTTTATCGATTGGTTGGAAATCAGCCGCAGCAAGTATTATGCTTGGGTTGAGAGACAGGGCCAAGAAAATCAACATGGCGGGCGGCAACCCAAGCAACATTGGCTGACTGAAGCAGAAAAAGCAGCCATTATCAACTACTATGCCGACCATCGACAGACAGGATATCGGCGCTTAGCCTATATGATGTTAGATGAGGAAGTGGTGGCTGTCAGCCCCAGTAGCGTCTATCGAGCCTTGTTGACAGCCGGTCTATTGCGCACAATTCAGACCAAACCCTCGACTAAAGGTCAAGGATTCAACCAGCCGAGTCGGCCTCATCAACATTGGCATATCGATATCACCTACCTCAATATTGGGGGCACCTTCTACTATCTATGTGCGGTGTTAGATGGCTACAGTCGTTTCATTGTTCATTGGGAAATCCGACCAGCGATGAGTGCCGCTGATGTGGAAATTATCCTCCAGCGGGCTCGTGAAAGAGTTCCTCAAGCCAAACCACGGGTTATCAGTGATAATGGACCGCAGTTTATCGCTCGTGACTTCAAGCATTTTATCCGTCTGTGTGGTATGCAACATGTGCGCACCTCACCCTATTATCCACAAAGTAATGGCAAGATTGAGCGTTGGCATCAAACGCTGAAGCAAGAATGCATCCGGCCGGGCACCCCTTTATCTCTGGTTGATGCCCGCCGGATAGTTGCCTCATTTGTGGAACAATACAACCATCATCGTTTACATTCGGCTATTGGCTATATTACCCCTCATGATAAGCTGCAGCATTGTGAAGTTGATATTTTTGCCAAACGTCGACAACAATTGGCTCAAGCTCGTCATTTACGTAAGCTTTAT
The DNA here is from genome assembly GCA_003353945.1 of Gammaproteobacteria bacterium. Taxonomy (GTDB): domain Bacteria; phylum Pseudomonadota; class Gammaproteobacteria; order Pseudomonadales; family PIVM01; genus PIVM01. The sequence goes on from PIVM01000403.1 coordinate 1,462, forward strand.
TGGCAACAAGCTGAGGCGGCTCCTGCTCATTGAGTCTCTCACTTTTTTATCGGCTCGTGTCCATTTGACGCTGAACCAAAACAAAACAGCCAACAACGAATATGAATTAATAGACAATTTCTATTTCTCCACAGCAAAATTGCTAAATTGTGATACTGACGAAATTGCCTTCACTGAGAATGCTACTCGTGCCTGGGACATGGCATTTTATGGTTTTAAATTCTCTCCAGGCGACAAAATTCTTACTACCTCTGCCGAGTATGGAAGTAATGTTATTGCCTATAATCAGCAGGTTAGACGTTATGGAATTGAAATCATTTTTGTTCCGAATGATAAACATGGCCAAATCGATACAAATGCCTTAGAAAGCCTTATCGATGATCGCGTCAAACTCATCTCAATTACTCACATACCAACTGGCGGAGGTTTAGTTAATCCAGCAAATGAGGTTGGAAAGATTGCCAAATCAGCAAATATCCCTTTTTTATTGGATAGCTGCCAAAGTATAGGTCAAATCCCTTTGGATGTTGATGAGATTGGTTGTGATGTTCTCTGCGGTACTGGCCGAAAGTATCTGCGAGGACCAAGAGGTACCGGACTCCTTTTTGTAAGAAAAGGTCTTATCGAGCAGTTGGAGCCACCTTTTCTTGATTTGCATG
>PIVM01000404.1 GCA_003353945.1 Gammaproteobacteria bacterium
ATGTTCCTGATGACGTGGTCGAGTACCCTGAGGATGATGACATCATTGCCCCTCAGGACTCCTACAAGTGGCCTCCACCTTCTGTGTTCGACCAGGAAGTGGAGAATGAACGTGCTCGGATTGAAGCCGGTCTGCAACAACAGGTGCAGGAAGATCAGGCACCCCTGGATGTGGACTCGGCCGAGTACCTCCAGGCGATTCAGACTTTACAACGTTACTCCCAAGTAGTGAAACCACAGGCCTCTGCCCCTGCCCGGCAGATGGGCCATGCAGTGAGAGCTAAAGTAACAAAGGAATTTCTACTCCTCACTGCCAGTGAATTTGGTGGCTACCTGGAGGGCATCGCGGACACCCTCAAGAAAAACAAGGCCACCAAGCTGGTCACTCTCTTTAACTGCCCCACGAAGCAGTACAGATTTCCTGAAGGGTCCAGCTGGCAGTTGACACATGCAGAGGATCAGTCTGATGTGGAATTACTTATGGATGAGGTGACTCATGTATCCGGATATTACATCCAGAGGAAACGCTTCCACGACATGGAAGCCCAGATGTGGGCGGCAACGGGTGCCTCCAGCCATCTGGACCATTTTCTTCATGGGATCGATCAGGCTCTCAGCCAGGTGCTCACACAGCTTGACGCTCTACAGCTCCACGACAAAGCTCAGGAGTTGGTGAAACCCATCCGGGATTCAGTGCTGGATGCGCAGCTCATGCGCCGAGTGGCGGGGGGAAACAACATCCACCTGATGCAAACACTCATGACGGCTGGTGCCAACTTTCAACTTATCCGGCGTGATGCAGATCTCTACTATCACCATCGCCGTCTGCTGGAGTCAGATATAGTTCAGCTGAGGTCACTCCCTTTCGGGCAGCCACACCTTTATGGACCCACACTTGCCGCCAAGGCCAAGAAGCTGGGGGGTTTGAAACAGTCTTCTGCCAACGACGCATTGATGGTCGTGTCAACCAAGCTGCTGGCGGACAAGGCGTCTGGTGGAAAACCCAGGACTCATCAACAGTCCAAACAAGACTTTCGTGGCAAGAAAGCCCGTGGTGGGGGAAACCGTGGAGGTTCTAACTCTGGAGGTAGTTACACCAATGCTTATGGCCGACAAGTCAACCCCAAGCAGAAAGGGCCCTTTCGTGGTGGGCACCAACGTGGCAGGGGTGGCAGAGGCGGCCAAGGAGGCTACAACAAGCGGGGCAAGTCTACACCGCCCCCTCAGCAACCAGCTGCTCAGCCCTCCGCCTGATGACATTGTGAACTCTGACAATTTCAACTGTCCATGTTGCCATGACTTTATTCAAATGGGCTCTGCCCAAACCGTCATTAACATCAAGAACTCACTAGTTGCTCGTAATTTAGTTTTGCAAGATGCTCGTGAGAGTCGTGGTAATTTACCCAGTTCACTCGTTAATGTCTCTCAAAAGTCTCGGCCAGTACTCGATTATACCATCTTGGAGGAGGGTCCCTTACAACCTTTACTGAAACCTATCTGGCCAGTGATTCCAATCCCCGGGCCTGTAGGGGGGAGGTTGTCTCATTTTGGGAAGAATTGGGAGCTGATTACTCAGGATGACTGGGTCCTCAAAACTGTGAAATATGGGTTATTATGGGACTGGATTGCAGATCCACCCCCTTTATCCTACACACCGATTAACATTCCTACTTCCCCTCGGATGAGTACTTTGATGGATCAGGCTATCATCTCTGATCTACAGAATGGGTTTATTGAGCAGACTCTAAACCCTCATTCTCCAGGTTTCTATAATCTTTACTGGCTGAAACTAAAACCCGATCTCGACGCGAATGGGAACGTGCGATACCGTCGGTTGCTCGACTTGAGTAAACTGAACAAGTTTATCAAGAAATTCCATTTCACGATGGAGACGGCCGAGTCGATTAGGGCCTGTCTCGAATTGGGAGATTTTGCGACTAGTGTCGACTACACTGACGCGTATTTTCACATTCCCATTCGCCGCGAGCTGCGTAGATATCTCAGGTTTGTACATAAGAATGTGACTTACAACCTCATTGTTATGCCCCAGGGTCTTAACGTCGCCCCTCAGGTATTTACTGCAGTGACCAAACCCATTAAACAGTATTGTCATTTAAGGG
>PIVM01001160.1 GCA_003353945.1 Gammaproteobacteria bacterium
GGAATATTATATGCACACTGCAAGGCATACAATTGTTTATTTGACGCTTCATATGGTTTGCAGATCACCCACCTCCACATGACACCATCACTCTTTGAGCTTGTTGTCAATTGTGAACTGCCCTTGGTAGAGTGTATTACCCTTGGCGGAGAGCGTGTGCTGCAGCACCAACTTGAAATGTGGCGTGACAAAGTCAAGCACTTTGTGATTGGGTTAGGCCATACAGAGACATCCATATGGTGCACTGCAATGGAGTTTGATAACAGCACAGAGCATACATCCTCAAACATCATCGGGTTCCCCATACCTTGTGTTACCTACTACGTACTAGATGCACACTTGCAGCCATTGCCAGTGGGCATAATTGGGGAACTCTACATTGGTGGTGATGGCGTGGGAAGGGGCTACCTCAACCGTCCTGACCTTACACGCAAAGCCTTCATCAAGAATCCTTTCAGCTCCAATGAAGGCAGTCGAATTTACAAGACGGGAGACATGGTCAAGTTGCTTCCTGA
>PIVM01000405.1 GCA_003353945.1 Gammaproteobacteria bacterium
CGGGTGATTTTTTGACCTGGCACCTCACTCTCCATCTGGAAAATAAGGTACCGATTATCACACCTAACCGGCCAAGATAATTGTCGTCAAACCGGACATCCTAATTGTCGCCGAACACTGCACCCAAACGAGAATTAAATTCACGCTTTGAAATACGCGCATTCTCAGCAACAGGCGATAAGCGCAGTCCAATAGTGCGGCTACACAAGTCTGACTGAGTTACTACATCATCTATGCCGTTCATCATTATCATTCGAATGACACATATGACACATTCACCGTCATCGGTATACAGCTGACGTTTGCGAAGACCAACACCCGTGGCCACCTGCGCAAACATATCACTGATTTTATTATTGAAGGTGTACTCAGAAACATTATCGAATGACATAATTCGATTAGAAGTTGCTTGAATCACCAGATCATTAACATCCTTGGGCAAGGTAGTATGCGGTGTTTTATTGGGATCAACTACGGACTTAATGGCCTCACATAGTGAACCCTTTGCCGAACCGTGTTCCCCCTGAACAAAAAGCACGGAGTAAGGCCCTGTGGGATGAAATGCCATCAGGATGGCACCGACCACCAAGATAAATTGCTCATCGTTGACATTGAGAACCGATTTAAATTCAGCCATCGCCTGTAGACATTCTTCGTGAGTAAGCTCGACAGGGATAGGCAACGGAAGTAAGCCGTGACGCCGAACAAAGTAGCCATCTGGCTGCCCAACGTCAAAGCCATCTGCAGTTATTCGCACCGCATTATAGGTGCTATCACAAAGATCAATTTCGATCAGCTCTTCATCACCAACCAGCCGCACATCGGGGCTAATCATATCTGACTCGAAGACAGCTTTGCCTTCCAGGTACTCCAGCGTGGTATTCAGTAATTTACTTGATGGGCTGCTGTTATTAGCACTCATATATCGGTAACTAAAAAAGCGCTTAAAGTCAGTGCTTTTCAGCCTAAAGAGCATTTTTTACGGTCCACGAAGACAGCGATAAAAGCTTCGCGCATATCATCATGTGCGAGCTGGTAGTTCATTTGCTCCAAAAGGTGGAGCGATGGTTGTATATCTAACATTTTTGTTCCTTACCTATGGGGGTGACTGGACAAGCCAAGTCACCCCACTTTGGCCTATTTGAATAGAGTTGAATTGCTTACAGATTCAGCGATACATTTGGACTGGTTTTTAAATCGAGTCACCTCCGCCTGCAGATCATCAATGTCCAGCTCCTTATCAACTACATACTCATGTAATTTATCAAAGCACTCGCCGAAAACTGAGGTCAAGACATCTAAGCCAATACCAAACTCGGCATTCAGTTCGTAGAAATTCTTTTCTCCCATAACTACATATTGAAGGAGAAACACAACTTTCTTGAGCTGCTCTGCGGTAAGATTCTCAACAGTAAAATGCTGCATAGACCCAAATAGAACGGGTGCAATATTACAATCTGTGTTTGTATTACGATCCATTACGACTGCCCTCCTTCAAGTTCGACCTTTGACTCCAGGTAATCAACATATTCTTTCATGCTGACAATTAATTCACTTGGAGAAGAAAAATATTTTTCGACATATCCGTCAAATTCTGATTGTTCCATTGAGATTTTTTTTGCTGCCTCAACATTATTGTTACTCAGCAATATCCCCAGGAATATTCGATTAGCAGTATTGAAAGCATCGCAACGAATGCAAATACCTGCACCATCTAATGGATGTTCATCCATTAGCTTTTTTTCAATGCTAGATATTGTGGCAGTTTCGCCACGAGGTAATACGTAATTTGGGTTTGTCATGTTGTTAGTCTCCTAACGGTTAAATGAATTCAATTTGTCAGCTTAAGCCGACATGATGAAAGATAGAGATGTCGAGATAGGAAATATCGTGAAACCAAACAACTTATTCATCAAACTATGAAACCATGAGTGGGCAAACCGCCCCTACAACATTACGGTATCTACATGTTTTTATTATGTTTTATGAAATCGCCATGGCTCTTCTCCGCTTTAGTGAGTGAGCTTATGCATCTAAATAGAACATAGATTGATCATCAGGGAGGGATGACTGCCTGATTTTAAGTTTAAAATACTCAGTATCCCTGATGCCTCTG
>PIVM01000041.1 GCA_003353945.1 Gammaproteobacteria bacterium
CACCCGTTATTTATCCACCAGTTATTTATCCACCAGTTACAGGCGGATAAAAAGCAACTTCATCACTATCGGCCAGTGCCGAATCACCATCAACTTTTACCTGGTTTACCGCTTTTACCATATTGTTTTGGTATAACACTTCTTTCCATGACTCGCCTTGTTCAGCTACCAAATAATCGATAAGCCCGTTAAGTGTATTGACGTGCTCACCGAAATCAATGTCTATCTTACCTATGCCTAATTGCTCGCGAACCCGCGCAAAAAACAGGACTTTAATCATAATAATCTCTCATTCAACCCTATCACTTAACTCCATCACTTAACCCGATCACTCAGCCTTATCACTCTAGAACGGCTTGCCAATGACCCGACTTACCACCGGATTTTTCAAGCAATCTGATCCCATCGATAATCATGCCCTTATCCACCGCCTTACACATATCATAGATCGTCAAGGCGGCCACCGATGCGGCTGTCAGGGCCTCCATCTCCACACCGGTCTGCCCTGCCAGTTTGCAGGTTGACCTGATAATCACCTGGTTGTTGTCTTCATCCGGCGTTAACTCAACCTTTACTGATGTCAACATTAATGGGTGACACAGAGGGATTAGTTCAGGACAGCGCTTTGCCGCCTGGATACCCGCAATACGGGCTACCGCCAGAACGTCACCCTTTTTATGACCACCCTCAATAATTAATCGCAGCGTATCGGCCTGCATTTTGACTCGAGCTTCGGCAGTAGCCTGACGTTCAGTAAGCTTTTTGGCGGTCACATCCACCATTTGTGCTCGACCGGCCTGATCGATATGAGTAAGTTCTTTGTCTGACATGGGGCCAGAATTCCTTTAGCAATAAACAACAGAAGGCTGATTATATCAGCCTAAAAGGAAGCAAATCGCTATTTTATGCAGTTTTATGTCGCTTTATGCAACAACAAAAAAACAAATTGGCTATACCATGATCTGCTCGTCATCCATATAACCATGTCTTTTATGCGGACGATCGGCCACGAGGGAATCCAACGTACGATAATGATAAATTCCCTCATCATCCAGACTACGCTCAATTTGCCCTTCTGCCATCATAAAGTGCAGATGGGCCACGCACTCACCCACCGCCATTCCCATCTGCATATAGTCAATTTCTCGCTGAAATAAAACCGGCAGCAATTCTGTTGCCGTTTTTGGCTGAACACACGCTTCCTCTATCGCTGCCAAATGGTCCTCGTGATGGCGGGTCAATTCATCCAGACGGGCATGCAGCCCGTAAAACGGCCGGTTGTGGGCGGGTAATACGAGAGTATCAGACGGCAGTGATTTAAACTTTTGAATCGACTCTAACCAATCCTTGAGCGGATTTGCTTCAGGCTCGGTTGCCATGACGCTGACATTGGACGAAATTTTCGGGATAACCTGATCACCGGCAAGCAGAATACCCTGATCCTTATTATGCAAACAAACATGCTCATAGGAATGGCCACACCCAATAACAACCTGCCACTGCTGCCCACCCAGCTCCATACATTGCCCGTCTGTTAAACGATGAAAACCACCCGGCATGCGCGATACCACAGCAGCAAAGCCACTGAGGCTTTTTTCCAGAAAATTGAGAAAACTTTCTGTTTGACCCAGACGTTCAAAATACTGCCGACTGGTCCAGGACAGCCCCGGAGTCATCGTCGACAAGGCGCGGGCGTTAAGATACTCGGATCGGCTCATATACAATGGCACACGAAAACGTTCACATAACCAACCGGCAAGCCCCACATGATCAGGATGCATGTGAGTAACCACCACACCACCTATCGGTTTGTTCTCAAAAAGATCCTGTTCGAGCACTTGTTCCCATAGGGAGCGTATGTTGTCGATATTCATCCCGGTATCCACGACCACCCAATGATCGCCAGCGTCTATCAAGTACAGGTTGACATGGTCGAGCGCCATGGGCAGTGGCATTCTTAGCCATTTCACCCCCGGCGCCACATCCACAATTTGGCTCTTCTCTGGGACCTCGTCAAAGGGGTAGCGAATTTCTGTCATGAATTCCTCGATGTATTAGTTGTTTTTCCACGAGCTGCGGCATGTCTTGCCGCAACATAGCCAAACGTCATAGACGGATCTATCGTCGAACCCGCGCCGGGATACGCGCTCCCCATGACAAAAGCAGTGCAATTGCCGGTCGCATAGAGTCCCTCAATAGTTCGATCCTCATTATTCAATACGCGTGCATGCTCGTCACAGACAAAACCACCTTTGGTACCCAAATCACCCGGGAACAGTTCTACTGTGTAAAACGGCGGTTTTCCAAGCGGCGCCAAACAGGGGTTGAGTTTTACAGATCGATCACATCGCTGCCGTCATCACTCCACCACCGCTATCGACAACCAAAAAATCTGTGTAGAAGTCCCAACTCACCAACACGACCCCCTAGTCTGATAAACATGGCCCAACAAAGACTGATCAAACCAGAGGTTAAACTAAACGAAGAACCCCATGCAATACAAACCCAACAACTAACATAATGCTCGGTTATTAACGATATTTAACCATAACCAGTGAATTCCGAGCGTAATACGCCATAAAAAAGTCGTTAGTTTGCATGACGAGCACCGTAGAATTGTCTAGAATTAATTCATAGCTGTTTAAAAAAACACCCGCCGAGGGTGCGTATGAAATACACCCAACTTGTAGATTGCTCCGCTAGTTTTGTTCTTTCTGTACTTGAAATGCTTAACCCAACTTCGTGACCACAAAAAATAAAACCACATCATTTCAATAGGTTAGAAATTTTGCTAGCCGCCAGTTGGCACTACAGATTTTGTTTTTGCATTCTCAATACTCATTCTCCGGTTGCCAATCGAGTCGCTGGTAATACCCAGCGCCTCATAAATTCGCTGCTGATGGGCTTCTGCCCGCGAGGTCATTCGCAGGTGGATTTGCTCTTCCTCCCGCGTTCTCATCGACAACGTTATCCGCCGCTGACTCGACATCAGATCACGAATGCTCTGCCAGCTGTAATGTATCCCTTTGGCTTTGAGGCGCACCTCACCACTATCAGGGCAATCCACGCGCTTTGCCATCACCTGGATCTGATCCTTCTCATCCGATTTGACCACCACGGCGCCAATAGCACGGGGACTCAAGGCAGTCATTTGGTTGATGTCAATGGTTTGAAAATCCACCTCAACGGTGCTGCTATCGCTTGCTTTATCACCGGGTGCTTCGACGGGTTGTGCGTAGTTATGAATCACTAATGTCGCCCTGCGTTGTGCTCAGGCCTCTAAGGTCTCACCCAGTTCCTGGCCAAGATCGAAAAGCGCCACTTGCCCAGATTGCGCGTTGAGAATTTGCTCAATGCGTGTACTGTAGCATCCAAAGCCCGACGAATATCAGCCAAAGCTTCATTTCTAGCCATCATTGGCATATAAGCAAGATCGAGCGACAAACGCGGCAAATTCCACACACTCCACTATATCCATTTTGGGGATCACTAAAACCGCCCCTGTTCATAGAACACCCCGCAGACATAACATCTTACCTAAGTTAGGCTTGCGTACTTTGAATGAAGCCGGAATACCTTCCTTGCGCCAATCAGTGAAATCAACAGAAAATGACCCACATCAACCGTGAGCCGTATTTATACGGCTAGTTCAATTTCTTTTAATATTTTTAATGAACCCGAGTTTAGTCACACAAATATAAGCTTCACCTCAAATCCTTAAGCACACTAGAATATTTTCCCCTTATTTCAAACATTATTTATTCAAATCATTTAAATACGATTCAGCCACATATAAACTCCTAGTTCTGAAACTTGCTGTTTATATTTGAAATAGTTGCGTTAAGGGCCTTTTGCATGAACAAAATCAGTCATAGTGATATCAATACAAAGTATTTGATTTGTGAGAACAACAAATACTCGTTACCAAAAGAAAGTCATAATCAAATTGCTAGCATTGTTGACGAGGGATCCTTTAAAGAATACGACAAACAAATAAAACCAGTGGACTTTCTGAAGTTTGTTGACGTTAAACCTTACAAACGAAGAATCAAGGATGCAACCAAAAACACACAATTAAATGAAGCTTTTGTTGGTGGAGAAGCAGAAATAGGAAAACAACCTGTAATGATTGGAAGCATGGATTTCAGATTTCTTGGAGGTAGTTTGGGATCAGGTGTTGGAGAAAAGATAGTCCGTTTGTGTAATCATTCTGTCAGTAAAAACGTTCCTCTAATACTTATTATTGCATCTGGCGGAGCCCGTATGCAGGAAGGGCTTGTTTCTCTAATGCAGATGGCAAAAGTTAGTGTAGCCATTAATCAACTAAAGCAAAAAAATATTCCCTATATTTCAGTTTTGACAAATCCAACGACTGGCGGTGTGACTGCAAGCTTTGCCATGCAAGGGGACATTATTATCAGCGAGCCTAACACAAGAATTGGTTTTGCTGGGCCGAGAGTCATTGAACAAACAATAAAGGCAGAGCTTCCTGAAAACTTTCAGATGAGCGAGCAAGTATTAAAGCAAGGAATGTTAGACATGGTTCTTCAGGGATTGGAGATTCGAGAAACGCTATTTACAATTGTTGAAATGTTCACATTTTCAAAAACCTCCTCTTTTATCGAAAATATTTCAGCAGTAGAAGAAGTAACTTATCCAAAATTTAACATTCCAAAGGTTATACGATACGGGGTAGTTAGAAGCTCTAGTCGCCCAAAAACACAAGACTATATTGAAAGTCTTTTTTCAAATTTTATTGAATTGCATGGCGATAGACGATTTGGAGATGATCAATCCGTGACAGGAGGCTTAGCTTACTTTCAAGATATCCCTGTTATGGTAATTGGACAGGAAAAAGGAAAGACACCTCAGGACATGGTAAATCGTAATTTTGGAATGTCCCATCCAGAAGGGTTCAGAAAAGCTCAGAGACTGATGGGGTTAGCAGAAAGGTATAGTTTGCCAGTGATAACTTTCATTGACACTGTTGGCGCTTACCCAGGTGTAGCCTCAGAAGAAAGAGGCCAATCAGAAGCGATAGCTTCAAGTCTTATGAAGATGGCCGGTTTAAAAGTTCCCATCGTAACCATAAACATCGGTGAAGGTGGGTCAGGTGGTGCATTAGCACTTGCCGTAGGAAACATTGTAGCCATGCTGCGCAGTAGCATTTATAGCGTAATTTCTCCAGAAGGATGTGCAGCCATATTATTTCGAGATGCGAGCTATGCTGAGCAGGCAGCAAAAGCATTAAAAATATCAGCTCAGGATTGCCATAAATTAAAAATAATTGATGAAATTATTGAAGATGGAATAGAAGATAACACCATTGATATGGAGTACACATCTTATAACATAAGATATTTTCTTTATCATAGTTTAATGAAATTATTGCCCTTATCGGCCGATGAACTGGTACAACATCGATATGAAAGATATATGGCAATAGGGACTTTTAAAGGGTAGGGCTTTTAGAGGGTAGGGCTTTTAGAGGGTAGGGCTTTTAGAGGGTAGGATTTTAAATATTTAAACCCAAGATAATGAGACTGAAAAAGTAAATCCACTCAAAGAAAGTGGATTTACTTACCTCTCGAATGGACGTTAAACCAACCGCTTAAGAAGGCTTTGAGGACTCCACCTTCCTTATAGATAGGAACCAACAGCCGTTATTTTGGCTGACTCGCATCGTATGCCAGTGCTTGCATATCATCAGAGACATTCTGCTCATCGTCTGCGGTGGGATCCCAGCCACAGATTTCACATTTATCCGTTAGCCCCATCTCAATAAGTTTACGCGATCCACCGCATGAACCCGATATAGGTTCGCGCCCCATCATCACGCCAACGCTCATTGCCACAATAATGAGCACACAAAATACAAATGTAATTATAAAGACTGTCATGATCGTTTCTCTTTGTCGAAAAGGTTATCTCAATTAGTTTAGATAATGCTCAAAAGGTTCCGTTTTGGCAACAACAAAACCCTCATCCGATTTAATAATCAAGTAAGCAGCGAACCCCTGCTTCTGGGCAAACTGCAGGCCTTTCTCAGGCCCCATCACACTGATTCCTGTTGCATAGGCATCTGCCTCGGCCGCCGTTTTCGCTAACACTGTCACGGACGCCAAACGGTGCGTAATAGGTCGCCCCGTATGCGGACTAATCGTATGGGAGTAGCGCTGGCCTTCCTTTTCATAGTAATTGCGATAATCCCCTGAAGTCGCCACTGCAATATCTTTCAGTGAAATCACTTCCTTTACTTCCCTTCGACTTTCAGCTTGGGGTTTCTCTATACCAATCAACCAGTTTCGCTGCCCTCTATTATCGCCTAGGGCACGCACTTCGCCGCCTATTTCAACCAAGGCGCACATAACACCAACGCTTTTAAGATAATCAGCAATATAGTCCACCGCATAACCCTTGGCTATCGCGGACAGGTCAATGGATACTGGCCTGGTTTTCAGCAATGCGGGTGGTTGGTTTTGGATTTGTACCGCATCCCATCCCATAACTGACAACAATTGCTTTATCGCATCCTCATCAGGTAGTTGCTGTTTTTCTGTTTTTTCACTCGCACCAAAGCCCCAAAGCTCGACCAGCGGAGCGACGGTCATATCAAAGGCGCCTTGTGTCAGACGGCTGATCTGCAGACTCAGCTCAATGACCGTAACAGTTTCCGGCGCTACCGACACCCATTGATTGACGTCTGCTGCGTTAAATCGCGACACATCAGAGTCTTTTTTATAGGTGGACATCAGCCGGTCAATTTTTCTTAGGCGCTCCCTCACCTCAAGCGTCATTTTATCTTCGTCCACCGAATCGGGCACTGCCACCTTAATATGATAGCTCGTACCCATCTCGATCCCGGAGATCGATAACAGTTCCGGCTGTCGATTGCAGCCCACAAGAAACAACAAAAGCGAGATTGCTAATAGCAAACCCGCTTTTGATTGAGCAAACATCCGCAGTTTATTAGCCAAAATCATCCAGCATAATATTCTCCGGTTCGACACCCAAATCCAGCAGCATCTTGATAACGGCCTGCGTCATCATCGGAGGCCCACACATATAGTACTCGCAGTCTTCAGGCGCTTCATGATCTTTGAGAAGGTTCTCGTAGACAACCTCATGAATAAAGCCTGTCTTACCTGTCCAGTTATCTTCCGGCATAGGATCTGATAAAGCCACGTGCCACTCAAAGTTTTCATGTTCCGCAGCAAGCTTATCAAATTCTTCTACGTAGAACATTTCACGCAAACTACGAGCACCATACCAATAGCTGATTTTGCGATCCGTATTCAAACGGCACAGCTGATCAAAGATATGCGAACGCATTGGAGCCATACCTGCGCCACCGCCAACAAATACCATTTCGTTGTCCGTCTCCCTGGCAAAAAACTCACCAAAGGGACCCGACACATTGACTTTATCACCCGGCTTCAAACTAAATATCCAGGACGACATTATTCCAGGCGGTATTCCCTTGGAACCCGGAGGCGGTGAAGCCACACGAATATTGAACTTGATAACGCCTCTTTCTTCGGGATAGTTAGCCATGGAATAGGCTCGTATCGTGGGCTCTGTGACCACAGACACATTATCAAAAATGCCAAATCGCTCCCAGTCGTCCCGATACTCCTCAGGAATATCAAAGTCTTTATAGTCAACAGTATGCGGCGGACATTCCAGCTGCACATAACCACCAGCGCGAAAATCCACACTTTCACCTTCTGGAATTTTCAATACCAGTTCTTTGATAAAAGTCGCCATACTGTCGTTGGAAATGACTTCAGTTTCCCACTGCTTAACACCAAAGAATTCAGGCTCGACTTCGACCTTCATGTCCTGCTTTACCGCCACCTGACAAGCCAGACGCCAATGCTCACGCTGCTGCCCCTTGTTAAAATGCGGTTCTTCAGTGGGTAACAGAGCCCCACCGCCCTCAATAACCTTACAACGGCATTGAGCACACGTCCCACCGCCACCACAAGCAGAAGACAAAAAGATTCCACTGTCAGCCAGGGTAGTCAGTAACTTACCCCCGGCGGGAACGGTAATCGCTCGCTCCGGATCTTCATTAATTTCAATGGTAATATCACCCGAGCTGACTAAATGCTTTCGGGCATACAAAATTAGTGCCACCAAGGACATGACGACAGCTGTAAACATGACAACGCCGCCAAAAATTGTTCCTGTATCCATAATACAAACAACCTTCTCGATTTAGTTATCGTCTCAAATTAAATGGACATGCCACCGAAGGACATGAACCCCAAGGAACACAAACCAACCGTGATAAATGTAATTCCCAGCCCCTGCAGGCCATCGGGTATATCGCTGTATTTCAGTTTCTCGCGAATACCGGCTAAAGCGACAATGGCTAAAGCCCAACCCACACCTCCACCGATACCGTACACGACGCTTTCGCCAAAGTTATAGTCGCGTTCCACCATAAACAAGGAACCCCCGAGGATGGCGCAGTTCACTGTGATCAGCGGTAAAAACACCCCTAATGCGTGATAGAGTGCCGGCACATACTTATCCAGAAACATTTCCAATATCTGCACGATGGCGGCGATGACTCCGATATAGGTCAGGAACCCGAGAAAACTCAGATCCATTTCCGGGAGTCCAGCCCACGCCAAAGAACCTTCCTTTAACAGAAAGTTGTAGAGCAGGTTATTCACAGGGACTGTGACCACCTGGACCACAACCACGGCAATTCCCAAACCTATCGCCGTTTCAACCTTCTTTGAAATAGCGATAAACGTACACATCCCGAGAAAAAAGGACAGCGCCAAGTTCTCGATAAAAACAGCCCGGATGAAAAGGCTTATATAATCTTCAAGCATCAGCTTTTTCTCCGTTAGATATGCGCTTCGCGGTTAACTTGATGGGCGATTTTAAATTCTTTTTGCTCTACCTGATTCGTTTTCCATTCACGCAGCAGCCAGATAAAGCCGCCAATAATGAAAAAAGCACTCGGTGGCAACAACATCATGCCATTGCCCACATACCAGCCGTCGTTTTCAACCAGCTTAAGTATTTCGAAACCAAACAAGGAGCCACTACCAAACAACTCTCGTATAGTTCCGACAAACAGCAATACCACACTGTAACCCAGACCATTACCGATACCGTCAATAAAACTCAAGCCAGGCGGGTTGCTCATCGCAAACGCTTCAGCCCGTCCCATCACGATACAGTTAGTGATAATCAAACCAACAAAAACGGATAATTGTTTGGCTGTATCGTAGGCAAAGGCCTGCAGTACCTGGTCAACCACAATTACCAACGAAGCAATGACCGTCATCTGCACAATAATACGGATATTACTGGGGATATGATTTCTGACCATTGCTATGCAAAGATTGGAAATGGCACAAACCGCTGTCAGCGCGAAACACATCACTATCGTCGGTTCTAGACCAGTCGTTACTGCCAAGGCAGAGCAAATGCCCAACATCCCCAGCACCACCGGATTGTCATCGAAAACCGGTCTCTTAAGAACGGTTTTAGCATCTTGTTTTGACATCGCTACACCTCACCTTTCTTAACATTTGACAAAAACGGGCCAAAACCATGGTCACCCATCCAAAAACGAACCATATTTTCCACTCCCACAGCGGTGAGCGTGGCTCCGCTCAGCGAATCCACCTTATGAATATTGGCAGGATCCTTGTGATCAATAATACCTTTGGGCATTTTCACTTTAACCACACCGGCATCATCGAAAATCTTCTTGCCAGGCCAGACAGACTTCCACTTGTCGGTATCGATCTTAGCACCTAGCCCAGGCGTTTCCTTATGCTCATAAAAACCGAGACCAACCACCGTATTAGCATCCCCTTCCAGCGCCATAAATCCGTACATCGTTCCCCACAGACCATAGCCATGAACAGGCACAATGACGCGATCAATCCCGCTGCCAGTTTCAACAAGGTATACCATGGCATAATGAGAGCGACGTCCAATGGCAGCGATGTCCTGGGTCTTATCCAATTTGACCGACAGGGCAGGATCTTTTGAAGCTTTACGTTGATCAAATTTGGCAAGGTCGATATTCAGCTCTTGCAGTTGAGCATCAGTCAGGAACTTGCCTTTTTCAAGATCAACGACCTTGATCGTGAACTGTTCAAAGAGTCGATTTATATCGCTCTTTTTGTGCTCGCCCTCTTTATACAGTCCAGCGGCTGCTAGAATATTTTTGTTTCTATCCAGCAATTTATTCGCTGCTTGCAACGGCTTTAGGATAACTGCTGCACTGGAGACAATTATCGAAAAGAACACTGAGAGTAATAAGGAAACGATTATCGTCTGCTTGATGGTGTCTTTTGAACTAGACATTGCGCGCTAACCTCCGTTTGATATTGCCCTGAACAACAAAATGATCAATCAGAGGGGCGAACAGATTGGCAAATAAAATAGCCAACATCATCCCTTCCGGAAATGCAGGATTCACAACCCGTATCAAAATCACCATAAATCCAATCAGGGCACCAAAATACCACTTACCTTTATCGGTCATCGACGCAGAAACAGGATCAGTCGCCATAAACACCATACCAAAGGCAAAACCGCCAACAACCAGATGCCAATACCAGGGTACAGCCAACATGGGATTACCACCGTCAGAAGCCATCATATTGAACAATGTCGACGTCGCTATCATACCGAGCATCACACCGGACATAATTCGCCACGATGCAACACGCGTCCAGAGAATTATGACGGCTCCGATCAATATCATAAGGACCGACGTTTCACCGATTGCTCCTTGCATATTGCCGAAAAACGCATCAAACCAAGTAAGGTTAGTAACCGCTTCAACGCCACCCAATGCCATCTGGCCCAAGGGAGTCGCTCCACTGAAACCATCGACTGCGGTCCAGACTGACTCACCGGAAATCTCCGCCGGATAGGCAAAGAACAAAAAGGCCCGCCCCGTTAATGCCGGATTAAGGAAGTTTTTACCGGTACCGCCAAAAACCTCCTTGCCAAACACAACACCAAAACTGATGCCCATTGCCACCTGCCACAAGGGAATATCAGGCGGTACGATCAAGGCAAACAGTATTGAAGTGACGAAAAAGCCTTCGTTAACCTCATGTCCACGCACCACCGCAAACAGCACTTCCCAGAATATTCCCACTAAAAAGGTCACCAGAAAGATGGGAATGAAATAAACGGCACCATGCCAAAAACAGTCCCAAATGCTGGTGGCACTATAAGAGGCCAGGATTTCAATCAGCCATCCGTGCCAACCAGCCGCTGACTCAACACCCATGCTAGCCATCGCCGTATTCGCCTGAAAGCCCAGGTTATACATACCGAAAAACATCGCAGGAAAGGCTGCCAACCAGACCGTTATCATTGCCCTTTTCAGGTCAATACCGTCTCTTACATGCGAGCCACTGTGAGTGACGTCTGGCGCTGTGTAGAAGAACGTGTCAAACACCTCATAGAGGGCGTAAAACTTCTCATATTTACCACCTTTGGTAAAATGAGGTTCCATTTTCTCAAATGTTTCTTTGATTAAACTCACTTAGCCCTCCTTTTCAATACGGGTTAAGTTATCACGCAAAATTGGACCGTATTCGTATTTACCAGTACATACATAGCTGCACAGTGACAAATCTTCTTCTTCCAATTCAAGAACGCCCAATTTGATCGCCATTTCCATATCACTGATAACGAGACTTTTCAGCAATTGGATCGGCAGGATATCAAGCGGCATCACCCTCTCAAAAACACCAAAGGGTACAATCGCTCGCTGACAACCATTGGTTGTGGTAGTCAACGCAAACTTCTTGGCTTTGTTAAATTGGGATAGATAAATGGACATCATGGAATGCTTATTCGATCCCATCGACAACCAGCCGAAAAAGTGTCGTTCTCGTCCTTCGTGTAATACTGATACCTGAAGGTGATACCGTCCCAGATAGGCTAAAGCACCTTTGGTTGCACGCCCAGAAAGCACGGAACCGGAAATCACCCGATTCTCGCCAGTCACCAACTCTCCTGCTGTTAGCTCTTCCAGGCTGGCACCTAATCGAGTACGCAATAATCGTGGCTTGTTCACACTAGGACCGGCCAGGGAAATCACTCTGTTTGTGTCGATTTTACCGGTTAAAAACAATCTACCAACGGCAATCGCATCCTGATAATTCAGGCTCCAAACAGTTTTCGACTCACTCACCGGATCAAGGAAATGAATATGAGTGCCTGTGAGTCCAGCTGGATGAGGACCACTAAACGCCTCCTCCGTTACCGCTGAGGCACTACCTTTTCCAATCTGACTACCTTCGGCTTTCACGAGAAAAACCTTTCCGTCAGTCAGTTTGGACAAAACCCGCAAACCGAATTCAAACTCAGCCGAGGCTTCGTTTACGACAAGATCAGGATTCGCTGCCAACGGATTTGTATCCATAGCATTGACAAAAATCGAGTAAGGAGTCGTTTGAGGACTCGGTACCCTACTGAAGGGCCGTGTCCGTAAAACAGTCCACACGCCAGAGTCGACCAGATTGTCGATCACCTTTTGTCTATCCAATCCGTCAATTTCTGATTCAGAGTAGGACTGGAATGTTTCTTCATCATCACCATCAACATCAATCACCAGCGACTGAAAAACTCGCTTGGCGCCTCGATTGACAGCACTGACTGTACCGGCTGCCGGCGCAGTATATTTCACACCTTCGGTTTTTTTATCGGTGAAGATCAACTGGCCTTTCTTTACCTTATCGCCGACCCTGACTGCCATAGTAGGCTTCATGCCCACGTAGTCATAGCCGATCACAGCGACCGTGCGGACTTTCGGCCCATCATGAATCACTTGATCAGGCTCACCGGTGATAGGTAAATCCATCCCCCGAGTAATTTTGATCATAGATTTTCCCAACTAAAGTTTGGATTAAGAAAAGTAAGAGAATGCACACAAGGTGCGAGTAATGTCATCGTCTAGTCAGTTTGTACTGCCACCTAAACACTTTCTGAAGCAGCACAAACCATACAAAGCCGGCACACGAGTCACCTGACGCGCACCAATGAAGACATTGCCAAAGCGTTAAAACAACACGCCTAATCCGAAATCCTGAAATGGTTGAGACAACAGGTTCATTCAATACTGAGCGACTGAACACTGTCACCTGCTACCCGACAGACTACTTCGGGTACGTTGCGTACTCGACTCCCGCCATTTGCTCCAGTATCCGGTGGACCTGACAGGAATAACCAAATTCGTTGTCATACCAAAGGTATAACACACAGCTATTACCATTCACGATCGTCGCAATAGCATCGAAAATACAAGCACTTCTACTACCAACAAAATCGGTAGATACCACCTCTGGGGCATTCGAATAATCGATCTGTTTACGCAGCGGCGAGTGTAATGCAATCTTGCGCATATACTCATTGATCTCTTCGACATTTGTCTCACGTTTTAAGGTCAAATTCAGGATTGCCATTGATACGTTCGGTGTTGGAACTCGAATAGCATTACCCGTGAGTTTTCCTTTCAGTTGGGGCAGGACTTTACCCACCGCAGTGGCTGCGCCAGTTTCAGTCAACACCATATTAAGAGGAGCACTTCGCCCACGACGATCAGCCTTATGATAGTTGTCGATTAGGTTTTGATCGTTGGTGTAAGCATGAACGGTTTCAACGTGCCCATAGGCTATACCATACTCATCATCCAACGCCTTTAGAGGTGGAACTATCGCGTTGGTCGTACATGAAGCGGCAGAGATAATCGCCTCATCTGCACGAATAAGCTCATTATTAACACCGTATACAATGTTCTTAATATCTCCCTTAGCCGGTGCAGTCAAAATAACCTTGCGGACACCTTTGCTTTTAAGATGCAAGGACAAACCTTCCTCATCCTTCCACTTGCCTGTGTTATCAATCACGATGGCATCGTCAATGCCATATTCGGTATAGTCAATTTGGTCTGGAGAATCCGCATAAATGACCTTAACCTCATTACCATTAGCCACTAACGATTGATGCTCAATATCTTCGCGGATCGTCCCGACAAAGCGACCATGTATTGAATCGCGACGCAACAGCGCAGCACGCTTCATCAAATCATCCTTATTACCGGTTTTGCGCACCACAATGGCTCTCAGACGCAAGGTATCACCACCAGCCGCTTTTTCGATTAGCAAACGCGCCAACAATCGACCAATACGTCCAAAACCATATAAGACCACATCCTGTGGTTTGATCAGGGGTTTCTTTTCACTGCCTATGATGGGAGCCAGTTCCTGCTCAACATATTCTTCAACCGAAACACCCTTGGATTTCACTTCTTCCTCGTATCGCACAGCAAGACGGCCTGCATCGATATGGGCCGGCCCCAGATTCAGAGCGGCAATCGCTTTAATCACCGGAAATGCTTCAAATTCTGACAATTCATTTTGTTCGACCTGGCGTACATAACGATGGATCTGCATAATTTTCAACACAGATTCATTATAAAGTGAACGTCCATAAATATAGATTTTTACATTGTTTTCCCTATACAACTTACCGACCAAAGGAATCATACCTTCGGCCAGAGCTTCGCGCTCCTTCCAATCCCCGAAATAATCGTCTGGACGTCTTCTTTCTGTCGTTGTCACTGGTCAGCACCCTGTTTGCGTTGAAAGAGTAGGAGAAAATCAGGGGCGTATTATCTTCATTAGCTTGCACTAGTGCAACAGACCCACACCCTCTTTATTGTTCTATATTGGAAAAACTAAAATCTACGAAGTACAAAACACACCTTCAACCACTGATTTTCATCGCGTTGCACGTTAGAATACGCCCTAATTTCACCGCTCCTTCCGCCTATGCTGAAAGAGCTTGTGTTCTGTCCCATCTTCGTTAAACAGATATCTCTATGGATCATATTCATTCTGTCATTGAGCCGCTATTGCAGCAGTCACTACCTTCTCAACCTGGCGACAAACGTAAATGGACCCAACTCAATGACAGTAGCTTGGGGCTGATACTGGCCGAAACGGCTCAAGTGCACAGTGGTCTGACAGTCGTCATCTGCGACACCAGCCAGATGGCGGCGCAACTTGAGCGACAATTGCATTTTTTTCTCGGTCATAATTCGACAATCGATATTCTCCAATTGCCTGACTGGGAAACACTGCCATACGACCACTTCTCTCCACATCAGGATATTATTTCTGAGCGCCTTGATACGCTTTACCGCCTGCCCCTGACAGAACAAGCGATTCTGTTGATTCCTGTCAGCACCCTGCTACACAGACTGGCGCCAAAACAATTTCTTGTCGGCAATAGTTTGGTCGTTACTCAATCACAGGTTTTTTCCCTATCCGATGTTCGTCGCCAGTTGGATACCGTTGGCTATCAGTGCGTAGACACTGTTTTTGAACACGGGGAATACGCAGTGCGTGGTTCAATCATTGATATATTCCCCATGGGTAGCGAACAGCCCTTTCGTATCGAGCTGTTCGATGAGGAAATTGAGTCCCTGCGAACCTTTGACGTCGAATCACAGCGCACTATCGACCAGGTCCAAGAGATACGTTTACTACCAGCCCACGAATTCCCACTGGATAAGAACGGCATCAAATGTTTCCTGGATAACTGGCACGAACACTTTGATGTCGATCATCGACATTGCCCTATTTACCGGGATGTTTCATCCGGCATCTCATCTGCCGGATTGGAGTATTATCTACCTTTGTTTTTTGGTGATACCGCCACGCTGTTTGATTACCTACCCGATAATACTCTCACCGTTTGCACTGCGAATATTGAGCACCAGATCAAACAATTCTGGCAGGAAATAGACGATCGCTATGAGCAGCGATGCGTTGATAACTACCGCCCGATTCTTCCACCCCAAAAAGTATTTATTCACCAGGAGGAACTCTACTCTGCCTTAAAACTCTTCCCCCGCATTCTTATTTCAAGTAATGACACAAAAGCCAGCACTTGTTTTCCCTTTTCAACACCACCCACGCTAAGCATTGATGCCAGATCAACCAATCCGCTGGCAGCATTAAACAGCTTCCTTCATCAGCAGGCGGATAAGCGTATTCTGTTTTGTGCAGAATCTGCTGGTCGCAAAGAAATCATGAATGAAACGTTTCACTTAGCCGACATTCGCCCCACAGAAGTGGACAGCTGGCAGTCCTTTTGTAATGGCAACGCTAAACTCGCCATTACCACTGCACCACTGGACGAGGGTTTGATTTCCGACACGCTCAATCTTGCAGTGATCGCTGAAAGCCAGCTTTACGGACAACGCGTCATGCAGCGTCGAAGACGCAGTAAAGCGACTGAAAGTCCTGATGCGGTCATTAAAAATCTCACTGAACTGAGGATTGGCGCACCGGTCGTACACATTGATCACGGTGTGGGACGCTACCAAGGCTTGCAGCGGCTAACCATTGATGCCCAAGACAACGAATTTCTCACTCTGGAATACGCTGACAGCGCAAAACTCTACGTACCGGTGGCCTCATTGCATCTCATCAGCCGTTATACCGGAGCTGATGGCGCACTGGCCCCCTTACATAAACTGGGTAATGAACAATGGCAAAAAGCCAAGCGCAAAGCAGCGGAAAAAATCCGTGATGTGGCAGCTGAATTACTGGACATCTATGCCCGCCGTGCTGCCAGAAAGGGGCAATCTCTGCGGGTTGATCAAAAAGCCTATCAGCAGTTTTCCAGTGCCTTCCCTTTTGAAGAGACGGTCGACCAGCTCAATACCATTAATGCTGTACATGCTGATCTTAAAGCCAGCACACCCATGGATCGATTAGTCTGTGGTGATGTGGGTTTTGGTAAAACAGAAGTTGCCATGCGCGCTGCATTTATCGCTGTTCAGGCGGGCAAACAGGTGGCCATACTGGTACCTACTACCCTGCTCGCCCAGCAGCATTTTGAAACTTTCCGTGACCGATTTGCCGATTGGCCTGTTAATATTGAGATGATATCCCGATTTCGATCAACAAAAGAATCGAACCTGATTTTGAAAAACGTTCAGGAAGGTAAAGTCGATATTATTATTGGCACACATAAATTAATTCAGGGAACGCTCAAATTTACTAATCTTGGACTTGTTATCATTGATGAAGAACACCGATTTGGCGTGCGACAAAAGGAAATTCTGAAATCCTTTCGCAGTGAAGTAGACATACTGACGCTCACTGCCACCCCCATACCACGCACATTAAATATGTCGATGGCTGGCATGAGAGATCTTTCCATCATAGCGACACCACCGGCGCGGCGCCTGTCAGTTAAGACGTTTGTCCGCCCTGACGACAAAGCACTGATTAAAGAAGCTGTATTACGTGAAATTCTACGCGGCGGACAGGTTTATTACCTGCACAACGAAGTCAACACCATTGAAAAAGTAGCGGCTGAATTATCTGAGCTGATACCCGAAGCCAGAGTGAACATCGGACATGGTCAGATGCGTGAACGGCAACTGGAACAAGTAATGGGCGATTTTTATCACCAGCGTTTTAATGTTCTGGTATGCACGACGATCATTGAAACAGGTATTGATGTTCCCAATGCCAACACCATTATCATTCATCGGGCCGACAAATTCGGGTTGGCCCAACTGCACCAATTACGCGGTCGAGTCGGACGTTCGCATCATCAGGCTTATGCCTACCTGTTAACTCCGGAAGGCAAAAAAATGACCTCCGATGCACAAAAACGCCTTGAGGCCATTGCCGACGCCTCGGCTCTAGGTTCCGGGTTCACTCTTGCAACCCATGATCTGGAGATCCGTGGTGCAGGCGAACTGCTGGGCGACGAACAAAGTGGACAGATTCAAACCATCGGTTTTAGTTTGTACATGGAAATGCTGGATCGAGCCATCGAAGCCATCAGATCAGGTAAAACCCCCGATATTGAACACCCCTTAAAGCAAGGTAGTGAAATCAATTTGCGCATTCCAGCCCTAATCCCTGATAATTATTTGCCTGATGTGAATAATCGATTGATACTCTACAAACGCATTGCCAATGCGACCAATGAGGATGCTTTACAAGATCTTCAGATTGAAATGATAGATCGCTTTGGCCTATTACCTGATCCGGTAAAAAACCTTTTCAGAGTGACCCGTTTAAAGATTCACGGGCAAGCAATTGGCATTAAAAAAATAGAAGCAAGCCAGCATGGCGGGCGTTTGGAATTTTCAGAAGAAACAAGTGTTGATCCAATGAAAATAGTTCAGCTAGTTCAAAGCCATCCCAAGTCTTTTCAGATGGAAGGTGCTGCAACACTGGCGTTCAAACAGCCCATCGCCGATACTGAGCTAAGGCTGAGTACGGTTGAACAATTAATCAAAGAACTTTCAAACAGCAAACGCTCTGCGGCGTGAAATCAAAACACAACCAGGACTCATATGAGCACCATGCAACGACGCAATCGAACTCATAACACATGCACGAAGCAGGCAATGAACGATCTAGACCTCTTACACAATCGCACGGTATTGTTAAGGCCCCATATCGTGACCGCTATGGCTTTTATTCTGCACGTTTTACTAATAAGAGTACTCATAACAGACAGTCATGCGGAGCAGTCCATAACAGATAACTGGTATCACGTTGAAATCTGCCTTTTCACCAACACTACTAGCGAAGCCGAACAAATAGAATCCTGGCCATCCGATATTTCTATTTACTATCAAAAACCTCTGGTATTGTTAAAAAATGAAGCGACACAAGTACTGGAAGAAAATGCAGAGACGTCTGAGCTTGCATCGAATAGTGTAATCACTGCGTCGGAATCGACAATTATACCTTTTACAGTGCTACCCCCGGAACAATACACACTAACAAACGAAGTGACGAAAATTGCACAATCACCAATGCACCGTGTGCTGAATCATCTTGCCTGGCTACAGCCTATTGATAATCAAGCAAACGCAGTCAGTATTGCGCTACACGGCGGCGACGAAACGGGCAAGCATTATGAATTGGAAGGCTCCATAAAATTGTTCCGAGAGCGTTATTTGCATATCGAAACCAATTTGTGGTTAAGCGATTTCGCGATCAATCTGGGACAGGAAGTCGAACCCTGGCCACTTTTACCCAAACAACCTTATCTGGCGGATTCTCTCAACATCGAACAAGATACCCCCCTGCAACTGCAATGGAATGATCAGCAAATATTTGGGCGTCAGTATCAGTTCCTTATTACAACTGAATACGTAAATAAGCGGATTGCTAAAATGTCGCAACACCGAAAAATGCGCAGCAAAGAACTGCACTATATCGATCACCCTCTGTTTGGGCTGCTAATTCGTATTACGCCCTATGAGCCAGCAGAGCCCAGCAATGCTGAAAAAAATGATGATGACTTTGAAAATCCCTGATATATAGGGACAATGTTTTATTTCCGAGACCCCAAGGATGATGCGACTTACAGCGGGTTATAGCTTTAGAAATCGTTGCAACAAAAGCAATACTTCCTGCATGCCAGACGCCATAACACGTTCGATCTCTTCCATAGTAATAATGCCTTCACTACGACCAGCAGCCCGATTTACGACCAGGCAAACTGCGGCATAGGGCAAATCCAGTTCACGCGCCAGAACAGCCTCCGGCATTCCTGTCATACCGACAAGATCACAACCGTCACCAGCCATGCGATCGATCTCGGCAGCCGTTTCCAGTCTTGGCCCCTGAGTGGCGCCATAAGTAGCTTCACCAATATAGGGTATGTCAGTTTGTTCGACTGCATCCAATAGCCGTTGTCGCAATAATTCATCGTATGGGCTGGTGAAATCAACGTGTTGCAATGGCACATCACAACTGTCGGAATAACTATGCTCACGACCGTAAGTATAATCAATAAGTTGATCCGGGATGACCACCACACCAGCATCCATATCTTCAGAAATTCCACCGACTGCATTCACCGCAAGAACACTATTCACCTTCAACTCTTTTAAGGCCCATAGATTTGCCCGATAGTTAATACAGTGTGGCGGTATGCGATGCGGGTTGCCATGACGGGGCAGAAAAACCAGCTCATGCTGTTCGAAACGGCCCATCAACAATGAAGCGGAAGGCTCTCCATAAGGCGTCTCAATTGAATTCTTGTCCGTCATTTCAAAACCGGGCAGCTCACTCAAACCTGTGCCCCCAATTATGGCGATCCTATTTTCTGTCATCTCCAGAAAACTCCTCATTTTGATGGTTAACTAAAAGTCCATCAGGCAATTTAACAGTGGATGTAGGGTACGCCATATCAGCGCCATGTTCGCTAATTATGTGCAATATTTTCAGCAAGACATCTTCTTTTATTTTATGAAAATAAACCCATTCAGTTGTTTTGGTAAAGGTGTACACAAAAAAATCGAGCGAAGAAGAGCTGAAGGTATTGAAATTAACAATCAAGGTTTTCGTGTTGTCGATTTCTGGATGTGTTTGCAGCATAGCTCTAACGGAGTTCACAATGTCGGCAAGCTGATCAGCATCATCATAACGCAAACCGATTGTTTCAAAGATGCGCCGATTTTCCATCCGGGAAGGGTTTTCCACAGCAATATGGGTAAACACTGCATTCGGCACATATAAAGGCCGCTTGTCAAATGTGCGAATCCGCGTCAAACGCCACCCGATATGCTCAACAGTGCCCTCTATCTCCTTGTCAGGTGATCGCACCCAGTCACCCACACTAAAAGGGCGATCCATATAAATCATCAAACCACCAAAAAAATTGGCCAGTAGATCTTTTGCGGCAAAACCCACTGCAATTCCACCAATACCGCCAAATGCCAACACACCCTGTATGCTGTAACCCAATGACTGAAGAATCACTAATACGGCAGTAATGATGACGGCAGCACGCAACAAGCGTCCAATTGCCATAATGGTTGTTTCATCGATACCCTCTTCTGTATCAACATTCGCACCAACAACCAGTTTCAATTCCACTTGCTTGATGAAACGAACCACAAACATAGCCAGCAATACGATAATCAACACATCCCTGGCCACACTGACTGCTAGCAGAATAGAGGTGCCTGACTGTTTATCGACCAACTCTGCAGCCCAGGCTATGCCAATTACCCAAATCAGATAGGCAACAGGCCGGGACATTGATTCGAGTAGAATATCATCCCAGAGGTTTTTAGTTTTCTGCAGTTGCAACTGCAAACGATATAGGACTCTCACAGCAACGAAGTGGGCTAGCAAGGTAAGTACGACAACAACAAACACTTCAGCTGCCCATCCGTAGCCTTCCTGCACCACATGCTGCCACCCGCCGCTTAGCTTATCCATGGAATATGCTCTTTGTGTTATCTACTTGTCATTGGAAGACACATCACTGATGAAACTATAAACTGATGCTGTAACAATATGGCAGTCCAGTAAAAAAATCCAGTTTCAATAACACGAATATAAACGCGAAAATCGTGTGGATTCTCATACATTATGCTTGCACACTCATACAGGCTGGATATAATGCCAGTAGCTGTATACATTCACACCATCTAATCTGGAGCCATAACAATGGAAAAGTTAACTGCTCGACAAGCTGAAGTGTTGGCGCTAATCAAACGCCATATTGAAGAGAGCGGCTACCCACCCACTCGTGCCGATATCGCCAAGAAACTTGGATTTCGCTCCCCAAATGCGGCAGAGGAACATTTAAAAGCACTGGCCAGAAAAGGCGCCATAGAAGTAATACCTGGTGCATCGCGAGGAATCAGACTTCCTGAGAGCGCAGGTATTCCAATTGTGGGGCAGGTAGCTGCTGGCGACCCGATTCTTGCCGAGCAAAATATTGAAGATTACTGTGATATGCCCTCCTCTTTTTTTAGTCCTTCGGCAGATTACTTTTTACGGGTACGAGGAGAGAGTATGAAGGATATCGGTATTATGGACGGCGACCTACTGGCAGTTCACCGGACTCAGGAAGCTCAAAACGGACAAATTGTTGTTGCTCGGTTGGAGAACGAGGTCACCGTGAAACGATTCAAACGCACTCGTAGTCGCTACCAGGTGATGTTACTCCCAGAAAATGAAGATTTTAATCCAATCGAAGTGGATTTGCGAGAACAACTATTTGCCATAGAGGGAGTTAGCGTCGGAATAGTTCGCCGATAATAAAAACCAGAAAAAAATAACTTAAAAACGGTCCAAATGCTTAAACAAACAGTTGGACCGTTTTGTTTTAATATTTGTTTTAATATTTGTTTTAATATTAGTGAAGTGTTCGTTCAACCTCTTCATATTCAGCAACACATCCGCGTTCTGCCGACATATCAGAAAACGCCTGAACACCTGCCTGGATCATCGCCTTAGCTATTTCCAAACGCATAGCTGGCATATAACCCTTTGATTCTTCTGAAAAGTGAATATTAATTAATGGTTCTCCCTCACCGTCTGCACGCTGTAAAGCAATATCGCCATTCGGCAGTTCCACAATCTCCAACAAGGATGATTCCACGAGCTGTACCCCTTTATCCGCTCTTAAAATGCTGCAACTGTCAACCAGTTTACAGACTAATCCGTATGTGGGCTAGTCCAATCTGTCCGCAGATAGCAGCTTCATCAACAAAAGGGCCGTGAAAACAGCACATTGTCTCACGATCTTTTGACCCAGTTTCTGCGTTGCATCAAGCGTTATATGGGCCACTACGCCCAAGGCGTTCAGCGTGCCCCTTGATACGCCCCGCTTAAGGCGCCTACTGTTGGTGAAGCTGAACCAAAATTCTACACAATCTAGGGAGCAATTTTTCCATTCCAAGCCCCCAAGGTCCAAAGAAAAAATATCGATTCCCAAACTAGGGTTTTAACTGGTTTTCTTTTTCGAAACTGGCTGTGTTTTTTTCTTTTTTGGCTCCTGAACTTCCCAAACATCATTCCGATAAAACGCCTTCCACCCTGTTACTTTTTTATCAACCTCCGTCAATAAGTACTGTTCTTTCGACTTTCGACTATATCGAATAATGCTGGGGTTACCCTCATCATCTTCCCGTGGCGCACTCATTAAGTAGTTGTATTTAGGATCAATTTCCGTTTTATGCGGAAGAATTTCTGACAACAGGGGCGCTCTGGTTTCCCTGTTTTTCGGGAATTTACTGGCAGCCAAGAACATGCCAGCCGCTCCATCTCGCAACACATAGTGATCATCCACTTTTTCACACGCCAGCTCCGGCATGGGTACCGGGTCCATTTTGGGTGGTGCAGCCTCACCGTTTTTTAACAACTTACGTGTATTTTTACAAGACTCATCGGTACAACCAAAATACTTGCCAAATCGGCCTGACTTTAACTGCATTTGCGCACCACATTTGTCGCAATCGATGACAGGGCCATCATAACCTTTGATTTTGTAAGTACCTGCTTCCACTTCAAAACCTGTGCAATCCGGGTTATTTCCGCAAACATGCAATTTGCGCGTCTCATCAATCAAATAGCTTTGCATAGCTGTATTACAGAGCTTGCAACGACGCTTAGCGCGCAATGCCTTGGACTCGCCTTCCTCATCCTTCTCGACATCAACCGCTTCGTCTCCAGAAGTCAGATTCAACGTCTCTTTGCAACGTTCCTTTGGAGGCAATCCATAGCCTGAACAACCCAGAAACACGCCTGTACTCGCGGTTCGAATTTGCATCGGACGCTCACATGCGGGACATTGAATATCCGTACTCGTAGGTGCATTGGCTCGCATTCCTTTCTCTGCGTGCTCCGCCACCTCCAACTTCTGTGAAAAGTCCGCATAAAACTGATCCAAGATGGTGATCCAATACTGCTTACCCTTTGCTACTTCATCCAGAGTCTCTTCCATCTCAGCGGTAAAACTGTAATTCATCAAATCAGAAAAATTCTCCACCAGTCGATCCGTGACAATATCCCCCATCTTTTCCGCATAAAACCGCTTATTTTCCAGGCCGGCGTAGCCTCTATCCTGAATCGTGGAAATAATTGAAGCATAGGTTGAGGGTCGTCCAATACCGCGCTTCTCCAGTTCTTTTACCAAACTGGCTTCAGAGTAGCGCGGTGAAGGTTTGGTAAAATGCTGGCTGGGCAGCAAGTTTTGCAATAACAAGGTATCTCCCGTTTTCACATCGGGTAACACGACGTCATCTTCCTTAGAACTCTGTGAGGGCAACACCTTGGTATAACCATCAAATACGATAATCCGACCACGAATGCGCAATTCAAAGTCACCGGCTTCAACAACAATACTGGTGCTCGTATATTCTGCATCGGTCATCTGGCAGGCTAGAAACTGACGCCGAATAAGCTCATATAAGCGCTCTGAATCCCGTTCCATTTTGACAAGCTGCGTTTGCAGAAGATTTACATCAGAGGGCCGAATTGCCTCATGCGCTTCCTGAGCACCTTCTTTGCTGCTGTAGCTCCGCGGATCTTCAGGCAGGTATTTCTTGCCGTAGTTCGAATCGATGAAATCCCGACAAGCTGCAACTGCATCCTGGCTAAGATTGGTGGAATCGGTTCGCATGTAGGTGATATAACCAGCCTCATACAAACGTTGCGCCAACATCATGGTTTTCTTAACACTGAAACCAAGACGATTACTGGCAGCTTGTTGCAATGTTGATGTGATGAACGGTGCATTGGGTTTCGATCGTGAGGGCTTATCTTCGCGCTTTAAGACTCGGTAGCCCGCTCCACCCAAACTAGCCAGTGCAGCATCTGTTTCTTCTTTGCTCCCAGGCCTGAACACTTTCCCTGCTTGTTTTTTGACATCGAGCAATAGAGGATCACCCACTGTCGTTTGGCAGTCCGCCTGTACGATCCAGTACTCTTCCGGGATAAACGCTCGAATCTCACGCTCTCGGTCAACAATTAGACGTACAGCAACCGACTGCACGCGCCCAGCTGACAGTCCTCTAGCAACTTTGGCCCATAACAGAGGCGACACCATAAAGCCCACAACACGATCTAAAAAACGTCTCGCCTGTTGCGCGTTGACCCGATCCATATCCAGGTCGCTGGGGTGTTCGAAGGCCTCCTTGATGGCATTTTTAGTAATTTCATTGAACACTACTCGTCGGTATCGACTCTCATCGCCACCAATAGCCTCTTTCAAATGCCACGCAATTGCTTCTCCCTCTCTATCCAAATCCGTCGCCAGATAGATTTGATCGGCATTCTTAGCTAACTTTTTCAGCTCAGTGACAACTTTTTCTTTGCCCGGCAATATTTCATAATTGGGATTCCAATCATGTTCTGGGTCTATTCCCATCCGTTTAACCAACTGCTCCCTGGCCTTACGTTGTTTATGCAGGATTTTATCTTCGGGATTCAGCTTGCGGGTCAGTGCAGCCGCCTTGGCGCGTGCTTTCGGGTCTACCGGTTTTTTATTGCTGCCACTGGTTGGCAAGTCTCTGATATGACCAACACTGGACTTGACCACAAAATTGGAGCCCAAGTATTTATTAATGGTCTTGGCTTTGGCCGGTGATTCTACAATGACGAGTGATTTGCCCATATTTGACTATTTTTTATACCAGTTCGAAAATAGAGTTGAAACAAGGCGACATATATAGAGGTTCCTTATAAGCCGGTCAAGCATTGTTTTTATTAAGGTAGTTCAAAAAAGCCAGTTCGTGTTAATCTTTGCAGCGCACTATACACCTGCTGCAAAGCATCTTATCCTTCTGTTTTAACAATGAAAATTTGTATACACATGACTTTGGTGCCATAGTCACTGTAACACGATGATTGATAAGAAAGGTTTATGTCTTCAATTACTTATCTTGCTCTATTACTAGGGATTATTGTCGTTTCCCTGACTGCTAGCGCTCTAGCACACTACAGCCAGACAAAACGAATTAAGAAACAAAAAACGTTGCAGCGACTGCGACGTAGCGCAGACCATTTCGCTGAATTAGCAGCACTGCTGAATAAGATTTCTTCCCACAAATCAATGGCTGCTGAGTTGATTGGTATGGCTATTAACAACTATCAGCGCATATTACAAATAGAACCCGATACGGAGTATGCATCGGCATCACTGCAGAATGCACGCGAGCTGGCGCAATCACTGTCCCGCCCAAGTCAACCCTCTTCTGAAGATGGACTTTGCAACAGTGATATGGAAATTTATCGCACTAAGTCCATGCTTAACGATGCTGAAAAGATATTCCGCAAAATCCTAGCACGAGGTGATTTGGACCAAGAGCTGTTTAACGAATATCACAATGAACTTATTTGGCTTTACGTGCAGGTTGAAGTGGATTCTCTGGTACAACATGGGTCCAGAGCAAAAGAACGCAAAGATAAGGTAAAAAGTCTTGCCTATTATCAAAAAGCGCTGAATGTTCTTAAAAAAAGCTCCGTCAATGATGACCGCAAACAGGAAAGAATCAAACTTGTTGGCCAATTACTCACCACCAAGAAAGAGCCAGCACCAATAACAGATCAGGCTAAAAACAGCTAAGAGGGTGAGGGCTCCAGCAACTGAAATCGCGCCACTAGACCGGACTCGCTGTCGACCAACTCATTGAACATATGTGCCGGTCTTACCCACATTAACTGTTCCGCCTCGTAAAGAGGCTGATAAACCACCAACTCTTCTTCAGTCTCACTGTGCCGCGCAACACCGATGACTCGGTATCGTCGCCCTTTAAAATGCTGATAGACACCTGGTTCAATATTTGTCATAAAAACTTCACCTGCTATTTTTGAGTCACTTATCCTATGATATGGTATGAAAAACGGGATCATGTGGGAGCTGACGTCCAACTTCTGTTTTCATAGATGGTCCTCTGACCAGTTTTTTATCGGATGAATCTATCGTGGGGAGATCACATGTCAGATTACAAACATATTCTCATCGGAATTGATCTTAGTCCAGAGTCTCATAAGGTAGCCGATCGCGCCAAAGCGATAGCCGATGCATTCGGTGCAAAAATGAGCCTCATTCATGTCATTGAGCCTCTCAGTTTTGCCTATGGAGGTGATCTGCCACTGGATTTTTCCAGTATTCAGGATGAAATTCAGCATCAGGCCCGCAAACAATTATCCAACCTTGCCAGCAATTTGGCCATTCCCAATGAAAGACAGTACCTTGTACTGGGCCGACCGGAAAGGGAAATACGCAGCACTGCCGAAACCATCGAAGCCGATCTAATTATGGTAGGAAGCCATGGTCGTCATGGTTTTGCACTGCTGCTCGGCTCAACCTCCAACGGTGTCTTGCACGGCGCACGCTGTGATGTGTTGGCGGTGCATGTAGATCAAGAAGATTAAAGCCATTCATGAAATACCCAGAGGGGGCCAGCTTCTCTGGGTATGTATGAAAGCTATTCTGCGGCTGCATCCAAATCGGACCACCGCTCATAAAGCCTATCCAATTCCTGTTCGGTCTCTGCCAATTCAGTCAGGCTCGCTGCAACATGTTGGTGGCTCTGGTCATAGAATCCCGCCTCTTGCGCTGCTTCGCGCAATGACTCCAGCTGAGCTTCCATCTGCTCTATTTTTTGCGGTAGTTCGTTTAACTCAAGTTGCAATTTGTAGCTTAGCTTTTTTTTCTTAGACTCAGGTTTTGTTTCCTTAAGCTTGGATTTTGGCACTTGCTGGGATAATTCCTGACTCTTTAGAGGATTTTTCGCTGGCCACTCCCCGCCCTGACGAACCCAGTCAGAGTAACCGCCGACATACTCCTCCACCCCAGCCTCACCGGTGAACACCATGGTACTGGTGACGACTCGATCCATAAAACTGCGATCATGGCTAACCATCAGGACGGTCCCCTCAAACTGTGCCAATTGCTCTTCAAGTAGTTCAAGGGTTTCCAAATCCAGATCGTTGGTGGGCTCATCGAGCACCAACAAATTAGCGGGTTTACTGAACAGCTTGGCCAGCATCATGCGATTACGCTCACCGCCTGATAGTGCTTTGACCGGTGTTCTTGCCTGATGGGGTGTAAATAAAAAATCGCCCAAATACGAGATAATATGTCTTTTATGCTCATTGATTTCGACAATTTCTCGACCTTCAGCAATGTTATCCATCACTGATTTTTCCAGATTCAGTTGTGCTCTTTCCTGATCAAAATAGGCGACTTCAAGCTTCGTGCCCAATTTTACTGAACCGGAATCGGGCGATAATTCACCGAGCAGTAATTTGATCAGGGTTGTTTTACCAACACCGTTTTCACCGATAATACCAATTCGGTCTCCACGTATAACAATTGTCGAAAAGCCCTTTATGATCGACAAATCCTGGTAGGCATAATCCATGTCCTTCACTTCAACCACTAGTTTTCCAGATAATTCTGCTCCGCCGACCGCCAATTTCGCGTTTCCCATGCGCTGTCGCCGCTTTAAACGCTGATCGCGCAAAGACTCAAGCGCTCGCACCCTGCCTTCGTTACGTGTTCTGCGCGCCTTAATACCTTGTCTTATCCATGTTTCTTCTTCGGCAAGCCTTTTATCGAACAGTTTATTATGTGCCACCTCCAGATTAAGCAGGCGGTCGCGCTCTTGAAGAAAATCAGGATAACTGAGTTGAAACAGATTCAGTTTACCGCGATCCAACGAGACAATTGCCGTCGATATCACTTCGAGGAAAGCCCGGTCATGAGAGACAAAGACAATCGCGCCTCTAAAGCTGGTAAGCTGGGATTCCAGCCACTCAATGGTTGGAATATCCAGATGATTCGTTGGCTCATCTAATAACAAAATATCCGGCTCACTGACCAATGCCTGCCCCAAAGCCACTCGGCGACGCCATCCACCGGATAGTGTTGACATGCATTGTTCAGCAGGCAAGCCCAGTTTGGATATCACACTGTCCACTTTCTGCTGAAATTGCCAAGCATCTGCAGCATCAATCTGTTGTTGCACACGCTCCATAGCCTTCAGTGCTGCCGCATCAAGCTGAGATTCGGCTAACTGATGGTATTTCACAATAAGATCGCTGATGTCAGATAATCCTGAAGCCACATAGGCGTAAACCGATTGTTCCACTTGAGGTGGTATTTCCTGAGACAGGCGCGCAACACGCAAGCCATTACGTCTCCACAACGTACCGCTATCGGCCTGAACGCTGCCGTCTATCACTTTCAACAAAGTGGATTTCCCTGCGCCGTTTCGACCCACGAGAGCAAGTCGATCCCCTCGTTTGACAATTAAATCTGCAGCGTCCAACAGACAATGCAAACCGTAACTTAGGTTAAGCTGTTCAATTCTTAATAATGGCATTCACACTACACCCTGAAATCAGGCAATTTTCCAATAACCCTATTGCAAAAAAGCACATAAAAACAACACTTTTAATTAACTTTTCATGCGGCCACCAAAACGGTTTGGCCTACATTGAGCCTTCTTATCAAACTAATTCACGCGATCAAGCCAAAATGCCAATTTCTTATCATTTTCAGGCTTGCCGGTTTTGGTATCCCCGCTACTCTTGAACTAACCTTAACAGTATACGTTTGCTTGCCGGCGAAGTGCCCAGCTTTCTGTAAATTAACTCTCATTTTAACTTTTTCAGGACCCGATTACGATGCGGCCATTGCCTCAACTGTATGGGATACTCATCATAATGCTGTTGTTTTGCGGTACAGTGTCAGCCACGCAAATAACGTCTCAACAGAAGACTATACAGCAAGCGACTGAGTCACTCTCCTCTTCAGACATTGCGAAAGAAAAACAACGCACGCAATACAAAAATGCCCTGCGTTATCTGAAATCAGGCCAAATGAAAAGTTATTACGCTAGCAAACAATCACTGCATAACTATCCCCTCAAGCCTTACCTTGATTACAATGAAATCAAACGCAAGCTGCGCCACCTGCCCTATAAACGGGTTGACGCATTTTTAAATGAAAATCAAGATGAATATCTGGCGAACCAATTGCGCAAGCGCTGGCTTAACACATTAGCTAAGCAGCGTTTGTGGAACAAATACCTTCTCTATTGGGATACCACCATCAGCAGCACCCGTTTACAGTGCTATCACCTGCTGGCTTTATATCACACAGGAAACAAAACTCAAGCACTAGAGCAAACCACGAAACTTTGGCTTAAGGGAAATTCACGACCCACATCCTGTGATCCTCTTTTCAATCACTGGCTCCATTCCGAGCACAGTCAACCCGACTTGGTTTGGCAACGTCTCGATTTGGCAATTAAGGCGGGAAACCTGTCTTTAGCCCGTTATTTACGCAAACAGCTGCCCAAGTCCATGCAAAAAACAGCCGGACAGTATATTCAACTACACCGCAAACCCGAACGTTTGACACTTAAGAAAATTGCCTCACTGCCGGAAAATCAGCGATCAAACATCATCGCCCATACGCTAAAGAGACTTGCTTACAGAAAACCACAGAAAGCAAGGGAGCTATTTCATGCAAGCCAGCAACAATGGCAATTAACAGACAAGCAACAACAGCTGATAACCCATGCCATCACAGTAGGTTATCAACGCCAATCACCTCGCCAGGCGCTTAGTTGGTTAATTCAGTTTGATCCTAATGGTGATAATACAAAGCTGCTCGAATGGCGCATCCGATTAGCGCTTGCACAAAATCAATGGCAATCGGTTTATCAATGGATCCTTTTGTTACCCGAAGAACAGCAACAGAGCAACCGCTGGCTATACTGGCGCGCCAAGGCTCAACAACGCATTGGGCTTCAACCCATACAACTGCAGTGGCAGAGTGATGCCATTTTGGCCAACCTGGCAACAAACCGCGACTATTACGGCTTTCTTGCAGCTGATTTGTTAAACATCGATTATCAAATGCAGGATGCACCACTCGATATATCACAGGAAACGTATCACAGCATTGAGACCATGCCCGGCTTTCAACGCGCTGTCGAACTGTTTGCCGTGGGTGATGTTACTTCAGCCCGTAACGAATGGCGCTATGCATCCAATACAATTCCCAAAGAACATCTTACAGCAGCAGCCAAACTCGCAGAGCAACTTCAGCTACATAACACAGCCATCCGATCCATGATAAAAGCTAAAGCATGGAATAATCTCTCAATCCGCTTTCCTCTGGCTTACGAACAAAACATCAATGGCACCGCAACGAAAGAAGATATCGATATCAACTGGCTGTATGCCATTGCCAGACAGGAAAGTGCTTTTGCTGCTGATGCAAAATCATCTGCAGGAGCCCTCGGTCTACTGCAAATTATGCCCCGCACAGCCAAACAAACAGCCAAAAGCCTGGGCATTGGCTATTCTCGTCACAAGCTGTTGCGCCCTGCGACGAATATCAAGCTGGGCGGGCACTATCTGGGCAGCCTGTACCGTAAGTTCGACGGTAATCGTGTGCTGGCTACTGCTGCATATAACGCCGGCCCCCATCGAGTGCGTCAATGGTTAGCTAAGCATGAACAGACACTTGAAACCGACGTTTGGGTAGAATCCATTCCCTTTAAAGAAACACGTCACTACGTGCAAAATGTGCTCGCCTTCTCTGTGATATATGCCTACCGAAGAAATGAAGAGAGCCAACTAGTGTTACTTAATGAAAATAATATTGTTTTTAATTGATCAGTCGATAATCTCAACAGCATCACCAACACCGACCCTACCGGGTGCGTGATGAATCAGGTTTTGGCCGAAATAGGTCAGTTTATCTTCGCGTCGACGAAAGGCTGTCAGTACGCGAATAATTTCATTATCCTTTTTTGCAGTGTCTGGATCAATTGAGGGAACAACACAGCGCGAACAGGGTTTTGCCACATCGAATACGCTTTCGCCAATTTTAATCGTTTTCCATGAATCTTCAGCAAACGACTCACAGCCAGCAATAACCAGATTAGGTCTGAATCTCCTTACCGATACCGACTTTGTCATTCGACTGTTTAGCGCCTGCAGTGAAGCCTGTGAAAGTAATAGAAAGGGAAAGCCATCAGCAAAACCTAATTGCCGCTCATCATTGACATAGTTTGGATCAATCAAGCGACGAGTGTCCTCTGACCGGTAAACCAAACGAAAAGATTGCTTGAGTATTTTTGATAGCCAATTCGCGACTTCATCACCACAATCAATAGCATCAAAACTGTCATTCCAAACCGTCACCGGTGTTTCTACTGCCTTGTTCAACGCGGGCTGCCTCACCTCAACTCTACGTTCTCCAATTGACAAACACAGCCCGGATTCAGTTTCTTCAGCAGAAATAAGAACCATTTGTGCAAACCGACGCTGGCTAACAAAATGTCCTTTTGTGTCTACCAGCATATAACGTCTGTCTCCAATTGGGCCAAGCTGGTCAATACTAACAGCGTTATGCCGAATCCCTTTCAATGACTTCACCGGGTAAGTATAAATTTCAGCTAAGTACGGTGTTTTTTGTCCCATGAAATACTTTCCACTGCGTACAACGCAGATGTTTAATAGTCTAGGAGCCTGTCCGAGAATAGAGAACCTACTGCGAAAAACCCATTTCGGCGATATTTTTCGATAAAAAATCGTTAAATATACCCAATATTCGCCTCTTTTTATCGAAAAATCTGAACCAAAATTGGCATTCCTCGCTACGATTCCTATTCTCGGACAGGCTCCAAGATTGGGGTAGTGACCGGGTAACTGCGATAACCGCCAACTTTTAGGCGGCCACTTCAATGGGTAATCTCGTGTCCATATCCAACTCAAATATCCCATAAGGATTGATATGCGCATAAATCAGCGGCGTCAATGCCCTGAAGTCCTCCATACTCATCCGTGAAAGCCAGTTTGGTTCGTTGAGTACCTGCTGGATCATCAAGGTATTTACGTACACCAGTGAGATCTGCAATAAATGCAGCGCCAGCACCGATAATTCCTGATCTTCAAGTCGGTTGGTTGCGACTTCACCACCTTTACCGTAGAAGATGAAAGAATTTGCACTGTTCCAGTTTTCCACAACATTAAGCCCACACGGCCCGGATCGGCTTTTATGTCACTGAAGTTTACTACTCCCTCAGCGCCATCAAGGGACTGCTCCATTAATGCTTTGCTTTCCTGCGACAGGCAACTGGTGATGTATTGGTACAGGTACAGTTCAAACTGTTGGTAAGCAGAGTTGCACCAGGCGATTCAGCTCCTTGTCCGCTGGGCATTCGACCTGGTGTTTTTGGAACCACTCAAAAGCTGATTCAGAGGCGTCAGCCGTATCAGCCCCATGCGGATAGAGATTGTCAATCAACCAGTCTGAAAAGGCACTTTTGTCTGCCGCTGACACGCGACGAATGCCAAGAAATTCGAAGATTTCTTTTTCGTGTCGGGTGCCAGTTCGACCCAACCAATCGTATTCATGGATCTGATCAACTGTCACGCCCAACTGATCAGCCAGGTAATGCAATGGCGTATCCGGTATGTCATTCGTTTCTAGAGGAAAACGACCTGCGTTTTGGTAGTACTTAAGCTGGATAATAAAGGCCAGGTGGTTCCTTGCCGGTTTGGTTTTGAGTAACTGGGTTTCTTCGAATTTTAAACTCCAATGCTCAGCCAATTCGTCTACATCCCAAATTCGTTTCATTGGCTATCACTCTCATTTTTATCGGACTTTAAATAGCGGTAAAAGGTGGAGCGGGAAATATCAAAGGTCTTGCAGATATCACCAATCGAATAGCTTGGATCGGCGTGCATCTGCTTAAGCAGTTTAATGTTTTTGACTTGATTCAATGATTTGGGACGGCCTCCTTTTTTACCACGGGCGCGTGCCGCTTCCAATCCGGCGTTGGTGCGTTCCCGGATCAGATCGCGCTCAAATTCAGCCAGAGCGCTAAAAATATGGAAAACCAGTTTACCGCCACTGGTTTGTGTGTCGATTGCTTCCTGTAGACTGCGAAAACCAATGCCTTTTTCCTTGAGATCATTAATGGATTCAATCAAGTGCTGGATGGATCGGCCCAGGCGATCCAGTTTCCAGACGACCAGGACATCACCCTCCCTCAGAACCATTTCAGCATCTTTAAGCCCCGGTCGAGCCGTCTTGGCTCCACTGGCGATATCCGAGAAGATCTTGTAGCAACCGGCTTCTTTGAGTGCATTGATTTGCAGATCCAAACTTTGAGACTGGGTGGATACTCGGGCATAGCCAACCAACATGAAATCGCTCCAGCAAATGTGCCATAATCCGTTTTAGCGAGGAATATTGGCACTTTGTTTTTGAGATGGGTATTGAAACACGTAAGCAGCCATTTTTACAGGGAAATGATCACTCAACCAACCCGTGACAAAAACGTTCGTTTTTGACTTTTTAGAATTTTATTCTTGCATGAAGGCGCATTTTGAAGTAAACATGAAATAAGATGTTTATTAAATGTTTGGGAGGTGTCACCATGTTTTCAACCAATGACATACATTCGCTAACCGATTTTCAGCGCAACTCCAAGGATTACGTGCAAAGATTAACTG
The DNA here is from genome assembly GCA_003353945.1 of Gammaproteobacteria bacterium. Taxonomy (GTDB): domain Bacteria; phylum Pseudomonadota; class Gammaproteobacteria; order Pseudomonadales; family PIVM01; genus PIVM01. The sequence goes on from PIVM01000041.1 coordinate 34,344, forward strand.
CTACCAAGAGACCGGAAATCTTGACCGTAAACGGCAAGGCACAAGTCGTCATACAGGATGCACAAGCCTATCAGGAAATGGTGGACTTGCTTGAATCCATTAAGAAGGTGAATGCGGCGGCAGTGGCATTTGGCAAGGGAGAAGGGCGACCAGTAGCGGAGGCATTCGCGGAATTGGATGAAAGAATCAAATCAAAGTATGGCGAATGAAACAATACCACGTTGAAATACTTGATGAGGCAATAAACGAGCTAGAAGGCTTTGTTGATTACATAGCAGAAGATTCCGTTATTAATGCTCTGAACTGGTATGAAAGGGTAAAGAAAGCCATCTTTACCCTCGATAAGATGCCAGAACGCCATTCCATAGCCGATGAAAACCCCGTCTTTCCTTTTGAACTCCGCTGTCTGCTGGTTGAGGATTATCGAGTTTTATACCGTATCAATGGCGATACTGTGGAAGTGCTTCACGTTAAGCACCCTAGAATGAATCGCTAAAATGTATCGGTGTCAAAAATATATCGGCTCACACCCGATCTTACAATTTCTAATGGAAGGTAAGACCAAATCATACGACATACCCATACATAACTTCAGTTTCATCTCAAGAGACGCGGTCTAGTAATTGATCTGTCCAGTTGGGAGTTTCCGGAAATCTCGATTTCCGGACCTTGCTTAATAGTTGAGCTTCCGGGTCGGCAATACCCGCAATTCACCCAAAGCTGTCTAACAAGAATAGATAAATAGTTGCTTTTGAACGACCGCAGTGGATATCTCAAATCTTTCAATGTTGCTAAAAATAACGGCTTGCCTGTCGGGCATTATATAGGAATTCGTGAGTAATTTATTGGAACGCTAGAGGCCATAGCATGAAATAAGCGGGCTCTTAGTTTTTCCTTGTAGCCGGGATCTTGAATTATTCGTCTGGCGGCTAGTTCCACATTGAAAACCAGCAAGGCAACCGTCGCACGAAAGACTCAGTATAGCTAGCGCTTATATGGTTATTGTTTAATAGCTCATATTGGCATATAATCAGGGCGTGGATTACCAACTTGAATAATTATAAGACACTTGCGTACACAAATTAACGGCGGATCGCATACCTCATCGCTTTCCAACGCCGATAAATAAAATCTATTACATTTGAGGAAATATATCGTGCGCCCAATATATGAACCGCTTGCTGCTACCCTTGCGATCTTACTACTCATGTTGATGGGCTGCGAGCCACCACCCGCCCAGTATCAGCTTGCTGTTAGTGTATCTGGCCTCAATGGTGGTACCGTAGTATTGGATATTAATGGTAATGAAACGCTCTCTGTTAACGCAGATGGATCACATTTTTTCCCTACTGCGTTGAATAACGGCGATTCCTATATAGTTATCGTTGAAAATAATCCCGCAGATCAGCAATGTGTCGTGGCGGGTGGTTTTGGAGTTATCGATAATGGCCAATCATCTGCTATTACGGTTTCCTGCGCTGATGATACACCTCCCCAAGACTTTTATAGTATTGGCTGGACAATGTCTATAGGCGGCCCGGTTGATGGCTTAACGCTTGATCTCAATGGTACAGAAGCATTGGTTTGGCAACCTGGTGTGTATAATTTCAATACGGAGCTTAATGAAGGTGATACCTACGTTGTCACCATTGCAGCTAATCCGGAAAATGGGGTTTGTCATTTATGGAATGGTACCGGGGTTGTAAGCGGTAATGTCGATGACATAATGATCTTTTGTAGTGCTGAGACGATGATCGCAACACCTGAAAATTTCCCTGATTGGCAGTTTGCTGATTGCATTAACGACCTTCGAGCAGAGAGTTTTTCGCAAGTCACCACTTTGGACTGTTACTGGCACGGCATCAAAGATGCGACTGGTGTTGAGTTTCTTACACAACTAAGCGAATTAGACTTAGGTTTGAATGACATTACGAGCATTGATCTCAGCAATAATATATATTTATCTGTCTTGAGCTTACCCTCGAATGAGCTGACAAGTATTGATATCAGCAACAACACCGCTTTGACATCATTGAATTTGCATTCAAACAACCTTTCTGACATTAATATCAGCTCAAACTCCGCTTTGACATTCTTGCATTTGGCGGCAAACAACCTTTCTGACATTAATATCAGCTCAAACTCCGCTTTGACATTCTTGCATTTAGGATCAAACAACTTTTCTGATATTGATCTCAGTAACAATCCATTATTAGAGAAAGCTTATTTGGAAAGAAACCAGTTTACCAATCTTAATGTGTCAGCCAATACGCAGTTACGTTGGCTGTATTTAGACGATAACTTTTTAACGGGTATTGATGTCAGTAACAATCTTGATTTGGATCGACTCATTTTACGCGGTAACTCAATAACCAGTATTGATGTTAGTAATAATATCGAATTAACTGAACTCCATTTACCGAACAACCTGTTAACGACAATGAACCTCGACCAAAATGTGAACTTGAACAGCGTGGCTTTAGGGGGAAATCCATTTGATGCAGCAACAGTAGCGTACTTAGAAGCGCTAAAAGCGAGCGGAACTATACAGTATTTTTTCTACCCTTGAGAAACGTCAAAAGATATATGGCGGTATAAGACGAATTAACGCTTTCGATTCCAATATACTGCCAGTCTGCTTTTGAGATTCGCATGTCTGTAATATGGATGTTGCTGTCGCAGAGCATCATTAAGAAATTGAGCTAGCTATTCTAGATAGTAACACTGAAGCAGACACAGATGTAAACAACACTTGGTGGACCGCTTCGTAACATCAGCAGGCACATGGAAAAATCAAAATCACAGGAACAAGCAAAATCCCTCAGTCCGCTTACTCTAAATTGGGTTAGTTCGAGAGAGTCTGAAACCAGTTCGATCGGACAAAAATTCTTTTTACCAGATCATATTGCTCGGTGAATTCGATTCTCAATGCACACTCTCGGTCACGGCCCAACAGTAGACATGCCCGGTCAGCAATACCCGCAAAACAACCCATTGCTGCCAATCACGATCATTTACATGCGGTGTAAGATTGGCTCTAGA
>PIVM01000406.1 GCA_003353945.1 Gammaproteobacteria bacterium
AGAATGCTTACAGAGAGTCAACTACCTTCCAGCAGTCAGCAATCAATGGCGATCACTTCAGGTCTGAATTGGTAATGTGAGATTCATAGCGGTTCAGCTGACAAATAGGGAGTTGAACCCACGTCCATTGTTCATCGGGTTATGCCAAACCGTATCGAATCATAACCAGCGAGATACAAACAGGTGATCCACAATTGCTGAGGAATTTTGCGTCGATTGATTATATCCCTATAGAACAATAGGTTAGGAGCGCTTTTTTGCTGGCTGGCAAATCCCCCCCCGCCTCCACCATTTCCCTATAAATCTATAGGTTACGAAACTTCTCGGGTGGTGATCCACATTGAGTAATCTATTGAATGAAACTGCCATCCCATTTATGGCTGTCTCGCCACAACATCTACTATTTTCGGGTCCGTATTGCGGTAAAATACAAGGCCAATCTCAGGCGTTCTGAGTACCGTGTTTCACTAAAAACCAGATGTCCCCATACTGCCCGCAGAAAGGCACTACAGCTATGGTTAGAATGCGATCACCTAATAACAACTATCTACGACATGACAAAGACTCTCTCAGAAGACAATCTGGACCAACTGATACTGGGCGTATTTGAGTACCATCTACAAGAGCACCGGGATGACGTGACAGATGATGATGTACTGCAAAACCCGGAGTACATTGAGAAAAGCAAACAAATACTAACTGAACGGGAAAAACGATTAGCTCAGAATACAGGGCTATGGCAGCCTGATGACACACTCCACTCCAGCTCGGCATTCTATGTTCACAATATAGACACTCGATCTGCAACCCCATTTGTGCAAAAGCAATTCAAAGCGAAAGCAGACGGGATCTTAATGTTCTTTGCCAAAACCAACCTGCTAACCCAACTTCGTGGCCATAAAAAACAAAATTCCATCATTTCAATAAGATAGAAAATTAGCTAGCTGCCGGTTGGCACTACAGATTTTGTTTTTGCATTCTCAATGCTCATTTTTCGGTTGCCGATCGGGTCGCTGGCAATGCCCAGCGCCTCATAAATCCGCTGCTGATGGGCTTCTGCCCGCGAGGTCATTCGCAGGTGGATTTGCTCTTCCTCCTTTGTTCTCATCGACAGCGTTATCCGCCGCTGACTTGACATCAGATCACGAATGCTCTGCCAGCTGTAATGCATTCCCTTGGTCTTGAGCTGATAACGTATCGTGTGGACCAAGTGGTAGGCGATCAGTGTGATAAACAAATGTCCGGTGACGCGACTTTCTTTGTGATGATAAATCGGGCGCAAGCCCAACTCACTTTAATTGTGCGCTTGCTCAAGCTGACTGCTGCAGCTCACGACGAACTATTTTTCTTAAAGCACAGAACGCCAGCATCAGCGGTTTGAAAACTCTTGGCGTTTTTCAGCCAAGGGTTTTCAAATCCGCTGCATGCTTTGGTTAGGCGATTTATCACGAACCATAGTATGTTTTGTCATCAAACATATGACAATAATCATCTTTATTAGACACGCACGCAGATGGGCATGAGACACAGATTCCCAATAAATTCTCCCATGCAATTTCTACGCAATCTAGCAATCGGTTGATCGTTTTGTCGTTTAGCTTTGGAAAGGCGTTCTCTACCTCAGTATAGTTAATTTGCATCTCTGATATTTCATTTGTTAGCCTTTTCAGCACTACCCCTTGTAGCAATATAGCTAGCTTAATGCATGACTTGTTAAAATCTTTCTTGGAGTAGCCTCTTTTCGATAGGCGCTTTTTAAGTTTATGTGGTACGGCCCTATCTATCTCGCATGCCAGCTCAAACGAAAACCAATTCAGCTTCGTTTTCTCGTCGTTATTCGAAAAGAAATGATACGGTTCTATTTCTAAATAATCTGAGTACACAATTATCTTTTTCCCGTGCTATTGATTTATATTCTGTTCGCCGTCGTGGTAGGAATGCCAGTCACCTGGCACCCCCCACACAGATCCTCGCATGAAGTTTTCCCTCACGAGGCTCCTCAGTCATACTCGCTTCCGCACCAGCCAGAACTGCTAAGAAAATACCAAACCTGGAAGTCCTTAAGTTGGCACTCCTTACTTTAGCTGTATTTGCTATTCCCCGCA
>PIVM01001161.1 GCA_003353945.1 Gammaproteobacteria bacterium
TTTATCTCCTTTGATATTTTCTAATACATAATCTATTCCATGAGCTCTAGTCTTATTATTAAATATAGAAACAGCATAACCTTTAAAACATCTATGTTCTGCAATGATATTTTCACCTACACCACTACTATCTCTACTAAGTGCTGTTCCCAATGCTGCAATACCAACACCTCCATTTTTTTTCCTAAATCGTTCCAGCAACGTATCAATTCTATTATCTAACTTTTCCTTAAATACAGGAATATTATCAGATAATACCTTTATGGATATTAATTGATCAGAAAAATTCTCAGTATCAAAATTATTAAGAGCTAATTTTTCCAATGCACTAACTTTATTTAACAAATGATCCTTTATACTATCAGTTGCCCCTGTTATCTTTGAATACAAAACTGTATCATTATATAAATCATATCTTTCACAATATTTATTAAAAAATGTCATTATATTCTGACACTGGTTAAAGCGAGAAAAACCTTCTTTCTCTATAGAATTATTGGTAAAAATGGATT
>PIVM01001162.1 GCA_003353945.1 Gammaproteobacteria bacterium
TTTTTGTAGCGGCTTCTTGAGTCGGCATCTTCAGGTGTTAATTCCAGACGATTCAAGGTGCTCTTTCCTGCCAATGGTTTACCCCTATCTTTTTTCAAGTCCCGGGAGAATCCCGTGGGATCGGCTTTGCCAACCATAACTGCAAGCAATTTATCCCGTGAAAGATCATCGTGATCATTCAGGTCTTCATAGCCAAGTGCAAGACCATATACTCGCTGTGAAATTAATTCTTGTACCGTATGCTCGATGCGCTCTCGGTCACGATGGTCAATGAAGCATTTTGCAAATCGGCCTAAAATATTTGTCCGTTTCTCAACTTCACGGAGCAGTAAGCCGCCTCCATCAGATGTGATGGTTCCACCGGAAAAATCAGCTACAATATCTCTCCGTCCCAGGGCTTGAAAATGATATCGTTTCTTTGTACACTCTGTTTTCATAAGGTCGTTTTTTTGGCATTGATTAATGTGTTGGAATCATTATTAATTATACCATTTTAACGGCCTTATTCAAAG
>PIVM01000407.1 GCA_003353945.1 Gammaproteobacteria bacterium
GCTTTGCGGGCCATGCTCGATAGAGCCAGTGATTCTTCCAGTTTGTGTTCATCGACCAAAGAGAGGCCCTCGGGGCCATTCATATTGTTTAAAAAGTCGGTGGAGACCGTTTGCTTGCGTCGGGTAAAGGCTTTATAGGCTTCGTTGATATGCTGGCTGAATCGCTTGTGAATATGGGGTTTTTCTTCTAATAGCTGATCGCGGGCTTCAAAATAGCGCACTTGTTCATCGTTGTTGCCTGCCTTATCAGCCATCTGAAAAAGCTTGTCTTCTAAATAATCCAAGTACAGGGAAAATTTGTGCGGTACGGCTTTCACCACAAGTTGGTGGCATTCTTGAAGATAATGCTCCCGTTGCGTACCGTTTGGGGGTGGATCTCCTGGTGTTATTTGCACGTCCCGTAAACCTATTTATTGTCGATGTCCTGTGACGACAGGCATACTGTTAAGTCAAGAATTAAGTTATGGGATGAGTATAGCGTAATGCGTGGGTATTGCTTGCCTTCCCTCTCTCGTAAGCTTGGGGTAGGGATGGACAATGCCATTACTTAAGAGGAATTCGGGGGCTGTAGGGTGTCAATGCGCTACGCTTATTGACACCCTACGGATGGTTTAAGTTAATGACATTGAGGTGTGGGGGAGGCTGCCTAATTCTTTACGCAGCGAAATTGGTAATGCAGTTCATAATCGTTTTCTACGGGTAGTACCCACTCGGCATCCTTAATCCAGCCTGTTGGGCATTGTTTGGCCATTTCCTGCTGCAAGGCGTGGATAGCCGAGATAACAAGGCTGCTGTCGTTTATCTGATAGGCTTTTTTGACAATCAGGGATTTGCCCTCAAATTTCACTCCTGATTTATTTTTTCCCGTAAAAAAATCGATAATCGGATTGCTGCTTTTTTCACCTTTATTGTCAGATTTGTGAAAGGCGTCCATATCTAGGCTGTCGGCCTGATCAACGGCAAATTCTTCTTCGGCCAGGGAGGGGAAAGACAAGGCGATGAACAAAGAAAACGCGCCAAGTAATGTCGGCTTGATTAAAACGTGGCGTCTCATAATGGGGCCTAATATTGTGGCAGCTCAGGCTGCAAGGTCATGCGCAATAAAAAAAGGGCGCTTAGGCGCCCTTACAGTATTTCAAATGTATTGCTTGATTTAGAACTTATGTACCATGCCAACGCCAAAAGTAGTGGCATCTTTGTCGTCATCGTCAACGTCAGAATCTATCTCGGCCTGGCCATAGTAAACATAGGCCGTGGTGGCTTTTGACAGCTTGTGGTCTGCACCGAGGACAAATAAGTTGGTCTCTGACTCGTCGTTGACGGTCGCATTGTTGTCCTCATCCGTTCTGGTGCCAAACTGTGCTTTCACGGTGCAGGTGTTGCTGACGTTATAGGACGCGCTTAGCAGTATGGCGGATGAATCTATATCATCTCCATCAGGATCATTGTCCTCATCATTCGTGGAACCCTGAGAGATAATGCCGCCTACCGTAAATTTATCTGCAGAATATTGACCAACAAGGCGAATCACATCACGGTTTTTCACATCCTGATCAAGACCAAGAGCCAGATATAAGCCATCTGCCTTATATTTCACATTCGCGGAAATGCCGTCAGCGGGACCATTTCTATCATCTGCAGCATTATCGGAAACGCCATCGCCTTCGCCAGGGATAAGAAAAACGGTACCCGAAATATTATTGACGGTTGGTGACACATAACCAAGTATATCACCCATACGGTTTTCGCCTTCGATAACACTTTTCATATCACCCGTCGAGATTGAAGTTTCGGCAAGGTCATTGAACAGATCCACTTTACCCTGTGCCATTTTTAAGGGTGTATCATGTGCGCCGGCCAATACTGTACCCCAGCTTCCCTTCACTCCAAGATAGATATTGCGTTGTGAAAATACGTCGCCGCTATCTTTAAAAGGATTGGTGCCATATTCCAATTTATAGACGGCTTTCAGTTTATCATTGATATCTGCGTCGCCTTTAAAACCCAGGCGGGAGGAATGGCTTAACAACTCCCAGTTATCCGTGCTGTCATCCCCAGCCTTTTCTTCATCTACTTTATTCAAGCTCACATTGAACTTGCC
>PIVM01000408.1 GCA_003353945.1 Gammaproteobacteria bacterium
ACAGGAAGTGATCCCATACTGGCTGGAAATGATGTCATAATGACCGGAAGTGATATCATAATGACCGGAAGTGACTCCAGCAGACCAGAAGTGATGTCATAACGACTGGAAATGACATCATAATAACAGGAAGTAGCCTATTCTAAACTGTAAATGACTCCAGAAGACCAGGGAGTGATACCATAGTGACCGAAAATGGTCTTCTGTTAACAGGAAGTGACTCCTGATGACAGGAAGTGACCTCATAATAACAACACAAAAAGCCAGGAAAAGTGATGTCATAATGACCGGAAGTGATGTCCTAATGACTGGAAGTGACTCCAGTAGACAGGAAGTGATCCCATACTGGCTGGAAATGATGTCATAATGACCGGAAGTGATATCATAATGACCGGAAGTGACTCCAGCAGACCGGAAGTGATGTCATAATGACCGGAAGTGATGTCATAATGACTGGAAGTGATGTCATAATGGCCGGAAGTAACTCCAGCAGACCGGAAGTGATGTCATAATGACCGGAAGTGACTCCAGTAGACCAGAAGTGATGTCATACTGACTGGAAATGATGTTATAATGACTGGGTGTGATGTCATAATGATCGGAAGTGACTCCAGCAGACCGGAAGTGATGTCATAATGACCGAAAGTGACTCCAGCAGACCGGAAGTGATATCATAATGACCGGAAGTGAGGTCATGATGACCGGAAGTGATATCATAATGACCAGAAGTAACTCCAGCAGACCGGAAGTGATATCATAATGACCAGAAGTAACTCCAGCAGACCGGAAGTGATGTCCTTCTGACCAGAAGTGACTCCAGTAGACAGGAAGTGATATCATAATGGCCGGAAGTGATGTCATGATGACCGGAAGTGATATCATAATGACCGGAAGTAACTCCAGCAGACCGGAAGTGATGTCCTTCTGACCGAAAGTGACTCCAGTAGACAGGAAATGATCTCATACCGGCTGGAAATGATGTCATAATGACCGGAAGTGATATCATAATGACCGGAAGTGATGTCATAATGACCGGAAGTGATGTCATAATGACCAGAAGTAACTCCAGCAGACCGGAAGTGATGTCCTAATGACCGGAAGAGACCCCGGTAGACAGGAAGTGATCCCATACTGGCTGGAAATGATGTCATAATAACCGTTACTTATATCATAATGACCGGAAGTGTCTCCAGCAGACCGGAAGTGATGTTATAATGACCAGAAGTGATGTCATGATGACCGGAAGTGATATCATAATGACCGGAAGTAACTCCAGCAGACCGGAAGTGATGTCATAATGACCAGAAGTGACTCCAGTTGACAGGAAGTGATCTCATACTTGCTGGAAATGATGTCATAATGACCGGAAGTGATATCATAATGACCAGAAGTGACTCCAGCAGACCAGAAGTGATGTCATAATGACTGGAAGTGATGTCATACTGACTGGAAGTAACTCCAGCAGACCGGCAGTGATGTCATAATGACCGGAAGTGACTCCAGTAGACCAGAAGTTATGTCATACTGACTGGAAATGATGTCATAATGACTGGATGTGATGTCATAATGATCGGAAGTGACTCCAGCAGACCGGAAGTGATGTCATAATGACCAAAAGTGACTCCAGTGGACCAGAAGTGATCTCATACTAACCGGAAGTGATGTCATAATGACCGGAAGTGATGTCATAATGACCGGAAGTGACTCCAGTAGACTGGAAGTGATCTCATACTAACCGGAAGTGATGTCATAATGACCAGAAATGACTCCAGTAGACCGGAAGTGATGTCATACTGACTGGAAGTGATGTCATAATGACCAGAAGTGATGTAATGATGACAGGAAGTGATTTCAGCAGACCAAAAGTGATGTCATAATGACTGGAAGTGACTCAAGTGGGCCGGAAGTGATGTCATACTGACCGGAAGTATTTTCATTTCCGCATCATGTGATTTCAAAATCCTTTCTGAAAAGAATGTGGAGTATTCTTTTCATGCTCTCTTCTAGTATTTATTATATCTGCAACAGCATGGTTTTCCACAGTAATGATGTAACTTAAAATTACATTTTTATGATATAGGTTTGCAAAACCAACTGTGAA
>PIVM01000159.1 GCA_003353945.1 Gammaproteobacteria bacterium
ATAAAAAATAAACTCTAGGCGACAACTCTCTTGAAATCCGCCGACCACAAAGTGAATTAGCAGTTCAAATATCTCCCTCATGAAACAATTTCATGTAGCTTGCGTGAATTTGCAAGCAGTGCTAACCTGTTGTTTATTCATGAATTTAGCAATTCGAACACTGCACGTAGTTTTGGAAATTGAGAATGAGAAAATGAATCAAAGTGCTGTCCTCGTCCCGTTTTGCAAGCCCTCCCAAATAACCGCGATGTGCCAGGTAGCAGTGAGGGGTGGGTGTTTAGAGCTTACTTACAGTTTAAAAGGCTCCTGTGAGCAGCTTGACGGCTATGATCGCGGCGCATTTTCTTCATCAGTTTGTGAACGCAAAGATCATTTATGGGAACAGACTTGTCTTGAAGCTTTTCTGGCAGATGAAAGTAAGAAGGACTACTGGGAAATGAACGTATCTTTGAGCGGTGACTGGAATATTTTTTGTTTCTCGGACTACCGGCAAGCAAGAACCGAGGAAAACAGATCTCAGGTTTATAAGAACAATGCGTATTTTTCAAAAAACGAGATCTATTTTTCTTGCCTCTGGGATTTAATGCAACTAGATATCAAGAAAGCACGAATTGGAATTTCCATGATTGCCAATTATAAAGATGGTCAACAGGATCTCTTGGCATTGGCACACGATGGAGCAATAGCTGATTTCCACAAGCGCTCCAGCTTTCTTCTCAATTTCTCGCATGAAAATGGTGTGTGGTTATGAGCTTTAAGTTAGGTTTGGAGAATCTCCTGGAGAATAAAAAGCTTCTCGCCTATTTGCGCACAAAACGGGTAGCGCTTTTAGGGCACCCTGCATCGGTGAATCGGGATCTTGTCTCTTCCGTAGATCTCTTATCAAATGAACTCGGAGGAAATCTGTCGGCACTCTTTGGGCCCCAGCACGGTATGCGAGGAGACAAACAATACAACATGATCGAGACTCATGACGATATCGACACCGTTCTACAAATCCCCGTTTTCAGTCTTTACGGCAAGGTTCGCAGACCAACGCCGGAGATGATGGAAACCTTTGATGTAATCCTCGTCGATTTGCAGGACTTGGGTTGCCGAATTTACACCTTTATTACGACACTTTTGTACCTCTTGGAGGAGTGCTCAAGATATGGAAAGGAAATTTTTGTCCTGGATAGACCCAACCCGGCTGGACGTGCCGTTGAGGGTTTGCGGCTCGAGCCTGGTCATGAGAGTTTTGTCGGCGCTGGGCCTCTACCGATGCGACATGGTTTAACGCTGGGAGAGATGGCCGCTTGGTTTCAATGGAAATTTGAAATTGATGTTGAACTAACGATCATTCAGATGAGTGACTATGAAATTAACGCCGCCCCCGGATATGGATGGCCGACAAATGAATTAGCATGGGTGAACCCAAGTCCTAATGCAGCAAATCTTAATATGGCTCGCTGTTACGCAGGCAGCGTGATGCTTGAGGGTACGACATTAAGTGAGGGAAGAGGTACAACTCGCCCTCTTGAGTTAATCGGATCGCCCGATCTTGATCCGCCAAAACTGAGAACGAAGCTCGATGAGGTTGCCCCCGGATGGGATCAAGGCTGCCGCGTCCGCGAGCTCGCGTTTGAACCAACATTTTACAAGCATGTTGGGGAAATGTGTCGCGGATACCAAATCCATACCGATGGCCCCTTTTACAACCCTGATAAATTTAAGCCATACAGAATGTTCGCACTCTTTTTAAAAGCTATTCGACTGTTAAATCCAGAGTATCCTCTTTGGCGTGATTTTGCCTATGAATATGTGATTGATCGCCTTGCGATTGACGTCATCAACGGTGGCAATAGGCTTCGCAAATGGGTCGATGATCCATGTACGACAATGATGGATTTCGAAAAAATACTCAAAGATGATGAATTATTATGGTTAAAAGAACGGAAAATGTTTTTAAAATACTAGTTATAAAAAATGCCATCCTACATTTCTGCTTGAAGGTTATACGTGATTGCGTTAAGTTGTCGGCGCCCTCCAAACCAAACACTTAACTAAAGCAATTCAAAATTACGACCTCTGTCCAATAAAATGATCTCTTCAAAGGGCACTGAGGATTCTTCGTTAGTACCGATGCCGGGCAATTTGTGCTGTAGATCATCCAGAATATCCAGATGCTCTTCCGAGATATCAATAAAGCGAAATACGATCCCTTCCCGATTTTTTTCTTTTCTTATCCTGAGAAATGCCACCTTGATGTTGTCGACAATTATTTTTGGCTTATTGCCGGCTGACAGTGTCATTTTTCCAAATACTGCTGTCTTTCCGTCTGGAAAAATCTCAGTTATATTGTTTTCTGTAAAACGCTCTGGAAAGTAAAGGCATCCACCACGGACATTCAATACGATATAGCCATTTTTTTCATTGCCAAAATGGGCAAAGGGGTCGTCCGGTTTTAGAACTATCTCGCATTCCGCCAGTACGCGATTGCCGCTAAATTTGCGTTTATCCACACCGTTACTCATTAATTACCGCCCGTCTCGTCGGCCTTCGATTTTGGTTTTGGTTTTGGTTTTGGTTTTGGTTTTGGTTTTGAAAAACTCAGTATAGTACAATTTGAAATAAAACCCACGATGATTTGTTATAAGGCAAGCCTGTTTGTCCGTCTTGCGACATTGGAATAAGGTTTTGAAATGGTTAATCCAATAAGGGCTCTCGGTTAAGTTGTTTTCTTATGGCCAGCTGCGCTGGCTTACTCAAACGGGGCTTGGCCAAAGTCCCTCGACAACTATCCTGACACAGGGGGGACACCAAACACTACAAAGTCCTGAATGTTGTGCCCTCAATTTCTTACAAACTAATAAACCAGTATTTATCTTAGCAAAATAGTAATGTATTTCCGTGCTTTCGTATGCTTATTTATTTTTTTAAAAACTTGAAGACAAGAACTATAATTCCAGAACGAAATTTCAGCATGCCTTGGTGAGGTTTGTCTACAATGGGTGTCTCGATATATTTATATATTTTTCGATATATTTTCTCGATATATTTTATCGATATATTTTGCGATATATTTTTCTCGACCACGGGCACTTGAGAGCTCTATGTCGATTATGGTAACGGAGAGTTTCATCTGTTGCTTTATGGTTGCCTGCAGAAAACACACAGAACCGCATTTTAAAGATGAAATTGAAGATAACAAGAATGAACTGTAGGGTACGACTGCGAGTAACCGGACCTAAAACCAGAATGGTATTACTCCAACCCTGAAAACTGGGTTTGATATAACGCAAGAATTTCGCGATTTTTGACGGTTTTGCGCGCCCTCTGTGACAATATGCCGCACCCTAACATCTTCACTTCTCACGCCCACTCATTAATCTTGATCGTACAGAAATGTTTTAACGTACAAAGGTTTTTTAAGATGAGAAAAACGCTGTTATATGCTGCCGTTACTGTAATTACATCATTTGCAATAAGCACAGCCTTCGCAAAGGGCAACCATGATCTCCCCATTGAAATCGTGGAGGTCGTAGAAGTTATAGCAAAAAAGCTGGATCAACCTGCAACAGTAGAAATGAGTAGTGAAGCGCCTCTTACCAGTCCAGTTCATGACGCAGGGGCTTTATTGCGTTCGGTTAATGGCATGGACGCGGCACGGCGTGGAGGTCGTGGGTTTGAGCCTGTTATTCGCGGTCAGAGTCAAAACCAAATCAATGTAATAAGCAATGGTGCGTATAATTTTGGCGGATGCCCTAGCAGGATGGATCCGCCAAGCACCTACGTTGGTTTCGATAACTTTGACAAAGTGACTGTTATTAAAGGCAATAGATCGGTGATTTACGGTTCAGGAGGAAGTGGAGGTACGATAATATTTGAGCATCAGCGGCCCGATTCTTTTGAGCAATCGTTATCGGGTGAGTTGGTTGCCGGTCACACGAGCAATTCTGACGTTGACAGCGTTTCTGTTGATGTTGCGATGGGCAACAATAAAGCCTTTATCAGGCTATTTGGTGAGAACAAAAGCTCTGATCATTATGAGGATGCAAAGGGTAAACTGATTTCTTCTGCTTTTAATTCCACTAATCAGGGAATCATAGGCGGATGGGATGTCACCGACAAGGATTATCTGGAAGTGTCATTCGAACAAGCCGATGAAGATGACCTTTATTATGCAGGTAACGGTATGGATGCACCTTTTGCCGAGTCTGAGACAGCCCGTATGAGCTGGGATCATACGGGAGAACTGGTTTTTTTTGACGCCATTGAAGTCAATATCTATCGTAGCGATGTCAAACACTTAATGGACAATTACACGCTACGTGATCGTAGTATGATGCCTAATGGTAGTGGTATGGCCGCTCCCTCAGCATCAGAAACCGTAGGTGGGCGTTTGCTTGGTACGATCGGGTCGGGTGATAGCGAAATCAAGATTGGTATGGATTATCTCACCAATGATCGCAAAGCAACACTGTATCAGGATCAAGAAAAAAACGGCAGCTATGACATGTTAATGTCGCTCATGTGGCCTGACGTAGAGCAGCGGATATTAGGGCTGTTTGCACAGTGGGATTACGAACTCAGCATGGAAGATATGTTGCGATTCGGGCTGCGTTACGATCAGTTGGAATTTGAAGCAACTACCGCCGACCAACCCGCCGGTATGATGGGTAATGCAACCCCAAGTACTCTTTATCAAAATTACTACGGCAGTGAAAATAAGAAATCCGATCATAATGAAATCGGTTCTGTCTTCGGTTGGGATCGCCAAATCGATGAAACACAGATCTTGAGCGTTAATGTAAGTCGTTCAGTGAGAGCACCCGATGCCACAGAAAGCTTTATTGCTCGAAACGCGATGGGAAGTGCATGGGTGGGCAACCCTGATATCAACCCTGAAATTCATCAGCAACTGGATATTACCTTTATCGCCGAGCAGGATAGTTTTGATTGGACTGCTACCGTGTTTTGGAACGAAGTAGATGATTATATTGAGCGTTACAAAGACGGTACTGCCAATTTATACCGTAATGTTAACGCTAGCCTGCGTGGTGCAGAACTGGAGTTTCGCACCCCGACAGTGGATGGTTTCAGCGGAGTGGCTGCCGCTTCCTACACGCGTGGCACTGGCGATGACGGAGATCTGGCTCATATCGCACCCTTGACTGGCAAGTTTACTCTGGACTATCAATCCGAAGATTGGGCAGCGGGAGTTGAATTGATTGCGGCCGATCATCAACAACATATTGATGAAGATGTGGATGTCAATGAAGAGACTGGCGGATTTGAAGTGATAAATCTTTATAGCCATTGGCGAGGCCTCAAGCAGCTAACATTCGAAGTGGGCGTCGAAAATGTTTTCAATAAGCTTTACGCCTATCATGTAAATACGGCATCCGTTGATCCTTTCAATCCAACTGCCATTCGGGTTAATGAACCTGGACGTCAATATTGGCTTCGCGTTCGATATGCACTTTAGGTGTGTTATATCGGCTTATGATTGAGCTATCAGCTTTCTTGAGCAGAGAGTCTAGTTTTCTTTTTTCGCAACCGATCTAAATGTGGGAGTTGCCTGATAAAAATTCTAGTTAAAAAACTGGGTAATTAGGACCGAAATGGCTGCATGAGCAAAGCCCTCAACTGCTGTTGTTTATTGTCGCGAAAGTAGTGCAGACCAATCCGCATAGCAAGGTGCCCCTCACGCGGCTGGTCACAATAGCTGCCAAATAATCGATCCCACCAGGGCAGATTAAAACCGTAGTTGCTATCATGCTCTTCTCGATACACGGAATGGTGAACTCGATGCATGTCCGGGGTCACAATGAACCATCGTAATTTTTTATCAACAGCTTGCGGTAAACGGATATTGCCATGATTAAACATCGCGGTAGCATTCAGCAGGACTTCAAAAACAATCACGGCAGCCGCTGTCGTTCCCAACACAATGACCACGGCCATTTTGATGAGCATCGACAACAGTATTTCAATGGGATGAAAACGCAGGCCGGTAGTGACATCATAGACGATGTCACTGTGATGCAAGCGATGCAGGCACCACAGCAGTGGTATACGATGAAAAACGCGGTGCTGCCAATAGATGGCCATATCCAGCAACACAATGCCCAACAATAAATCCAGCGCAATGGGTAAATCGATTTGATTTAACAGGCCCCAACTCTTGTCCGCCGCCAGCTGTGCAATGCCAACAGCCATTATCGGTAGCAACAAACGCAATAAGGCTGAATTTATGACAACCAGCACAAGATTGGAGAACCAGCGCAGCGAACGCTGAGGATTATCTGCGCGACGCGGACCAGCAAACTCCCACAGGGCGATCGCCATAAAGACAACAAAGAAACAAGTGGCGCGGATTAACGCTTCATATTCCAGCAACATCGGGCTTTTCCGAAATCATTCTCACAATTTTCCTGTTCGCAATGCTCATATTGTATTTCTGATTTTCTGCAACTCTACCTACTGGTGGCGAGATGCGCCAATTATTCTGATGTGCCATCATCCGTAGGCCTGGTAACTAACCATAGCTTAAACGGATATGATGATTGATTCTTGCCATCAAAAGACGAGTTGAATGCACTGAACGCTGTAAGGGACAATGTGGGTGCTTTTGCTAGCGACTACTATCCTGACACAGGGGAGATATTGAAGCTCCTCCGATGACTCACCTGTTTGCTGGGATGCGTATCAATTGATTCTCTGGAGCGCCAGGACTTATTGGCACAAGACGATGATACGGTCATGTAGCTTCAAGAGCATCCCATCACGTATCAAATCGCGGGAAAATAAGAATAGTGCCTCGCTAACTCTAACTGCTACGTGGAATGGTATAGGATGATTTTTGAACGCACGGAATTACCTAGCCCGATGAGATAGCCTCCTCCCCGCCCAAACGGGATCGCATTCTGTCATCATTGAAGTTATTCAAACAACCATCAGTGGCAAACGAGGAGAGCATCTCATCGGGCTAGTATATCTGTGAAAATCAGTGGCTAACCCACTCCAATGCGTTTTCTTTTTCCGAGGCATTAAAATAACGGCATTCCGTAGATACCATCTTATCTGCGACCTGCATCCACCATTGCTCCCATTTCTTGTCACCTAATACCGCAAATCGCTCAAAATCCTTGGAATGGCGAAAGGCAAATTTAAGGTCGTCCCACACAACACCGGGGCCAGGGAATTTCATATTATCTATTTCCACCAGCATTTTGAGCTTTCCTCGGTTTTCAATTTCGCTCTCTAGCGAACGAGTTATTGCATCAAATTCTTCGCTAGTAATCCTATCTTTAATGCGATAATTGACAAATGACTCCGATTCTGAACTTAGTCTCTCATACATCTTACACCTCCTGCATACCGGCAATAAACGATCTTGCTTGACAGCTTCAAAATCCATCTGCACCCTGAAACTATTGAGTCAAGCCTAAACACTATATAGCCTCGCTGAGCTTAATTTCAACACAGCTATAAGACTGCATCTAGATAAGACGGTCATGCCTTAATACTGGAAAGATATATCCTTGTTGGTTTTCCAACTGCATTCGGAAAATGGATTCTTTCATAAACTTTCTGGAATAATTAGCTCATGTGTTAGATCAAGTGCGAAATGCCAATTTTCCCAGCGCAAATAGACGCTACGCACTTCAGGATCGATCAATCTATTGAAATTTCAATGGCATTAAGGAATCGACGCAGGCGTTCTTTGCCAACCGGTTTTTAATAAATGACAGGCAATACACATTTCTGGGGTATTCTCTGTATCAGGATCGATCATACCGCCAACCGAATCTGCTGCATCGGCCATAGGATCAGTCTGTGCTGGGTAATAACGATAAGTGGTGCCATAGCTAAGCCAATCACCACTGTTGGGGCTATAGGCAGCATCACCATGACTAACGGTAACAAGCTCCCCAGTACCCACCCGTTCAAAACTGACGGAGCCGGCAATGATCATCCCGTTAGCGTTGGTATTGCTGAGTTCGACATATTCATTAGCGGTGCCTTGAAAGGCGAAGGTACCGAGTGAAGCCGATGCCCAGCCGGATACGCGCTGGTCAATCGTTACCGTAGCAGAGGAAGCACCATCATCGTAACTAACCGTAAATTGTGCATTGGTTGCTGCGATGTCCCTATTGTCGCCGCCATTCCAATCGATCGTTATCTCATAATCGCCAGCCAATGGCAGGGTTGGTATAAACCTGGCTTTGCCCAAACCGTCGCCAGCTAATATATACGCAAAGTTAAAACCAGGCACCCTATCGGTAGTACCAGACGTACTGATCAATTCACCGTGACGTATCATGACACTGTTAGGCGCACCGTGAACATTATGGCAGCTAATACAGGCCGGTTCTGAATCGGTGGCATCAACGCCCCGTTCAATGATATCCCAATCGGTATCCGCCATGCCTCTACCGACGTGGTAGTAATGAAGGTTGTGATCGGGCGTGCTGTCAGTACGGAAATTGGTGCCATCCTCGTCTGCAAGATCAGCGCCGATCAGCTTGGCAGCATCGTGACATTGAATACATAACGGAAATTCATCGATTTTTGGATCGTGATCTCCCCATCCATCACGTGGCATC
>PIVM01000409.1 GCA_003353945.1 Gammaproteobacteria bacterium
CGTCCTGTGGACCGATTTCTATTGCAGATCTTGGTGGTAGTAACAGCATAGTATTGTGAGAACCAATACCACCGTAAGCGCAAGGGTTTCCAGGCAATGCGTTATCAGCCTGGAGGTAGTCGATCCTAAGATGTACCTCAACAGAGTACACCGAATGGGAAACTAGTTAATATTCTAGTACCTTGCATCAAGCGTTTGATCTATATGGTTCGCTTCCGGATAGGGGTTGTACAACCATCGTTGTATCTAACTATTCAAGGGTGGAGGAGTGTCGTAATGACGAGAACTCACCCGAGGTAGGAATGGCTTCGCGTTAGCGAAGTTTTCTCGAATCCAGGAGACCATGAAAGACCGTGTAGTTAGTAAGATGTAAGTTCGTACCCAGAACCGACACAGGTGCGCTGGCTTAGAAAGCTAAGGTGCTACGGGTATACCGTATGGCGAGGGAATTCGGCAAATTAGTCCTGTAGCTTAGGTATAAGGGATGCCTGCGGTCTTCATGAGGAATGGGGACCGCAGGTTGCAATGACAAGGGGGTTTCGACTGTTTAATAAAAACACAGGCGACTGCTAGTCCGAAAGGATTTGTATAGTCGCTGAATCCTGGCCGGTGCCGGTACCTAAAACTTGGGTTCAACCGAGCTAAGGGCCGGTTAACGCCGGGAGTAACTCTGACTCTCTTAAGGTAGCCAAATGCCTTGTCGGGTAAGTTCCGACGCGCATGAATGGAACAACGAGAGCCCCACTGTCCCCGCCTACAACCCGGTGAAGCCACATAAGGTGGACGAACAGTCCATCAACTTCCATCGGGGAGAGAAGACCCCGTGGAGTTTTACTGCAGCTTGTGCTTGTGGTATAGTAAGAATTGCACAGGGTATCTGGGAGCTATGCCTAACATTCCCCGGGATGTTAGTGAAGCAACGATGTAACACCAGACTCTTTTTGCAGTACCACTTATCCAGTGAAGACCGGAGACACGTGCAGGTGGGCAGTTCGGCTGGGGCGGCACCCCTTTGAAAAGATATCAAAGGGGCCCAAAGTTGAGTTCAAACGGGGCAGAAATCCGTTGAAGAGGGCAAAGCCAAAAACTCGACTGAATGGATTTCCAAACGCACGGAATTCATAGACGAAAGTCTGGCTTAGCGATCCTTCGTGTGCCCACTATTGGGGCCCGGAGGTGACAGAAAAATTACCCCAGGGATAACAGGCTCGTCGCGGGCGAGAGCTCCTATCGACCCCGCGGTTTGGTACCTCGATGTCGGCTTTTCCTATCCTGGTCCTGCAGCAGGGGCCAAGGGTGAGGCTGCTCGCCTATTAAAAGGGAACATGAGCTGGGTTTAGACCGTCGTGAGACAGGTCGGTCTCTGCCTGATGGAAGCGCGAATAACTGAGGGGAAGTTGCTCCGAGTACGAGAGGAACAGAGCAGCGTGGCCACTGGTTTACCGGTTGTCTGATAAGGCAGGCCGGGCAGCTAAGCCGTTTAGGCTAAGTGCTGAAAGCATCTAAGCACGAATCCTATCCCGAGACAAGTTATTCTTTCGTAAGATGAAGGTCGGCAGCAAAATACTGCGTTGATAGGAAGGTGGTGTAGATCACAAGCTTCGGCGAGTGGTGAGCCAGCCTTTACTAATAGACCAACACATCGGTTCAGCCACTTACATAGAGACTATGCGCGATGATCATATTTCATATCATCAAGTGGATTACATAATACACGACTTGTACGATGATTTCATTTCAAATCATACATAGCGTTAGCTATGTATTTTTAATTTGATAATTATTTTCCCTAGCGTAAGCTATGGGTTTTTAATTATTTGAAATCTACCTTAGTGAAAACTATACACGACTATTTATTCTGTGATTAAAAATAACATACAACCGCTTGTATTATATCAAATAAGAAATCTAATATGACAATGGGGATATCTGCTTCTTTTAAAAAATTAAATCTTGATATTGAACATTTTGATGAAATTTTCTCAGATCATTCTATAGTTGCAGTTACTGATTCTGAGGGTACAATAATTTATGTAAATAAAAAATTTTGTGAACTCTCAAAATATTCTGAAAATGAATTACTTGGACAAAATCATAGGA
>PIVM01001163.1 GCA_003353945.1 Gammaproteobacteria bacterium
TTTATCCCATCTGATCTGCCGTGGACCTGCCTTGTCCACCACCATCTTCTTCCCATGATTTCATTGCTTTGACAAACTAGATGTAGTTAATCCAATGAATATGTATTCCTGATATATTGGTCTGTCCAGCCTCTTATCCAGATCTATATATATCCATTCCTTATAGTGTTAAATAGCTATAACTCCATGTTCCATCACAGCCAAAATTCTGTATATCCTAGAATGGTGGCCTGATGTTTAAACCAATCAAATCTCTTCGTTCAAGGCCATCCGAGGACAGATGTACCAGCCTACTAGTGAGTTTCGAGATTCCCAAGTGTCTCAGAACTGGAACTAACTAGTGTCCCATGCTGTAGCATGAGTGACTGTCTGGGGTATCTGGAAACATTTCTGAGCCAGAATAAATTATCCATGGCTGTCCCATGATGAATGCGTTTCTCGATTCTGGGGTAAAAGGCCATGTTTCCACTGCCAAAGTTGTATATCTTGACTTCCTCATAACACTTCCTCC
>PIVM01000410.1 GCA_003353945.1 Gammaproteobacteria bacterium
TTGAGTGTTCCGGATGCCTTACATACAAAAACTACTAAAACAGTTACAGCTGCTACTTATACCATGTCAGGCACAAGCCAGTTGTTGAGTGTTCCGTATGCGTTATATGCAAAAACTGCAGGTATTAGCGAAGCCGACCCGACCTTTACAAGCAGCCAGGCAGTTAATATTATGGCAACCGATATTAGCAATTTGGGTAATCTTTCAGGCACTAACACAGGCAACCAAGACCTGAGCAGTTTAGCAAGCAAAACCGCATTGAGCGATTCAACAGCACAGATACGCAGTGAGACCCTCAGCGCACCTTCCGGCACTCAAACCGGTGAAATGCAATACTGGAACGGTGCAGCGTGGGTTATAGTGAAAGCCACTGAGAATGAAGGAGCTACATTACAAATGATAAGTAATATACCTACATGGGTAGGGGGAGCGATCCCTGGTGATTTTATAGGTCTTAATCAAACGTCAAGGGATTGGTGGCATATGGCTGCTGCACCTAATGGTGATGTTTATGCTAGTGTTAATCCGGGTGATATTTACAAACAGACTGGCGGAACTGGTAATTTTGTTGCACTTAGTCAAACGTCAAGGACGTGGTATGCTATGGCTGCTGCCCCTGACGGTGATGTTTATGCTTGTACTAATGGTGACATTTACAAACAGACTGGTGGTGTAGGGAGTTTCGTTGCACTCGGTCAAACGTCAAGGTATTGGTATGGCATGACTGCTGCCCCTAATGGAGATATATATGCGGATATTACTGGCGGAGGTATTTACAAACAGACTGGTGGTGTAGGGAATTTCGTTACCCTTAATCAAACGTCAAGGTTTTGGAGGGGTATGGCTGCTGCCCCTAATGGTGATGTTTATGCTTGTGTTAGACACGGAGGTATTTATAAACAGACCGGCGGAGTAGGTGATTTCGTTGCACTCGGTCAAACGTCAAGGGAGTGGTTTGGTATGGCTGCTGCCCCTAACGGTGATGTTTATGCTAGTGTTCAGAATGGTGATATTTACAAACAGACTGGTGGAACTGGTAATTTTGTTGCACTTAGTCAAACGTCAAGGAAGTGGCGTAGCATGGCTGCTGCCCCTAACGGTGATGTTTATGCTTGTGTTTTTCAAGGAGGTATTTATAAACAGACTGGTGGAACTGGTAATTTTGTTTCACTCGGTCAAACGTCAAGGGATTGGATTGGCATGGCTGCTGCCCCTAACGGTGATGTTTATGCTTGTGTTCAGAGTGGTGATATTTATAAACAGACTGGAGGTGTAGGGAATTTTGTTGCACTTAGTCAAACGTTAAGGTATTGGCGTGGCATGGCTGCTGCCCCTAACGGTGATGTTTATGCGTCTATTACTAACGGAGATATTTATAAACAGACTGGCGGTGTAGGGAATTTTGTTGCACTTAGTCAAACGTCAAGGGATTGGAGGTATATGACTGCTGCCCCTAACGGTCATGTTTATGCTAGTGTTCACAACGGAGATATTTACAAGCAGACTGGTGGTGATGGTGATTTTATAGGTCTTGGTCAGACGTCAAGGAATTGGCGTGGCATGGCTGCTGCCCCTGACGGTGATGTTTATGCTAATGTTGCGAATGGTGATATTTATAAAAAAGGTAGATAAATTATACATAAACTTTTAAACTATGAAAAATACAATATTTGCATTACTTATTTGTATCGGTGTACAGGCTCAAGAGGTCACAACTACGACAAGTTACATCTTTGTTGACACCGACATATGGAATATTCCTAACGGAGCAGACACTGCTAATAATAAGGAAGTGGCTCATTATTTTGATATTAACGACACTATTGTTGCTAACTACTATGCCAATAACCCTGAAGCGTATAATCTAATTATAGAGTTAAATGCCTCACAGACTTCATATCTTGACAAACGGTATCATGGGGGTATAAAGGGTACGGAAGCATCGTTGGGCGTTGTATCGTAATGGTGCATCACAGGCGCAAGAGCCAAGAATTTAAAACCGTTTTCCCCGATGATGTTACACAAAGTAAAGAAAGCTATGGCAATGTAGAAAACGTACTGCAACTTAATACATCTTCTGTTGAACCTCATATTGTAA
>PIVM01001164.1 GCA_003353945.1 Gammaproteobacteria bacterium
AATTGGTGGATAGTGAAAACGAGGGAGATAAGGGATAAAATATCTCACTGAAAATTAGGAAGAACTGTTTTTAGAGGAGAGGGGGCTAGAAGTCCGATTGAGACATAATATGTCAATTTGCCCTGTGAACGGTTACGCAAAAGTTAATAGATAAAGTTTCTGAAAATATTCTTTCGGCAATTCAAAACCCAGAAGAAGCGGTATTCAAGGCTAAGGCGTGAAGCCTATAACAAGGTTAGGCACCATCACGCGCAAGCGCGTTGGACCTTCGGGGCTTCGCCCCTCGGCCGGTGCTAACGGCGTTATGAGCTGTTCTAAAAAAAGGTTGGTCGAGTTCTGCTAGAGGAAAATTCTGAGTAAAACGGTTGGGAAATCAGCAGGTCAGCAGCGGCAGTTTCTATAACCGCTCTGGTATAGTACAAACACCATTGAGTGTTTATTGTGTGCTTTGGCAAATTAGCATTGGTGTGCTCAACAAATAGGTTCCAAACGGGTAGAATCTGTTTTCGG
>PIVM01001165.1 GCA_003353945.1 Gammaproteobacteria bacterium
ACTAAAACTCAGTTCTGTAAGCTTATGGAAGAAGCTGGTGAATTAGGTAGAGCTGTACTTAAAAATGATGATGAAGAGTTTGTAGATGCTATTGGCGATATGGTTGTAGTATTAACTAATATGGCTCATCTTGGCGGTACAACTATT
Organism: Gammaproteobacteria bacterium; assembly: GCA_003353945.1. Classification (GTDB taxonomy): domain Bacteria; phylum Pseudomonadota; class Gammaproteobacteria; order Pseudomonadales; family PIVM01; genus PIVM01. The sequence continues at coordinate 148 of PIVM01001165.1, forward strand.
GAAGAGTGTATTGACTCTGCATACAAAGTTATATCTAAAAGAACTGGTAAAATGGTTAACGGAACATTTGTTAAAGATGAAAAGTAAAACTATATTATTTAGAGATCCTGTTGTAGAAAGAGTCTGCGACAAGTTCGTTACAAGATCAAATGTTGGCTATGCTAAGTATGGTAGAACATTACACGATGAAAGAACTGGTGGACATAAAGATCTAGCTGGTTATCTTAATGATGTACAAGAAGAGTTAATGGATGCTATTCTATATATTCAAGCTGCTAAAGAAGAAATATCTTATACTAATAAAGCTAGCAACGATCGACGAATTAAACCAGAAGACGAAGACGTTGAAAATCAAGATCTAAG
>PIVM01001166.1 GCA_003353945.1 Gammaproteobacteria bacterium
AATGTAGATGCACTGACCTGCAGTGAAATTGCAGAGCTCATTGGCTTGGGACCTGCTCAGGTGAGTAGATCAGTCTATGACCGCCATTTTAGTGGAAAGGACCTCGCCTTTTTCTTTCTAGGTCCATGTGTAGCTTCACTGCTGAGTCCAGAGGCGTGGGTACGCCTGGACAGCCTGAAGGAAGCGCTGGTGTTGCAAAGCAGACAACAGGGGACTACCAGGAGGCAGTACCGAGGCTTTGTGCAGGAGACATGGCGACAGATGTACGAGTTCCTGTCCCATGATTACCCTGCCCTGGCTCCCTTGTTCGGTTATTTCGATAACCACGGACAACACCTAGTGCTGGGGAGTGATGGCACTCTCCGACCAGGACACATGATACCGGATGAGGAGGAACATAGGTTTTGGAAGTCCGCCTATGGCCAGAGACTGGTGGCACCCGACCAACCCCTACAGCCGACGTTAGAAGCACCTAGTGTCATCTGGAAGGACATGAGGAGGTACTCTGT
>PIVM01001167.1 GCA_003353945.1 Gammaproteobacteria bacterium
AAAGGATGATGCTGACTGGCCAATTGCATCTCATTTGCATGAAGATTAATTTAAATTAAATATTTCAAACCTCTTAAGGGGAGGTATCAATATATCAATGTTTGCCAAAATTTTAAACTTTTATAAAATTGGTCCAGACCCCCCCACCCCCTCCAATTTTAAACTAAGGAAATATTGATATTCCTCACACAGATTTCAGAAGGGGGTTTCAAGTTGATAATACACCATTATTCTGACTCATTATGCTATAGATTTAACCTTATTTGTTCACAAAACAAGCTTTTGTTGCAAATACACACACATTTGTTGATGTGATGCAGACTTTTGATGCATAAATGCACAAAAGTGCAGATAACATTCATCAGAAAATCAATGTACGCCATCAATTTTAAACTGGGTTAGAGCCACAAACCCCCCTCCCCCCTAATTTTATAAAAGTTTAAAATTTTGGCAAACATTGATATATTGATACCACCCCTAAGACTTTTTAAACTGTTTATACTTCCATG
>PIVM01000411.1 GCA_003353945.1 Gammaproteobacteria bacterium
ACTACATACCCCTCCCCTAAATTACCCAAATTACCCTAATTTAGTATAATTTAACCCAGAGAGAGTAATAAAAAGAAGTGTGCTAAGGTATGGCATATGTCAGTTCGTCACAAATAACAATGGTTAAAAATACAAAAATACACTCTGGAATGATAATTTAACCATGAGAAATGCTCGAACGAGTTATGAGAGTTACATACTCGAGCATATACTAATAAAATAGTACCCTGATACATGTTATAAAACTGTGAGAATTAACATATGTTTTATAATAAAAACTTTGACAATTAACAAATGTTTTTACTAGCACTGACTGGCTTCATAGTAAAAAATTTCTCCCAGCTGTTTAGTAAAACAACTACATATACCCTGTAGGTACATCGTACAATCTCGTGGTATAACAAATACTAACTTTAAAATCTAGTGCAGTCTATACATAACAATTGCACTTCTAATACACATAATCGCTTTAACAGCACCAATAATGCTCTAGCACCTAATACATTGGATAATTATTCAAGTGTGTAATTACTCGTCACTTCTAACAACTGAACATATTCAGTTTCTGGTCAATGATACTTATAAGGCAAAAAGTGCCTGTGCCCTGAGGCAATAACTCTAGTATCAAAACTTTAAAATGAAATCCTGAGATTCACTCGTTCATAGCGAGTTCTAAATGCAAATCTTTAAATGCAAACTCTTTAAAACCTGAGGTAGTTATGAACTACTCGGCACCGTAGTGCAACTCAACACATATTATAGCGTGTTGCTAACATCTACGAGAACACTTAACAAACTTTGCTGCTGTGACTGCTGATCACCGATCACTGATATACTAATATAATAGTAATATGCATCATGACATTAATAATAACAATTTAAAGCAACTATTTCAGTTGAGCACCAAATAAGGTTCATTCCTATGCTTCATAAATGCAGTTAGGCCACTTAAGGTCAACACCAAAAGATCAGTTAGGCCATTTGGCACACAATAATTAAATCCCTCCACTACTGGGGATGTAGGCGTCCAGTAGTGGTTTAGTGAAACAGTTTAGTCCGGAGAAGAATAAGATCCCTCCTAACGGGGAATACGGGCGTCCCGTTGATCCTTCCTCCGGACAGGGGATACGGGCGTCCTGTCAAACCCTCCACCATTCCTCTGGCGGGGGACACGGGCGTCCCGCCTCCTCACTCTGCCAACTCATCATCTACGTTGAGATTGAGCACATCGTCGTCGTCGTCCTCCTCATCATAATCGAGCTCTTCCTCTCCTTCCTCCGGGGCGGGCGGAGCGGCCTCAGCTACCTCCTCCGCCAGGACAGCGGCCTGCTGAGCTTCCACTGCAGCTAGCTCGATTGCCCTAGGCGGGGCTGAACGCTCGTCACCGGGTCCGGGGGAGGTGGCATCCCAGCAAGCACCACCAACTGCCCTTGCGATGAGTGGGCGGTGTCCAGGGGGCAGTTCTCCCACATTACGGAGACGTTCCCTCTCCAGCTTGCCCTCACGGAACCACTTGTCAATCTGGTTCTGGTCTGGTCGGGATCTGCCGTGGGCATCAAACAGGCGGAGGATGGCCTGTGACGTATCCTCCGTCACCTTCACCGCCGCACGGGTCGGGGCGTCCAGGGCCTCAGTAGCTGTGGTCAGGTCCGGGTGAAGACGGTCAATCCCCACCTCCAGGGCTCTGACTTGGGCGCTGGTTTCATTGGCTGCTTCATTCCTGGCATGCCACTGGTTGTAAAAGGCCAACAGCTGGGCCTGGACGAGCAGTAGGCTCTTCAGCTGCGCGTTCTGTTGCCGCAGCTCCTCATGACGGTCCACAACCTCCTTGTAAGCCTGCAGATGGACTAAGCTGGACTCGGGGGTACCACACAGCTTCTGTTGGTAGCGAGCCTCCCTCTGGTTATGCAGCTTGACTTTTTCATTAAAAGCTGCCCGCTCGCGGTCCAGTTCAGTGCGCTCCCTCTGGAGATCACGATGCTCCTCCGTCACTCTCTCATGGTCCAGCTGGGCATCTACCAGCAGTCCCTGGTGCCTCTGGTGGTCGGCATTCACCCCACACTGTTGGTTCTGTATGTTTTCCAACATGTCGG
>PIVM01001168.1 GCA_003353945.1 Gammaproteobacteria bacterium
AGTTCTAACCCACCATCTGGAAACGAAGGTCAATTATACTTTAACACAGACACTGATAAAGTGCTAGTTTACGCTAATGGAGCTTGGGCTAACCTTGACGGTGCTAACGACTTTTTAACAGGTCTTAGTTTTAATACGGGTGATGGTGTTCTTACAGCCACGGTGTCTAATCAATCAGATGTAACTGTAGATCTTGACGGAAGATACGCATTGTCAAGTAGTATACCTGGAACAATAGTAGAATCTGTAACAGCTGGAACTTACTTAAATAATTCTGGAACCGCAGCGGATGTAATTTTAAACCACGACAATACAAGTAGAACAGATACAACTTCATCTGCATCTCCAGGATCTGGCGGTACAGTTGATTTAGTTAATACTATAACAACAAACGCAACTGGTCACGTTACAGCTGTAGATATTCAAACAGTAACTTTTCCTACAAACACAAATGAAACATATACACTGCCAGTTGCTGCTGGAGGTGCTAACTCTGCTGTTCTTAATTT
>PIVM01001169.1 GCA_003353945.1 Gammaproteobacteria bacterium
ACTAACTGCGTTATGTCTAACTTAAGAGAATAATATGAACGCAATAGGTAGAAACATAATAATAAAGAAACTTAAAGAAGGAGTGACCGCTACAAAAGGCGGTTTGCTTCTTGCTGAGAGCCATCGTGAAGACATAAGATATGTAGAAGCTACAGTTGTATCTACGGGCAGCGAATGCGATGGTATAAAAAAGAACGATGTGATTTATTACGATAGGCACGCGGGGCATAAAATAGAACTGGACAGGGAAACATATCACGTTATAAAAACCCAGGATGTAGTTTTTGTTTTATGAGAAAGTTAACAGGAGGTGATTTAAAAGAACTCGGACTGTTAAAGCATTATAGGATTATACGCAAGTGGGCTTGTAAAACAAATGGTATTACCGATGCTGATTTAGAACTGTTGATTTACTTCGATTGTTTAGGGCAGTTTAGAAAGCGCGATTTTGAAGACGGTAGCCTTACATACTCTTGGGACAATAGGAGATGGAATAGGCTGCTTAAAGA
>PIVM01001170.1 GCA_003353945.1 Gammaproteobacteria bacterium
GTTGGTTGGATCCATTCCTGGAGTTGTAATGAATTCAAAGTATGCTTTACCATGATTTCTAAAACGATTAGCCATATTTTTCGCATGACTTTTAATTTCTTTGCCGTTTTTATCCAGACTGTCTGGCGTCAACTATCGTGGCCGGTTTCGCCCTATACATTGAAAAACACCCGGTAATCACCAATACGCAAACGGTATTGGTGCGTGTGGTTATTCAGGGCTATAACATGTTGACAGCTAGGCCAGAGTGCTAGTGTTTCAACACCATTAACAATGTTACTCCGCTGGGCATGACTGATTTTTTGCAGCTGCTTGATTGCTTTGCGAGTCCATTCGATGTTGTTCATGGTTTTAAATTATGGGAGAAATATAAGTTTGCGCAAGCATATACCTATATAGTGCCTGACCGAAAACCCAATAAATTTGGCTCGGCAGCACTGGCATTTCGTGCTGCACCAGGTTCACAGCAGTAAAAATTGAAGCAGAACGTCTTTATGGTAGGCATGGT
>PIVM01000160.1 GCA_003353945.1 Gammaproteobacteria bacterium
GTTCGGGCAATTGTGCGTTTTACCGCACTCTCCAAAACGGCATAGTCTTCTGGTGTGATTTTCATTCTGGCGTTCCCTGGTTGTTGTTGACCTTGATCGCGAGGGGGATTATATAGCCACCCAAATAAATTAGCCCATTAGAACAACAGATTACAAAATGATTGATCAGATACCGTTCAGGCGCTGCTGATCTTGAGTTTTTCGAGGGTATATTTTCACAGATAAATAGAAATTAGTGTCTGCTTTACTGTGCCAATACATAAAGATCACGGTTTTTTTAATAATTCGATATAAATGTCTTTTTGCGCACTTTCGGGTACTGCTGATTGGCGCGGTCAATTATTAAGGAGTGACTATATCGAGAAAAGAAGTACCCAAATCAGAGATAGTCTAGGGGTGAAATTGATATCTCAAACATCAGTGTTCCCGTATTTGGTCCGGCCGTGAGACTAATCGAGCTACAAGAGCACTCATAACCCACGCCAAAGACTTTCCGGTTATTATTGCAATTTGAACGGCTCGAATTGTGTATGAGGCTATGCGCGCTATTCTTGCCTGGAAAAATAAAGGATTAACAAAGCAACCTCTTTTTCTGGCAACCTGCTCTCTTTTTTCCAGTGTTTTGGCATATTTTTTATCCGATGGATGAATCAGCTCTGGGTCTTGTGTTTTTGAAATCTCTACAAGTACGCGCATTAAATTGTAGCTCATAGAGGTGAGGTGCATTTGATTTTTCAGTGCGTTAGCATTAGATGACCACGCTTTTGTTTCCTTCAAATTGCTTTTACTGTTATTGAACGCTTTCTCAATAGTCCAGCGCTTGTAGTACAACATAGCAATAGTTCCCGGATTAATAGATGTAGGCAAAGTCGTCACAAAACTGTGACATTTCTGCGTTTCTGGATCACGGTAATCCACGACACTAAATTTTATACCCCCATTTTCATAAAGGCTGTAGCCCTCTACTCCCGTGTTGATTTCATTACTTTTGTCGAATGGAATGGATTCAAAAAAGGTTGCCACTGAATTCTCTTTTAAAACTGAAATCATGTAATTTTCATGCCGCGTCTGGTGATCCCACCAGACATAATCCGTTACAGCCTTATCGTACACATAGAGACACTTTTCTGGTTTATTCACCTCTTTGTTTTGTTTTTCGATGTGATTACGCAGAACGGGTATCTCATGATTTCGTTTTGTCCCGTTAGTGATGCAGCAAAGCGGCTTTAGCAGTCCATTTCTGAGGTTCATCGAATAAATAGAACCGGCAGCGTAGACTTTCCCATTGGCCCCTTTTGCTGTGTGACAAGCATGGTCGATAAAAGGTCCGTCAGCTGCTTCTACGGCATATTGATCAAGCTCTTGGAATTGTCTTAGATAATTAACCCCCCTTGATGCCAGCGTCCTACAGTGAAGCGTATAGCTCTGCTTTTCGATCGCCTTAAGCATGCTCGTACGCCTTGGTGACTTAAGTGATTTAAAATAAGTCGATAGGGGAAGACTTTCGCCATGAACATTTTCTGTCGTCTGTAGAAAATGGCGACCACTGTCAACCACGCCAATGCCGCGCAGCAGTCCAAAACGAATAAAGTCAATATCATTCATTTCGGGACATGACCGCTTCCATAAAGGATAGCGTTCTGCTGATAGGGCTGCTTCCATACTTTCATTGCAATGGTCAATAATATAGTCATGTAGTGTTATATTTTCATTCATTCCAGATCTCCGTTTTTTAGCTCATAAATCTGAAATATCGAAAATTTATTTATTGAATTGCAAGTCTTTTTTTGCATATATACTAAATGCTTTCAGTGTAAAGTAATCGCTCCAGAGGTTTCATTTTTGTCTGAGGTATTAGTTTAGAAAAGAGGGAGATATGCGCGTGATGCCTTTTAATAAAGGGGAGCTAAGGCGATTTTTGAGTCATCGCTTCTTTCATTGGAAACACCGATGATTTCAAACCAAGTGTCGCGCCATACCACAAATCCGCTGTCAGAGCAGGCTATATTGATGATTAATTGAGCAGCAGTTAATAGGGGATTAAAGGAGGGTTAAAGGCCGCCAGAGCGGAGGGTAGGAGGACCAAACCATTTGTCGCGCTACAACTAGTGCGGGACTAACCTGAAAAGACAATATGCGCCTGGAAAATTATTATCGTAAATCATTGATTTAATTGGTCGGGACGAGAGGATTTGAACCTCTGACCACCACACCCCCAGAATTCTTTTTATAAAAACCATTTTTCTTAATTATCAACAAGATAGATGGAAATAACGCCCTTCATATTTTCAATTTTGTCCATTTTGTTGATTTTGAAAGATCCCCTTATCAGCTAAAGCCCCTCCTACCACTAATGCCCTGCAGATACGATCTGTCTTCTTCTTTCAGAAGTTCTAACCAGTACATTTCACTACCCTATAAATAGGCAGGAATTGTTATCGGTGATGATATCAACATCAGGCACGCGAGTTGTCTGTAGACATCTTTTTCACTTTCCTTACCGGCACCCTCAGCATTTGGTAGGTAGGTTTATCGACCAATTCCCGCATCATGAAATTGATCGCCGTTGCATGCAACCCTGCCTGCTCTTTGGTCCAGCGAGTAAGATGTCCAGTATCGTACTTGGTGCCCAAATGATCATTCAAATCGTTTAAGGCATCGGTGGGTCTCTCGTACAATTCCAGCCAGCCGTCTACAATATTGCCCATTAAAGCCAACCTAAATCACAAATAGCTTCAGATTTTCAAATTATTTTCACCACTGTCAATTTAACAGCATACACCTGAAACTTGAACCGAAAACTTGTATATCCATATAGTTTTTTGCGATTGAATTTTGCCTGATGAGACCGATGACTCCAATAAAGTTGTGGCACTGCATATGCGCACAGCAACTGGACTTACACCTCTTCGCCCTGAAGTACTTCAACCAGTTTTTTGTAAGCTGCCCTGTGCTTTTCTGGTTTCATTTTATTAAGATTGATTAACTTCCATTTCACTGCGGGTAAATCTTCTACCCCCTCCAGTCCTAGCAACTCCCACTCTGGGCTCTTGTTCTTGAGTGAAAGCAAGAAGCGGCGCTCATCATCTGTCATCTTCCGATGGATCATATCAACGAGTTTATCCAGCGTATCTTCAAGCTCCTCCAGTGATACATTCTGTTCTGTCATATTTAAAAATTCACCCTCATAGATCGAACGGATATCGTTTCGCGTAGGGTCTAAGAGCTCTGCTATGGGCCTTGGATGACTGATGACGTACACCAGTAGCGCCTTTCGAATATCTTCTGTGAGACCTTCATGTTGTAAAAGCAACATGACATCAAACAAATCCCTTGGATGCTGTCGATCTAGCGCCGCACAGATTTTTCCAGCATAAAGATCGGGCAATGCAACGACGGGTATTTCTGCATATCCGAACTCATTCTCAACTTCTTTGCAGACCTCCATTAGCTCCGGTTTAAAAACCGTGCCACGCAGTACGGGTGAAAGCTCAATTTTGATCTGCGCGCCATCACGCACAACAACAAGACGCAAGGCATCGGTTTTATCCTTGAAGGACTCGATCACTTCCGTTTCAGGAAAGGCACCGCCAATATCGTCACTGATACGCATCAAAGCATCCCGAATTTCACTAAGCGCCTCATCTCTCGCTTTCATAGGCAGATAGACCAGATCAATATCGACCGAAAGCCTTGGCAAGTTTCGAACAAATAGATTGATGGCCGTACCGCCTTTTAAAGCAAAGCACTTCTCTTCTGCAATAAGCGGCAGAAGTTGCACAAGCAGCTGCACCTGCCTGTAATAGTAACTATTTCGATCCATGAAGATGCTCCGGCACAGTTATGAGGTATTTATTATCCAATTTGCCACCAGTGGCAACCACACGCTTTCCTTTGCCTAAATCAAAATTCTGAGTATCCAGCTTTTTAAACCAAGCATATCCCTGCCTCTCTGCCAGCCAGAAAAACAACCGCTTTACTCTCACATTGCGGCAGGCCATCAATAAAGCGTCCAGTTTTCTTGGAGACAGGCTGGTCATACCCTGCATCAACTCATCGGCATGATCAAAACCTATACGTTTTGGTACGTCCATCAGCATTTCCAGACAGGCTTTTTCCGGACAGGATATTTGTAAAGCAGGCAAATCATCTCGCCAAACATGCTCTTTTATGTACTGCCCTCCCCTCACAAAATCTGACGACCACAAGGTCTTTGTTCCATGCCACGGGAAAGTTACTCCTAAATCTAATTGACTAACCCATGCGGGCAGTTTGACTTCAGAGTACAGGTGGACAGTTTGGGTTTTTGATTTTGAAAGATAATGAGCGAACCCCAAAAGCTCTAAGGCAGTTAAGCCACCCACATGGATTGGCTTATCCGATATGCGCTGCAAAGAACTGACAACACATTGCCACGATACCAGTACTTTAGCGCGCGTATAAACGCCCGTTGCCAGTGCTTCCAGCTTCTTGCTTTTAAGCGCGTTATCAAGCGCATGACGACTCAAACCTTGAGAAGACAGCCACTTCTTTGTTGCGACCATCCCATAGGGTAAAAGCTCATCTAACTGTTGTCTCAGTGCCAAGCTCGACATAAAGGTGTATATTCTCTACAATTTGCGGCGGTGATCGCCGCATTAATCAATTATATTAAACTTAGCATAACCGAGAACGGTTTACAATGTAGCTATATTGCGGTGTTATTCGCCGCATATATTACAACATACATACCTTGCGAGAAATCGTGTAGCGCTCGAAATGTTAAATTCACGCCGCTACCGGCAATTGGTACAGTCTTCGGCAATGCGATTTCCACCGATAGCTTTCTATAGAAAGAACATTTTCCGATTGATTACAATTGCTGCCAGCCTTTTGGTTCGGTGTTAGTTGCTCCAAGGAAGAATGGACACCCGCCTGCTTGTTATAGCGCTTTTTGGTGCTTGGAAACGACTTAACGTGGAAGAAAAGCGGCACCAATGTTATACTGCGATATAACAAAAACCAAAGGTAATTCACTATGACAGCCGTAACCGTGCGTCAATCGGGTGGCGCTGAGATTGTCAGTATTCCCAAAGCCATTGGCCAGAGCCTTGGCATACACGTGGGAGCCAAACTGGATCTGACCATAGAAGATAACAAACTCGTGCTCACTCCGATAAAGGAAGAGCTGTCACTGGATGCATTGCTGGCAGACAGTCCTAAGGAAGCCTTTGGCGTCACTGATGAGGATCGCGAGTGGCTGGATATGTCGCCTGCGGGTAAGGAGATTTGATGTACGTCCCGGATAAAGGTGATATTGTCACATTGAACTTTGATCCCAGTGCCGGCAAGGAGATTATGAAGCACCGCCCGGCGCTGGTGATATCCCGCAAGGCTTTTAATGCCCACACCGGTTTTGCCATTGTGGTACCCATCACCAGTAAACCGCGCGGCATTGCCCTGGAGGTGGTCATGGAAGGTACCCAGACGCAAGGGGTAGCCCTGATACACCAGGTGCGCTCACTAGATATTGAAGTGAGAGGGGTCGAGTATGTCGAATCAGTCCCGAAGACGGTAATTGAGAAAGCAACTGAGCTTGCAGTGACAATTATGCGCTAGCCTGTCCTACGCGATTCTCTAAATCACGCTGCCACTGGCAATTTGTAGAGACCTTTGCAGTGTGATTTCCAGCGATAATGATCTAGTGAAACTACTTTCTTTGCTGTAATTTCTTCAGACGCCTTTTCCTTTGGTGTTTGCCATTCCAATGAAGAATGTGCGCGCGTATTGTTGTAATATTTCTGAAACTGATCAAGCTTGCGTTGAAGGTCGATCGAATTCCAAAAAAATAAATGATCCAAATATTCTTGGCGGCATATTCCTACCACCCGTTCGACGAATGGATGGCTAACGGGAGTTTGTGGCACTGTTTTAATTTCTTCGACATCCAGTATTCGCAGGTTTGCTTTCCATCGGTGAAAACGAAATAACGGATCATTATCGCTACTGAGATATGCTGGAAGTTCTTTACCTGAAATAATCTTGTTAAACATCCGGCAATAGGCGACGCCATTGCAATCACCGGCATGCACAGCAAAGCCAATGATTCGCCGAGTGTAAATATCGATAACAATCATCGCCCAGTATGACTTAAGGTTGATAGACTCACAACGAAACAGATCCACCGACCATAAGCTGTCTTTCATGTGTCCCATAAAGGTTAACCAAGAAGGTCCTTCGCCTTTTCCTGGATTACTATTTTTGTAGTGTTTTCGCAAGATTCTACCGACAGAAAAAGAACTGATTTCAATACCAAAAGCTTTAAAAATCTGCATAGATATTCTCAAATAGCCCATTCGCGGATTGAGTCTTCTCATCCTGATCACAAGATCAATCAACTGTTGATCTGGGCCCTTTCTGCCCGATTTTTTCTTCGCTTTATTTGAGTAAAGCATACTGTATTTTCGCTTCACCAGTGCTTTGTGGAACCGAAGAATGGTGGCGGGCTTAATAATGACTGCAACTTTCTCTAATCATTTTTTATCAATAAAAAAAGCAACAATACCAAAGAGAAAACGATCAAATGTAGTGAGTTTTGGCGCCCTTTTTCGTGTACGACTAGCGGTAATGAGCTGTTGTTTTAACGCGATGTTTTCAGCCATGACAGCTCTCGCCCCACCCGGCTTGCATAATTTGGCGAGGGTTAAAACGATGTACAGTAGTAGCTCGAATTTCTCTTTCATGGATTCATTCTACGTTCCCATGAGAAAAACACAAGGATCGGCAAGTTGCTGATTCGTTGATAGAATTAAGAAAACGCATAGGACAGGAAAATGAGGAAAATAGGGAATTGATCAAAAATGTCATTGTTTTAAACACTTACCTTACTGCTCACATGCTCCTCTGACTTAGCGCACCACACTAGAAATGTGGTGAGCCATGCACCTACTCAACTAGATTCACCATCATTGGCCATGACTAGCGGTAAAGTTCATCTAAACCATATCGTAATTCAAGCGCCTTCTGCTCTGACTTCTTTAGCCCCTTTACCACCAGCCCATATGATCGATCTATCATCCTGGTTATCTCAAACTCTGGAACTGTGCCATTTAGTATTAGGGTGTTCCAGTGCTTCTTGTTCATATGATAGCCTGGCTTAATCGTATCAAAGATGTCTCTTAGCGCAAGGGCTTCATCTGGATCACATTTTAAATTTATTCTAGCAACCCCATCTGTTTCAGAAAGCGTTGAAAACATCTTTCCCCTGACTTTGTATACTGCAACTTCTGGCCCAAAGGGATATTCTTCAACTGCCTCAGGCTTTCTTAAAAAATATTCTCTTGTTCTTTCGTAGTCCATTTATCACCAACAAAAAGCCCAATGCCAAACCATCTTCCCTACGCACCCTTGAGCACTGACAACACTTCCCTTGGGTTGTAACCACGTACAATCTTACCCTTTACCAATACCAATGGTATTCCCCTCCCTCTCAGATTATCGTACTGCACCCTACCCTCTCTGGATGTTTCGATATCGTATTCTAAGAAGGAGATGTTGTTTTCATTGAATAGCTTTCGCATCTTCTTGCAGTAGCCACACCAGGAGGTTGAGTACATGACTACTATATCGTTATGCTGTGTGGGCACCTCAGGTGGCGGTCCTATCTTAAGGGCAATGTCTTGCCAGTAGATCAAGACAATAGAAATAAAAATGATGGGGAGCCAGTGTTTCATAATTGGCAATAACTACCTTGTGTCATGCAATAATTCTAACACGGTTCTGATAATGGCTCCTTTGGTGATCCCCCAAATTGTTGATATAGCACCACTCAGTAGAGGACTTGAACCTTTTGCACCAACTTCGTACGACTTCGTACAACTTATAGTGTTTTGTTATTCTTGGGTTTTTTTGAAATATGAGTTGTACGAAGTTGTACGGTTTAGCAAAAACTGGGACAGAAACTGGGAAAGGGAACCAATAAACCTATCTTAAAAACCAATCCCCAAATCCCCAAACTAATGTACCAACAACAATAGTGATGTGTGAAGCACGTGCTTGAGTCTGATGCCAAGGTGTAGGTGAAAGATCAGGTATGCCGGTATTACCGGCTTGTGCAGCGCCTTGCCCTTGTAGACTACTATAAAGCCGAGCAAGTTCCGCTTGCAGTAGTGCATATTCGCTCATAACCGCTAATAGCACCATGATTGAACCAAAACGGCCAAACCAATCAGGGTCAAAAGATAAACCTAGTGCAAAACCAACACCACCACATATCCATGAGAAGATAAGGCACTGAAGTGGAAAGTTTGGATGCTTCTCAGTCTTGCTCATATGCGATTTCTGAAATTAAACAAAGAACAATTTACTCAACTCAATTATATTCACTATGGTCATATAGAATCTGATTAGTCACGACAACATCAAACTCTTCAGGATCAAAGCTACCATGAGAATAATCAACTTCTCAGCTGCCAATTCCTATCATTCTGATCAAATAAACTGATGTTCCACCAGCTCCCCCCATCAACAAGCTTGACCAAACCATCCCTTATTGTGTTTTCTTG
>PIVM01001171.1 GCA_003353945.1 Gammaproteobacteria bacterium
CAGAATCGGCAACACGAAATAGTGTCAATGCGAGATCCAGATTTTCTAAAGGCGCCTGGCCTTCCATCCCTTTCACTAATGAGACACTGTCACCCCTGCTCAGCTCTTCGGCTTGAAACATAGACTCGAGCTCCATAACGCTCAGAAATTCAACATCAGAAGAACTCATTTGCTTCAGGCCAGCAATAAAAGGATCATCAATGAGGTTGAGCATAACCTGTGGGAAGTTGGTAGGATAGTGGTATCATGATCATCAAAGGCACTAACAAAACGCGATGAACAAATGTGCTTACTTGGTATACAGGATTGCAGTTGGCAATGTGTGGCACTTGAAGGCGTTGTACAATACGGTTGAAGGGAACATTAGCATGTTTTAATGCATCAGTCAAAACAAGTTGTTGCCGTTTTAGCAGAGTGGAGAAGCTCGGGTGCCCTTTGAGATCGCCTCGTATTGCTAGCGTTTCCATAATGCAGCCCACCATTTCATGCAGCAGCACATCATCTCGGC
>PIVM01000412.1 GCA_003353945.1 Gammaproteobacteria bacterium
CCAATGAGTTTAAATTCGCTGGCTTGGACATCCAGTTCCAGCCACTCAAAGTGCCACACCTAAAGTTTCTGGTTGGTTGCCTAGGCAAGATGGGCCTAGGACCAGGTGGTCTCATATCAAGAGGGTCATCTGGGGTATAATGACCTCCTGATGATGGTCCCCACCAACCTGAGTATATCTCTGAGGTCTCAGGCTGGCTATGGTAGAAACCATTGGCTGGTTGTGAGGCAGTGTTTGCCACACTAGGGAAGGGGTCATCAGGCTCCACTAGGTATGGACCATCATCTTCTGTAGCAACATGAGCTCTTGGCACTGTCATGCTGAAACTCTCCATGGGCTGGGTAGATCTTCCAGACCCTGGAGGTGGTGGCATTCCATCTTGTGCCACTGCTGGTGGGCCAACTCTCATTGACCTCATGTTCTGGGAGGGACCAGGTGGTGGTGGTGGTACAGCACCAGCAGGTGTTGTCTGGGAGTATGGGTTGGCAGGAGGATTAGGCCAAGCAGGTGGATATGGCCTGCTACTATTATCCTGTTGCCTAGGTGGATAGCCTCCACCTCTACCTCCTCCTCTGCCACCACCAGGGGGCCTACCATCTCTTCTTGGATGTGGACAATTTGATTGAAAATGGTCTATGCCCCCACAATTAAAACAGGGGTTTTCTGGTCCAGGTGGTCCTCTCCTTCTTCCACCTCTTTGTTGATCAGAGCCACCATAGCTCTGCTGGTTATAGTTCCTGTCATTCTGAGGAGGCCTATCATAGCCTCTCTCCTCATACTGGCGCTGGCCAGGAGGATTAGACCTCTGGTCATATGGTGGGGGCTGACCTCTGCCTCCACCACCTTGGTCTGCTCGAGGTTGGTCTCTATAACCATCATTCCTTTGGTTATTACGTCCACTCCTTTGGTTTCTGTTACCACCACGGCCTCTACCTCCACCTTGACCCTGCTGCTGAGGTTGTCTCCTACCTTCACCACTGGGTTGAGGGGGCGGCTGTGGTTGGGGGCCAGCGGCAGCTGCTGCCTCCATACAGGGTGTCATGGTGTTTTGTGCCACACCATAATCAAGAGTAGGCATGCTGCCTACCCCAGAGACATTACCAGGCTGGTTTGAGGCCTGGGTAGCTCTGGCTGGATCAGAGGGTTTTCTGGCATTAACCAGTGACCTGTAAGTCACCTTAGACTGGAGTGCAGCCTCCGCTTCCCTCAGGGATTTCTTTCCTTGGTGATGTACATGCTCTTGTACTACATCATCATACTTGATGCCTCTAATGAAATAGTTCACAACCACTGAATCTAGCTGTTCAGCGTGCAAACCAGGGTAGGCTTTCCTGGCCAGTCTCCTAAGATCAGCTGAATACGTAGAAGCCTCTTCACCTGGCTTATAGTGTCTTGATTCCAGCCTGTTTTGATAGGATGTCACCTGATCTGGGGGCTGAAACCTCTCTTCCAGGGCCTTGACCAACTCATCAAAGTCTGCCCTTGGGTTCTCAGTGAAGACAGACCTAGCATCCTTATCTAAGGCATTGATCAAGTGACACCTTTGATCTTCAGCATCCCAGGAGTTGTAAGCTGCTGCTACCCTGAAGGTGTTGATGTAATCATCCCAATCATCCTTGCCATCAAATTTAGTCACATTCATAGGCTTAAATCTCTTTTGTGACATGGAAGTTTCATTCCTCCTGGAGTAAACATGCTCCAAGTCATCTATAACATGTTCTTTGGTAGTGACCACAGGGTTTGGGTTAGGGGCTTGACCTGCTGCTTGAAAGCTAACCTGTTGGGCTCCTGTGTTGGCTGGTTGCTGAACTCCTGCGTCAGCAGATTGCTGAGCTCCTGTGTGGTCAGGCCTCCCCTGTCTCTGAACTAGGTTAGTCAACAACAACAGACCTTCTTTCATATCCATCATAGTCTGTATCATAGGGTCACTGGAGGTAACATGAGAGCCAGCTGTCCCAGCTGGGGGCTTACCTAGGTCATAGGTATTGGCTGAACCTAGGTCACTCATGTCTGAAGGCGTATGTCCTGGGAGACCATACTGGCCAGGTTGGATGGTGCTCTCACTCATTCTCACATGAGGAGCTCCTCC
>PIVM01001172.1 GCA_003353945.1 Gammaproteobacteria bacterium
CAAAGTTTTTATATCAAGATAGAAAGAAATTCACAAAAATATTAAATAAGAAATCAAATATAAACCGTCGTAGAAAAACAGCATATTCAATGTTCTTATCAGATAAAGGAGTATTACAAATGTTAAAAACAAAATATCCAACATACAAATTATCAGAATTGAACAAACAAAAAGGTATTTATTACAGAACAGAGGTCAAAGGAACTGAATTATATGAAAAATATAGAAAACAAGCAGAAGCAGTAAATGGTGATAATACAACAGAAGAAGTTGAAGAAATTAAAGAAGAAATTGTTGAACAAACAACAGAAGAGAAACCAAAAAAACGAGGAAGAAAAAAGAAAATTGTAAAAGCAACAACTGAACAAGAACAACAATAAGTTCAGTAATATTTAATTTTTTAAAAACAACTTTTTATAATGGACTTATTCTATTATAAAAATATATTAAAATTGATTATTGAATAATATATGAATAACCATATCTATTTTTATCCAAACTCCAACAA
>PIVM01000161.1 GCA_003353945.1 Gammaproteobacteria bacterium
GAGTTTCGTTGACCGGCGCGGGGATGCCGCATTCCCGGCTCATCCGGGAAACCGCGCCGGACAGCCAAGCCGCTTCCAGCTTATTGCCGGCCCGTAGATCGCGAAGCATCGATGAGGTCGTGTCATCGGGCCGGCCGCTGAAACCAAGCTTGGCCGCGCTCATCGAGCGACGTTTCGGGGCCATCGTCGCCGAGGGCATCGTCCACGACGTGCTGCGTTTCGTCACCAATCTCGACGTGCCCTTCACCAACAATCAGGCCGAGCAGGACGGACGTATGATGAAGCTCAAGCAGAAAATCTCCGGCGGCTTCCGCAGCCAAGAAGGTGGGGAAGGTCAAAGACTTCGCCGTAATCCGAAGTTTCATCTCGACCGCCAAAAAACAGGGCTGGAACATCATCCAGGTGCTCATGCTGGATCCGGAAACCCGGATACACCGTCTCCGCACAGCCTGACAACCGCCTCAGGTGCCTGGACAGTTACGGTAAATTATTGAATCAAAAGTACGCGGTTCAAATTATCGCCGAACTTATTAGTCACTTATACTTCGGGGTGAATTTAATAGTTTCAGTAATTCTGTTACGTTTGTTTGCTAAATTCGCGTATTCATCTTATTGTTTCTCAGAGATTAATAGAGTGATGCCTGGTCAAAAACAACATACGGGCGAGAATCAGATCGACTCTTTGCTATGCCTTACGCTAGTTTTGAGGGTAAATACGATTTAGGTGCAGGGGGCGTTTGTGACTAATTTTTGGGTTGTTTTGGAGATCGTAAGAAGCTGGTTACGAGCCTTGATGCGCGGCCTTGAGCCTGCCTTCGGGGTGTTTGAGGGGCCAGAAATTGCGATTGGCCTTTGCCTTTTTATGATTGCTGTTGCTTTCTGTGTGTTCGTATGGATGTTCGTAAAAGTAAAGCTTGTCCGCCGTCGTCTGGATAAATCGACCAAATTTATTAAAAAGCACAATGAGTCATATCCCGCATTCAAAAAAGTATTCCGCGAAATTTCGGATGAGATAAACGGCCTAAAGCCGCTACGTCACAGTTGGCAGGAGTTTAAAGAAACACTGGTGATTGAAGAAGGCAGTGATGATGTTCCTGTTGGAAATTCAATTCGCCCCCAGCAATATTTAAATGTTCATGCTGTTGAAGCCTCAGGTAAATCCTTTCGTCTGCTCCAGTCATTGCCCAACTATTTTGTTGGTTTTGGCCTCCTGTTCACGTTCATAGGGCTGGTTGCTGCCATTTATTTTGCAAGTCAGGGTGTTGCCAGTGGTAATGTAGATCAGGCGCAGGAAAGCCTTCGCAAACTCCTCAATGCAGCGACTTTCAAATTTTTGACGTCTATTACCGGCCTTGGCGCGTCGATTGTCCTTTCCTTCACCTACCGTATTCAAATTCAATCATTGCAACACAGCTTTGACAAAATGTGTGAAGCTTTGGAACGGGGGATGGTGTTTGCGACACCGGAGACGATTGCAACAAAGCAGCTTTCTGAACTCAAAGAGCAAACGGCGCAGTTGAAACGGTTTAATACCGACTTTGCCGTTGAAGTTGGCAAGGTGTTGGAAGAGCAGTTTAGCCAGACATTGCAGACCAATCTTGCCGATGCCTTGAAGCCTCTTAGCGAGGCTCTGGACGGTATGGCCGGAAATTTTGGCAAGATGAATCAGGATGCCATTTCCGATATGACGAAGTCTTTTGGTGAAGACCTAAAAGGTGCGGCTGGCAAGGAAATGGACGCACTGGTGAATGCTCTCGATAACATTCAGGGTGCGCTTGGTAATGTTGTCAACCAAATCGACCAGACAAGTTCCGAATTTGGCTCACGAATGGCGAGTTCAGCGGGCAGGGTCGAGGAACTTCTCGGAGCCGCCGGGCAAAGCATTAAGGAGCAGACGTCCAGCGCCGCAAATGATTTTGCGGATAAAATGCAAGCCTCATCCAGTGAACTGGCCGAGACGCTCACGCCCCTTTCAAATCAGATAGGCAGATTTGAATCCGCGATAAGTGGCATGGAAACGAAAATGGCCGATCAGCGGGAAGCCTTTGCCGATGTTTCCGAAAGTGTTCGCGGGATCACCGGCGATGTTGCAACAACGATCCGTGATTTGCGCTCTGCAACACAGCCGTTGGTGAATGTTGCAGATAAGATTGCCAGTGCCGCTCAGGACGTTGGCGGGGCTGGTGAGGCGATCACTCAATCACATGAGCAGTTGCGACTGCTGGCGGCCTCAATCGTCAAGACAAGCGAGCAAATGCAAGAAGCCTGGCTTGATTATAAAAGCCGTTTTGAGAATGTTGACAAAAGCTTTGCAGGTTCCATTGACCAATTAATAACGGGCGCTGATGCTTATCGGGAACATGTGGAATCGTTCGTTTCAGGGCTTGACCGTGAACTCAACAAAGCCGTTAGAACCCTGGGTGGCGGAATTGAAGGTCTGAAAGAAAGCATTGAAGATCTTGTCGATAGCCGTAATCAGAAATAACGCATGACTATTGCGGAATAAGGAGGCGTCATGATCAGCACTCATTCCCCTCATATTACAGAAGAAGACGAAAGCTATTTCGTTTCCATGACAGACCTGATGGTGGGAATGCTGTTTATATTCATTATTATTTTGATGGCCTTTGCGCTCAATTTTCGCGAAGCCGAAGAAAAGCAGGATGAAATTAATCAGGAACTTACCGGTTCTCGTGAAGCGCGTCAGCAAATGCTTGAAGATATTAGCCACATTCTGGAAAGCCGTGGCGTTCGGGTTGAGATTGATTCAGAAAATGGCGTTCTGCGCTTAAAAGCCGATCTGTTATTTGAAAAGGGCAAGTCTCAACTGTCCGAGCAAGGGAAGGTGATTGTTAGCCACGTTGCAGGGGCGCTGTGGGAAGTGTTGCCCTGCTATTCCGATGCAGGAATGAAACCGCAAGGATGTCCGTCATTAAAAGGCGGCAGACTGGAAGCTATTTTCATTGAAGGACATACGGACAACGACCCGTTTGCCAAAGGTGCCGTAAAAAATAACTGGATACTATCGGCAGAGAGATCGATCAGCACTTTTAAGTATTTAGTCGCTGCACAAGACGGTTTGGAAAATATCAAAAATGATGATGCCTTACACCTTCTCGGGGTTAGCGGTTACGCAGCCAGGCGGCCAACCGATGAGCTTGAAGGGCAAACTGAAGAAGCCAAAAAACAAGCTGATCGAAGAATTGACTTGCGGTTTATTATGGCGTCACCAAAGCCGGAGCCTGTAGAGGCAACCGAAAAAGCAATCGGCGAGGAGCAACGATAATGAAGATGCTGGATGCCATAGAACGCTTGGGAACGACATCTTCGCGCCTTCAAAAAACGGTTTTTACAATTCCGCCACGGCTTGTTGAAACAAACAAGGTGTTGGAGAAATCATTCGTTGCCGGAGGAGAGCCGCCTACTTTAGAAAATTTATCTGTTGTTGCTTCCCATATTATGGGTGCAGTCCATGCGGGGCAGTTGCAAGACGTAACCAAACGTGAATGGCGTCAGGCTGGATGGTGTTTGTGGCTGAAAGAAAAACCGCTAGCCCATGACCCTGCCGTGCGAGAGGCATATCTGGGTTGGTTGCGACTTGAAGGCCGAATGAGTGCCTATAAGCGGTTGATAAGTGCATATCTGAGGGATTTTGATAAAAACGATACGAGCTTTGATGAAGTGGCTAATGTGCTCGCTGGTGTTGCTGCCAAGTTCGATTGGCCTTGGCGGGATAAGCATAAGCAATTTCATCTGTTCTCTGTAGGGCGTGGACCACAAACGGCTGCGGCGGCGGTGGTTTCATCCAGCCTCTCAGTGCGTGAGTCACTGGATGAAATTGGTTTGATGGGCGATTTTGCCTATCTGGGTTTTGGTGTTGAAAGTTTTAAAGTTGCGCTGGCGCTATACAGGACAGAGCCGACAGAACGCTTGCTTGAGCGAATTCTGGAATGGTCCTGCCTGGATGATACATTCCAGTTTGTGGTAATCCGTAATGTTATAGTAAACAGTTTGCTGTCGCCTTGGGTAGATGGAAGCAATGACCTTCCTCCCGGAATAGCAGATACAACGCGAGACTTTCTGCTTAAACATTATAAGGACCCTCGGTTAAATTCCGGCTTGTGGAACGGCGTCGATGAAGATGCCAAGTCGGTCATGCTTCGCTGGCTGGCTAAGGCTTCTCTGGAACAATTCCTGCAAATCGTTGATGACATCGCTTCTGACGAACTTAGATTGCAATGGCCGTACCGCCGTGCGTTTTGGGAAGCCTATGACCGTTTGGGGGTTATTGAAGGGGCATGGGTTGCTTTTGCTGAAAGCGGTGCTTGGCACGCTCGTCGTATGTTCGACGGAAAGTTAAAATTTGGCAGCCTTTCTGGCAGCGTCCAGTCGAATCATGCCGTTTTGATTTTAAACCTTGCAGGATTAACAATTGCCGAATGGAGCGAAAACGGGAAATGTCATGTATGGCTGTCCGGTAATGAAGATGCTCCACGGCTTTACCAAGAACAGACATCACCCTATTGGAAATGGCAGTTAGCGAAAAAATCTGACAACGGTGGAGTTATTCACTCTAGCTCAAGTCACGGTGCATGGCAGCGCAAGGTTGAGGGGTTCATCCGGGATAATACAGGTATTCGTTTAAACAAGATTGACTATATGCCACGGGAGAACCGTTAAAATGGGAATTCTGGCATTTATTGCGGACATTTCTGATAGCGGTGCCCTGCTTCAACTTACCGAGAAGTCCCTGATCGGGAAGGCGCGAATAATCCCTTTATTGGATTGGGTGAATATCCCGGAAGGAAAAATTGTTGCCGCTGTAAGCCGGGTGCTGGCATGGGCCGATGACGACGATGTTTCAGAAAAACAAGACGGCCTCCTTATACCGCATAGCCTGATTGTTGAGTTGGACAGGTCAATGGCGGACTTGATTGGCCTTCCGCCACTCTCGCCTTTTACGTTGGATGTTCACGGACAAGGGGGGCTAACCGACGAAGGTTTTTCATTTCGCTGCAAATGGATAGAGCTAACCGGGCAAACGGCTATTGGCGTGAAGAGGCAGGGCGCCTTCATTAATCAGGGTAATCGACAATACCGTCTGCCGGGGCCGCTTTATACATTGGTCGAAACTCTGGAAAAATTCAATTCAGAGTCTCAGGAAGATAGTGCGGAACGACTCAAAGCGTGGGCGCGAATTCAAGACCTGCTGCAAATTGATAATGCTCAGGGGCTAAAAGCCGAAGAGTATCTGCTTAAAACACGAATTTCTCACGCCGCTTCATTTTCCCTCTCGCTGAAAACCGAAGGACAAGAGTTCGATTTTGATCCTGTCCTGTTTGGCCCCAACATCACCCAGGAACCTGAAATTGGCGATGAAGAAACACCGGGCGAGGCACTTGTCTTCGAGGCGCAAAATCTCCTTCCACCGAAGCAGCACCGCATTTTTGCAGAACAACGGTTTCCCGGATCATCTGACGACCGGGGAAGCTATGCCCTGAAAGACAACTGGTATGTTGTTTTGGACGAACCCGTCCGCAAGGCGCTGAATGTTGTCAGAAACGCGAAAAAGGCCGATGCCAAGACCAGACGGGAATTTGTTAAAAACCCACGGGAATTTATCCGGCACGCTCTTGGTGACGATGCCGATACGGAGTTGCTAACATCCGTTTTTGTTGAAACCTCTGAATATTCACAGCGGGTGCAGGACGTTGGTATTTGGGAAGCCCCTGTTGTTCCGTGGGTGCAACGGGAAGGCGATAAATGGCTTCCTGAGAAATTCGGCCTCAAGGTGGGTGATAAAACCATTTTTCTGGCAGAAGAAGAAATCCCGGAACTTCGAGGCGCTGTTAAAAAAGCAATGACCTCCGAAGCGCCAAACGTTGAATGGAAAGGCGATCAGCTTCCGGCTTCAAAAATAGTTTTGGACGCGCTTGATATATTAACCGCCGAAATCAAACCGGAGCAAATACCGCCAAAAGATAAGGACAAAGGCGAAGAAGACGGAAATTCAGGCCCGGTTGTTCTACTGATTGACGATAATCTTGAGCAGGTCGGAGCTGAACTTAGCCTGAAACAACGGAGCGGCGGGGGCGATACCGCAGAACCCGTAAATATGATTTCTCGCCTCAAGCCCCATCAATCTGATGGTGTAACATGGCTTCAAAAGGCATGGAAGGCCGGACAGGGCGGCGTGTTGCTGGCTGATGACATGGGGCTTGGTAAAACTCTGTTAAGCCTCTCCTTCCTTCTTTGGTTACGTCAGGGCATGAGTGCCGGAACCGTGCGCACGGCCCCCATTTTGATTGTTGCGCCCACAGGGTTGCTACGTAACTGGGAACAGGAACATAACCTTCATTTACACCAGCCGGGACTGGGAGAGTGCTTAAAAGCATTTGGCACAGACCTGAAAAAATTAAAGCAAACTACAGGCAGAGAAGTTGACGTTGGTCGCTCAACGCTGGACATGGATGAAATTCGTCAGGCCAATTGGGTGCTAACGACTTATGAGACGATTAGAGATTACCAGCACAGTTTTGCTTCTGTACCATTTGCGGTTGTTGTTTTTGATGAAATTCAAAAAACCAAAACGCCCGGCACCATTATGACAAATGCCGCCAAGGCAATGAATGGAGATTTTCTGATTGGTCTGACCGGGACGCCAATTGAAAATCGACTTGCTGATTTGTGGTGTATCATGGATACACTGGAGCCGGGTTATCTTGGTGATTTGAAAACGTTCAGCCAGACCTATGAAAAAGATGAAACCCCGGCTGCACTTCTCCGCCTAAAATCTCTGCTCAGTTATCCCCGCGAAAATGCACAACCCGTAATGTTGCGTAGAATGAAAAGCGGCAGCCTGAAAGGTTTGCCCAGCAAGTCAATCCACGTGAGAACACAAATAATGCCTCGGGTACAACAAGAAGCGTACAGCAATGCAATCGTTGCGGCTCAACAAAATCGTGGCCCGGGGAAAATTCTGGAAGCCTTGCACCAGCTAAAAAGTATTTCTCTGCATCCCTACCACCCAAATCAGGCCGAATATTCAACCTACATACCCGATTCTGCACGCTTTTGTCTCTTGTTCGGTATCCTTGATGATATTCATAAAGCTGGTGAGAAAGCACTGATTTTTGTTGAATCACTGGATATTCATCAACCACTAGCAGGCTTTATTCATCGCCGTTACAGGTTATCAAAATATCCTCTCATTATCAGCGGGAAAGTGACCGGACCGAAGCGCCAGCAGCGTGTGAATGAGTTTCAGGCAGGCGCAGACGGCTTTGACGCCATGATCCTTTCCCCCCGTGCGGGTGGTGTTGGCTTAACCCTTACAGCGGCAAATCATGTGATCCACCTTTCCCGGTGGTGGAATCCGGCTGTTGAGGATCAATGCACGGACAGGATTTACCGGATCGGGCAGGTTAAACCCATCCACGTTCATTATGTTCAGGCGCTTCATCCGGATTTTAATGACCGCAGCTTTGATGAAAGAATTCATGCACTGCTTGAGCGCAAACGGACTTTAAGCCGTGATATGCTCATGCCTCCGGTTGACGCCAAGAAAGATGCCGAGAACTTGTATTCTGAAACGGTTGCTTCCAAACCAGCCCAAGGCGGGTTTTCTGATCAACCCCAAGCCCCCTTTGAAGGGCAAGAAACATTTACCTTGGATGATATTGATGCGATGGAACCAGTACAGTTTGAAGACTGGTGTTTGGGGCGCTTGAAGATGGCAGGATACAAAATCAACAAAACGCCAAAATCGTGGGATCGCGGGGCGGATGGAATTGCAAAAAGCGTGACTAGTGACAAATCAATCATCATCCAGTGCAAGCATATCCAAACTGAAACGTCATGTGGAGAAGATGCCGTCGAAGAGTTGCTTGCCGCCAGACAAGCATATGACCGACCAGAGGCCGAACTTCACGCCATCACAAATTCAAAGGCATTTAGCCCCGCAGCCAGAGAACGAGCCACCAAGGAAGGCGTAAAACTAATCGCCCGTAGCGATCTTTTTAATTGGCCCTTCTGTTAAACCAGACATCACTTTTGATCTTGGTCTCTTTGACGGATGTGACTCCAAAAAATAATATTGAGGTTGGCGAAGTTGATTATTCCTTACATACCTGTGTAACTGAAATCAGGACAGGCCGCAAACTCAGGCTTGGTGGTCACGGAGCACCGCGCCCATCGCGGCCGCTGCGGCACGGAAACCAGGGCCTCCTTTCCCGATGGTGTCGCGGCCCCGGTGCAGTACGGCGGCGGATTTCGACGACAGCATTGCTTTCCAGGCGGCATTGGATCTGATCTTCAAGGGGCGCCGGCAGCCCAACGGCTACACGGAGTTCGCCCTCCACGCCGGAAGGCGCAAGGTCAAAGCCGGGGCAGATTGTTGATTCAACCCTCGACGTAGGGCTTGAGCACCGCATAGAGAGTTTCGTTGACCGGCGCGGGGATGCCGCATTCCCGGCTCATCCGGGAAACCGCGCCGGACAGCCAAGCCGCTTC
>PIVM01000162.1 GCA_003353945.1 Gammaproteobacteria bacterium
TGGGTTTCACCATTTTACTGGTTGCGTTATTGAAGTCTTGTATGCAGGATGCAATCAAATATATGTTTATATATCATCTAGATGCCTGGAAACAAAAACCCTACAAGGCTTCATTATAAGCTCTATTTATAGCGCTTTGAATTGCCAATTACGAGGGAAGAATCAATGAGACGCTGCACTAGGAGCCAGTCCGAAAATAGGGCTAAAGTAAAAAGCCGCCCTTATCTCAAAAAAGGGCGGCTTTTGTTTGCATAAAATAAATTTTTCGGTAAAAAGCTTAACGACTTATTGTGCTGGACAAGAGTCAGCTTCTTCTGGGTCATTCATGTAGATACGACCTTTATTCGGTATTCCCACAATTGCTACAGTGCCATGGTAGAAGTTCACAGCCGGATCACCCGAGCAAGAACCATCATCGCAGTAACAATCTGCATCTGTGCAAGTTACTAAGTAATTGCCCGTGCGTTTGGGCAAGTAGTCAGCAACATAGGGCTCAGAGCCAGTGAGTATATCGAGAGATCGAACCGCATTACTGTCATTAATAATAGCGTTGCGACTACCTGTTAAAATAATAGGATTAGGGTCAATCTGATTAATCACAGCCGGCAAGGTAGCTGGCAGCTCCAACTCAGCGGCAGTTACGCCAGTTGCTGTAATACCATAGCCTTGGCATGCATTAAATTGAATGACATTAGTGTAGTAAGAGTATTGGCTTTCATAAATAGAATCTCCATCCAGGTCAAGTTGCATATAGCTACTTCCACTATAGTTAAGTGTTATAGTTCCTCCATCTGGACAGTTTGCTGAGCAAACTTGCGGCACTTCAAGATCCTCAAGTGCAACTGGTTTTGTACAGTTAGGATCCTGAGCAAAAATATCCTGGCTAACATATTTTTCCAAAAGCAACCAATCAATCAGGGCTGTCTGGTTGCCACTAGCTGCCTGATTGATGTAATAGCTTTTGTATTGTTTCTTATTGCGAGTGGTTTCGCCATCTCCAGTAGCCAGTACACGCAAAGCCGTGTTGTTACTAATAGGTATAGGGCTACCATCGTAGGCGTTACAGTTTTCAGCTGTGGGTGTAGTACCATCAACAGTATAATATATGGCCAACGCGTTGCTGGATGTGATAGTGACTGTTTGAGGAGTCGAATAGGTGCCTGAAGCAAGGCTAATATTCAGCTCAACCTTTGGAGTAATAGTCCGTCTACAACCATCCGGATCTTCACATTGGCAGCCACTAACGAAGATTAGTGCTACTGCAATTGTACTCATAAGGCCAAAAGAGCCCATTAGCGTTGCTATAGGTAGGGTAAATAGTTTTCTGATGAGCATTGTCATTCCCTAATTTGGTCGTTTTAAAATTCGTTTTGGTTTCTCTACTTATTGAGAACTGCCAGTCCAGAAGAATTATTTATACTCAAAGCAATATTCGTTTGTTACGCAGTCAAATAGACCTAAAAGAAAGGTGCTTTGTTATTTTTATTACGTATTTTCAAATAGAACTTATACAGCACGATGATACTTATTTCAATGGATTTTGCCTGTGATCTCAACCGCGATATCCGATTGCTGGTTGCCTGTATCGTAAATTGAGATAAAGAAAGGGGCACTAATCCTGTCTGTTTTATGCTCACCATAAGTTTCAGGGCCTTGGAAAGAAAGGGTAGATTTGTAAGATTATATTTGAGCCGATACATAAGCTGACCATTTATAGTAAAGTTACCTTATAGTAAAGATGCCTTACTTATAGTAAAGTACCCAATCGCATGGTTACTGCTTTCTACAAGCAATCCGTTCGAACGAAGATGCCGTTCTCGACACAGACTCCATAACAAACCAGGGCTCCAAAAGCACGAGAACAAATCGCTTCACAGAAAACAAAGGAGGACAAATGTCTTCATTAAAGGATCAAATTTGCGTAGTGGGGATCGGTGAAACACCCTTTCGCCGCCCCAAGGAGCCGGATGGCACTAATCTGACGATTCAGCTCCAAGCAATCGAGGCAGCCATTGCCGATGCCGGACTGAAGAACAAAGATATCGACTGCATTATGCCGATCGAAGGCCTGGCGCATGCTGAGGAGATCGCGGTGAACCTTGGCATTGATGACCTGCGCTTTCAGTCGACGGTACGCATTGCAGCGGCAGCACCCGGTTCGCACATCATGGTGGCCGGCATGGCCATCCATGCCGGGATCTGCAACTACGCTGTGCTTCCCGTTGGCTGGTACGGCTATTCCGGTAACATACGGGTACGCAAGGTCATGAAAGACAATCCGTTGGTCTTCTCCGGAGGACCAACGGCGCGGGACTTCTACTATCCGCACGGCATGAATGTACCGCCGCAGTGGTTCTCCTTCATGGCGCGATATCACATGAACAAATACGGCACAACACGCGAGCAACTCGGTGCCGTGGCCGTCGCTTTTCGCAAACACGCCCAGCTTAATCCCCATGCACTGATGCACGGCAAGCCGCTGACGATGGAGGATTATCTTGGCGCCCGGATGATCTCCGATCCCTACTGCCTGTACGACTGCTCACTCGAATGCGATGGCGCGGGTGCGATCGTTGTGACCACAGTAGAACGCGCACGTGATCTCAAGCAGAATCCCGTTTACCTGATGGGATTTGGGCAAGGCCAGCCCTATCCTGCCGATGACCTTTCGAATCGCGCCGACATTCTTGAAATGGGTGTCACCCATGCGGCACCGCGCGCGTTCGAAATGGCCGGGGTCACCCACAAAGACATCGATTTTGCACAAATCTACGATGCATTCAGTTTTCAGGTAATTGAGCAAATCGAGGAGATGGGTTTCTGCAAGCGCGGTGAAGGCGGCGCCTTCGTCGAAGATGGCCGCATCGAACTCGGCGGCCAATTGCCGGTAAATACGCACGGTGGCCTCATGTCCGAAGGCCACGTGATGGGCATGAACCACATCATTGAGGCCGTAAGGCAGCTGCGCGGTGATGCGGGGGAACGCCAGGTGAAGGATGCCGAGATTGGACTGTCCACCGGCTTCGGGGACTTCATGGACGGTAGCGTCGTCATCTTGAGAAAATAAGGAGAAGTCATGAGCGAACAAGCTAATCAGACCTATGAGAAACCGCTGCCGTTGATGGAAGGCATGACGGGTGAATTTTATCAATTTTGCAAAAATCATGAGCTACGTTTCCAGCGCTGCACGGATTGCGACACATGGCGACATGTCCCACGTGACATGTGCGCGCAGTGTGGCTCCTGGGAATGGGAGTGGGCGAAGTCGAGTGGGCGAGGCGAACTTTTCACCTGGACCGTGGTCACTTTCCCGATGCAGCCCAGCTTCGCGGAGGAAGTGCCCTACGCCGTCACCCTGATTGAGATGGAAGAAGGACCCCGCATCGTCAGCAGGATTGTGGATGTAGCGCCGCAAGACCTTCGCATGGGCATGCCTGTCGAAGTATTCTTCGAAGCGGTGACACCCGAGGTCACGCTGCCAAGATTTAAACGCGCCGGGTAATAAAACGAATATCAGCAGGAGCTAAGAACAATGAGTTTGCATGAATTGTCTATTGACGAATTTCATTATGAGAAAAAAGGTCACATTGCCATTATGACCTTTAACCGAGCAGAAAAAATGAACTGCTTCACCCCCGACATGGTGGACACTCTTTACGCCTGTTTTGATGATTTCAATAAAGACCCAGAGCTGCGCGTTGCGGTTTTTGCTAGCACCGGAGAGAAAGCCTGGTGTGCGGGCGGCGATCTGGACGCCATGATCCCCGCCATTACTTCGGGGAGATACAAAATCAACGAAGACCCCACCAAACGGATCTTCAGTGACATATTCAAGCCGATTGTAGTTGCGGTAAACGGTTTTGCCACCACCGAACTGATTCAGGGCACCGATATCGTGGTCGCCTCACGTAATGCCAGCTTCACTCTCGGTGAAGTGCGCTGGGGCATGATCGCCGCCGGCGGCTCCCATATTCGTGTACCCCGTGAAGTACCCTGGCGCATCGCCATGGAATCCTTGCTCACTGGCCGACCCATTTCTGCCGAACGTGCTTACGACGTGGGCATGATCAACCAATTGGTGGAGACTCCCGCAGAAGTACTACCGGCTGCCATGAAATACGCTGAAATTCTGGCTGGTAATGCACCTTTAGCCGTGCAGACTGCCAAGGAGATCTGTGTGCGCTCCTGCAATCATGAGCCGGGTTATATTCTGGAAAACGTTTTGTTTCAACAAGTACGTAACTCTGAAGATGCCGAAGAGGGACCCAAATCCTTTTTCGAAAAGCGCGCTCCTGAGTGGAAAGGCCGCTAAAGAATAAAAACCCTCAGGTTGGATGGCGTTGTTTTTAGAGAAGATTATTGCAAGTTCTGACGAATAGGCACACTATTACGGCTTCAGAAACAACGCAAATCCCCTTCTCTCTCCGGGACCTCGGTACCCCTTGAGGGTAAAGGATCGGTGGAGGATAGAGGGTCGGTGTGAGGGTATGTGATCCGATACAAAACCCATTTGTAGCCCTTATCACCTCGCCCTGTCCTCGAAGAGACAGGGGATCATTGACAACCAAGGGAAACCAAGAGGGATACCCATGACCCACAAAGAACCAACGCTGGAAGACATCCCCACACAGGAGCTACGCTGGATCGGCAAAGAGGTCACTCGGCTTGAAGACCCCGAACTCGTAACGGGGCGGATGGAGTTTATCGATAACGCCTCCGTACCCAATATGATCCACGCCGCCATATTGCGCAGTCCACACGCGCACGCCAAAATTCTGTCCATCGACACCTCTGCAGCAGAAAAACTACCCGGTGTTTCAGCCGTCATTACCGGTAAAGAAATTGAGCCAATAACCCAGCCGCAGGGTGGGTTTCCAGAAGGCTGCGAAACCCGCTGCATGGCAACAAACAAAGCGATTTATGTGGGTGAACCCATCGCTGCTGTTGCCGCAACAAACCGTTATATTGCCGAAGACGCCCTCGAGTTGATTGAAGTCGAGTATGAAACCTTACCTGCGGTCGTCGATGCCTATGATGCAATGAAGCCTGACAGCGAAGTGATTATCGAATCCTTGGGCAGTAATATCAGCCTGCAACGTCAGTTCAATTGGGGAGAGGTCGATGAAGCCTTTGCCAAGGCCGATCATGTGTACAAGGACAAGTTTCGCTGGAACCGAATGGGCGCCAACCCAATGGAAACCTTTGGCTGCATCTGTCAGTGGGATACCTTTAAAGATGAAGTCACGGTTCAGGGCAGTATTCAATCGCCACGCTTAACCGCCCTCGCAGTTGCCGGTGTACTGGGCATACCCTCAAACAAGCTGCGTATGAGCAGCCACCACCGAGGCGGCAGTTTTGGCGGCAAGGGCAACCCGCGCGCCATCAATATTGTGTGTCTGCTCTCCCGTAAAGCCGGCGGCTTGCCGGTGAAGTGGATTGAAGACCGCATGGAATACTTAGTTGCTGGCGGCAGTCAGGCATGGGATCGTTACTACGAAGCAGAAATAGCCGTAAATAACGACGGCAAAGTCACCGGGCTGCGTGTGAAATTAATTGACGACATTGGTGCCAGTGGAGAAAACTACGGCTCACTCGGGGCAGGCAAACCGCTGGCCGCATTTACTGGCTGTTATGCCATTCCCACCGCCGCCTATGATGTCACCATCACTCTGAGCAATAAATTACCTACTTCAGCTTATCGCGGCATGGGGCCTCCACCGCATTTCTTTGTGCTGGAACAGATGATGGATATTGCTGCTCGCGACCTGAACATTGACGTAGCAGAAATCCGACGCCGCAACTATATCCAACCCGATCAATTTCCTTACACCATTCCCAGCGGCAATGAATACGACAGCGGCGAGTACGAAGCGGCACTGGATAAAGTGCTGGAAATGGCGGACTACAAAAATCTTCGACAACAACAGGCCGAAGCACGCAAGGAAGGTCGGCACCTCGGTATCGGCGTGGTCAATACGATTGAGCCCGGTGTTTTTGACTGGAATTCCTACGCAATTGTCGGCATGCCGGGAATCGGGGTCGCCGAAGGTGTCACTCTATCCATTGATGTGCTCGGTCAAATCACAGTGCGCGTCGGTTTCACGTCGGAAGGGCAAGGACAATTCACGCTGGCGGCACAATTGGTGGCTGACTACTTTGGCGTGGATATGAAAGATGTCAACGTGATAGCCTTGGATACCTTATCCGCTCCCCCCGCCTTTGGTCCGGGTGGCAGCCGTCTGGGTGTTGCACTGAGCGGCGCGATTATGGGAGCAGCTGACAAACTCAGACAAAAGATGATTACTATCGCCGCCGGTCTGATGCAGACTACGCCTGAAACACTGGAACTGAAAGACGGCAAAGCACAAATCATCGGTATGCCCGAAGCAGCCATGTCTCTTGTCGATATCGCCGGTGTTGCCCTGGCACGCAGCGACCTATTACCACCCGGCATGGAACTGGGCCTGGAGGCGACCAGCGTGTGGACAGCCAAGGGGCGTAACGAGATTGACGATCAGGGCCGAGCCAAGAGTTATCTGACAGCAGCCAACGCCTGTCATATCGTACTAGTGGAACTTGACAAAGATACTGGTCAAGTAAAGATCCTAAATTACTACATCGTGGATGACTGCGGCAATCGATTAAATCCGGTTACCGTCGAAGGTATGACGTCGGGCGGTATGGCGCAAGGCGTAGGCGCTGCACTGTATGAGCAGTATTCCTACAACGAAGAAGGCCAGCCGCTGGCATCAACGTTTATGGATTATCTAGTGCCTACAATCCATGAAATACCCATACCGGAAAAAGCGGCCATCGTCACACCCTCACCGGTCGCTCCGCTGGGGGCCAAAGGCTGTGGCGAAGGTGCCATTCATACGGCTCCAGCAGCCGTTATGTGCGCCATCAATGACGCATTGACGCCCTTTGATGTGATGGCTCGTGAAGTACCGGCATCATCCAGTCGTATCTGGCATTTACTGAATGCAAAATCGTAAACAACCGGTGGCTAATAATGTCTGACGACCAGCAATCAACGGAAACCAAAGGATTCAATCCTGATTACGCTGGCAAACGTGCAGAATGTGACGGTGGCAGTTTTATCACCGGCACCCGCATGGCTGGACGACAGGAGTTTACAGGCACGTTGACGGGTGACTATATTGACCACAGCGACCCGCCCTGGCGCTGGTACCTGATGGTCGATCTGGTGGTGAAACCAGAACAGTATGTTGAAGAAGCGGTCTGGTGTTTGGAAGGGAATTTGTTTTTGATGGATGAGTGAAGGGAAGTCATCTCCCGCTTGGGAGTAGACTGACCCATCATTTCTCTTTCAGGTTTTTATTTGGGGGCAATCGTTCCTATCAAAGTTATTGTCCTTTTTTACAGAATTTGCATCCGCAAATTTTACGCTTGTGATTCATAAATAACGATCCAGTAAACTTCTAAAAAGATTCTTCCGAAAATAAAAAAAGGCTTACCGTTTCCGATAAGCCTTTTGTCTATTGCACTGAGTGCAGGAAGAGCGGTGTTAGTTAGTCGTGCTGACCAACAATACTGCCCGTTGCACCCACACCAAACGGCTTGAATTTCCAAAGCAAGTCAGTCACCAGCGCGCAATTGATACCGTAATAGCTCACGTTGTTGTTTCCGCCACTTGTGGTATAGAGACAACCCTTATCATCTGGATCAAGTTTCGCCTTGTCACTTCCATCAATTGAAATATTGAACTGGAAGGCGTTGGTGTCAGAACAAGTTTTCAGAAGTGCATTTGAACCATCGTAACCCACGCACAGATCGGCATCCAAAGCAGAATTGATCAACCACTTACCGGAATCGTCACTTGAGGCCGTCAGCGCAAACTGCTGACTTTCATCGTCTGCACTACAATCAATATGCACCAGGTTAGTGCCGTCCGCTAACGGACCGTCATGAGAGAGACACTGGCTACGGCTTGTATTTTTAATGGTGTACCAATTGCCTTTCAGACACTTGTCCTCAGCATCAAATGGACAGATGTCCGTACCATCCGCACTGCCGTCATCGTCCTGATCTTCACAAGCATTTCCCGCATAACCATCTGCTGGCGCCGGTGTTGCATCGATAGGAAGAATATCGTTACCCGACACATCAAGACCACCGTTTGCCTGATCCGCATTGGGCACGGCAATACAGTTATCGGTCGCGTCGTCTTCACCGTCGTTGTCAAAGTCAGTGATGTAGGCATCACAGATATCACCCAGGCCATCGCCGTCCGTATCCGTCTGATCACTGTTGGTTGAATCCGCAGAATCTATCCAGCCCGAGGTACAGTTATCAATGGCATCGGGTTGGCCATCACCGTCATCGTCGGTAACCGGTCCTGTCGAATCATCACAGGCATCACCAATACCGTCAAAATCCTCATCCCCCTGAGTTGGGTTAGTGACATCGACACAGTTATCATACTCATCAGCAACATTATCACCGTCACTATTTGTCCATGAACT
>PIVM01001173.1 GCA_003353945.1 Gammaproteobacteria bacterium
GTTACTGTCGAAGATAATATCTGATCAGTTGTACCTGGTGAATTAGAGGTGTCGTAGTAAGCACCTGTTACTCTCGCATTACCGTCTACGTGTAGCTTTTCAGTAGGACTAGTCGTCCCAATACCTACGTCGCCTGTGGCATGATTAATTCTAAACTGTTCACCTGATGCGTTATTATATACAAAGCTTGGGCCTATTGAAATATTACCAGTAGAGTAACCTAAAACTGTTCCTATCGCATTATTTAATCTTAAATATGGATTAGTAGTATCGCCGTAAATGTAACCTCCTGTTCCAAGTTCAATATTACCTTCAACTGTTAATTTTTGACCAGGACTAGTCGTACCTATTCCTACATTGCCGATATTATCAATCAAAACATCTCTATCGCCATTGGCCCCACCTAAGCCAAGAGGGCCAGTAGTGTTTTGAAGATAACCATAACTTGTGCCTTCTAAAAGAACAAGAGAGTCTCCTGTGTCTGCTCTTTTTAGTCTTATTCCAG
>PIVM01001174.1 GCA_003353945.1 Gammaproteobacteria bacterium
GAACTTATTGCTTTATTAAAGTTTATGAAAGTAAAAGGATTTAACGCTATGAAAGATTGGAATAAATCTACTATTTATACTGATATGTTCTTATTATTTAAAAAGATAGATTATAAAATTGCAAAAATCACTTTACCAGAAACAAATCATCATGAGGTTAGAATTAATATGAATAGTGAACATAGTAAAATATATGCAAAGTATGTTGAAGATTTATGGGAATTATATAAAGGAGGTCATGGTGATCAACTTAATGCTAATCCTGATAATAATATTATGGCTATTATGGGTTTATTCACGAGATTAAGACAAATATGTCTTGATCCATTCTTACTTACAAAAAATGAAAAATCATTTGAACAATATGAAACAGCTATGAATGATAATGCTGATGAATTAACATTTAATAACCAAAAATTAACTGAAATCAAAAAAATAATAAATGATAAAAATCAACAAAATGAAAAGGTTATAATATTCTCAGCTTTCACATCTTATCTCACTG
>PIVM01001175.1 GCA_003353945.1 Gammaproteobacteria bacterium
CGACCCTGGACTCGGCTCCGTCATGAGCCAGGCCATGTCGCTGGCGGCCAAGAAGCTTGCAGCGGAGGTAGAGACACACCTACGCACGCACTACGAACGATTTTACCATCGCTGGCACAAGTGCACTGCGCGAAAGAAAGACGACCACGATAACCCCAACTGCCTGGATCTGGACACAGTCTCCACCATTGAGCTGCTTCGGGGTGCGTGGTGCATGCGTCGTGACCTGGAAATCCTGCCAAACTCTCCACGCGGCTTTGCACTCATGCCCGAAGCCAGTCTCACCAGGACCTCGTACGTGACGCTGGATACCACATGCGTGGCCTTCATGTACCGGATCCTCCACCCCCACAGCTTCCAGGAGGAGGGAAAACGCAAGGGAACCATGCGAAAGATGGTTATCAACGACGTGACGGCGCTGCACTCCGAGGATATTTGGGCCGAGCTGTTCTTTCTGCCTCGCGTGCGGCGCATGCGGAGAACGCACCACCTGCGATTCTCTCTC
>PIVM01001176.1 GCA_003353945.1 Gammaproteobacteria bacterium
GGTACTTGGGCAAGATTGGGGTTCCTATGTGCTGCTCTATGTGTTGACGTTGCAACTGAGCAGTGGTGATGAATCCTCCCTTCACTCGTAACAAGCTTCAACCAAGCGTTCTTCCCTTCTGCAAGCAACCCTAGTTTCTTCGTCAAATCCAAGATCTTCAGACATCCAGTCGCAAACTCGTTGTCGATCTTCGAGAGAGTCGTCTCGTCGATAATAGGTTTGCCTGTCGCTGTTAGTAACTCTGGTTTCCATGAGTAATGAGTAGTAAGGATCCATGCAATGTGGTCTCGACTAGTTGGCGAGAATTCTTTTAGCTTTGTTAGCGTTGCTCCTGCCACATAGCCTTGTGTTTTGTTATCTCTTTTTGGAGTGAATTCCGATGCTTTGACTTGAGGGTGCCTGTCTCGTAGTACTTGAGTAGTCTCTTCCAATTCTTTTTGGAGAGACGATGCAAGCTCCCATGCAGCTCTTTCATCAAATGACCATCCATTTTCTTCTTGCTCCT
>PIVM01001177.1 GCA_003353945.1 Gammaproteobacteria bacterium
GGGTTTCTTGAATAAATGTGGTCGGATAATACGCCTGTGTTTACTTATATGCGTACAATAGTAAACTTCATGGCGTTTAATCCTCCTACTTTTTATACAAAACCCTTATCAACCAAAGAAAACAGAGGACAACAATCAGTTTTATTGATGTAATCAATAAAAACCAATAAAAACAGAGAAATTCCATAAAAAATCAATAAAAACAGGTCCAAAACCTACTCATCCGGCTATAAAAATTTTATAAAAACCAATAAATTAAGTACCAAACCTACTCATTCGGCTATAAAAATTTATAAAAACCAATAAATTAAGTTCAAAACCTACTCATTCGGCTATAAAAATCTATAAAACCAATAAATTAAGTTCAAACCCTACTCATCCGGATATAAAAATCTATAAAACCAATAAATTAAGTTCAAAACCTACTCATCCGGCTATAAAAGTTAATAAACCAATAAATTAAATTCAAATGGCTATAAGACCTCCTAATTCGGCTATAAAAG
>PIVM01001178.1 GCA_003353945.1 Gammaproteobacteria bacterium
CTTACACTCCGCAAAAAACCCAGGATCCAAGCCCCACGCCAAGATTCTCCTCTCAACACTCCTTGAGTCAGCACAAGTAGATCGCAGCGAAACTTAAATACAAGATTCAAGGCATTCATTATGCTACTTGCACCATCAAAAAGGTCAACAGAGGGTTTAAGGACGACTATTACCCTAGAAAACGTCCCAGGGAGTGGGTCTGGCCATTTGGAAATTGTTATACAGGCTCTTTGAGCTGCTTCACAAACTACCGTTCCTAGCTCTGAAAGAGGATCATCAGTCACAAGAACCCATCGTTGACTAAGTGATACACCCGTAGGAACACGTGCTGCCAATGGCAATTCCACATTTTCCCACTCAGTGGTAAACAACATGGGCCCAGTTGAGGCTGCACCACACAAAGGAAAAGATTTACGGTTCAACATGAACTCATTTCGAGGTCTTCGCCAAAATCCCAATAGTGCACTTTCAAAGCATTCAATGGAGTTTTCCCCACTCCTGAT
>PIVM01000413.1 GCA_003353945.1 Gammaproteobacteria bacterium
GACTCTGTCCTAATTCCGACTCAACTTTTCCGGGCTCTTCGCCAATTAGCCCTTTATTCGGTCTGAATTCAACCTCTCTCGGTCGTTTCAGCCACTTCTTATCCCAATACCCGTGAATGAAGAATTAGGCAGGTAGCACCTCCGGGCAAGTTTCTGGGGATGGATGTCTCCAGATGATTAGCAATACCTTTTCTAAATCACGTATTTCAGACTTGTGCTCTTTGCGTTTCCGTTTGAACTTTGACATTTTTACCTTGACCACCCTGGGATTGATACGAAAGCGGCGCGGTCGATCAATATCACAGTCCGATATCAGGGCCAGTAAGTAAGCAACCTTGTCTTCCCTACGGTCTTGCTGATCGGCTGTCACCAGGGGAGAAGCAATAATGATGTGCTGCAAGCTATCGAGAAAACTGATCCGGCAAGGGTCTTTGTCATGCTCTTCCGCCGCTTCTCGAATAAGCATGCGCACCAAATTGTACGTTATCAGGAGCGCATACAATTCTTGTTTCACCAAGTCTGGTCGCTTGCTGCGGAAGGTAGTTGGTGATTGGCCTCTCAAGGTGGTGCATTGATGCGTTTTGATCTCGTCATAGGCAATCTCAATGTCCCATCGCTTGTGATAATGGAGAGCCAATTCACGGGCAGAGATGGTCGGGTCCAGGATATTGGTGATTAAAGTGACTGGTCGAAAACCTGGGATTTGAAAGCGAATGACACGCACAGTCATATGCACTTTCTTCCAGCGCCTGCATCCGGTTTTCATCGGCGGTGCGTTGGGGTCTTCCACTTTCTTGGTCACCTGAGCCAGATGACTTCCATCGGGCAAAGCCTCAATGAACTTCGGTTTCAAGGTTCTGGGAGCTTTGACGAGGACTTTTTGGTCTGTTTGGTCGATTTTTGATACAATCTCGAAGGAATACAAGCCCGCATCCAACAGGAACAGCAGTCTTTTGTACGATAATTGGTCCAGTATTTGCATGACCAGCGATCTTTCTCCTGTGCCTTTGCCGGTGTAAGGAGCATAAGCTATATCCAACATGAGACGTACCGGTAGCGCCATCAATGCCATCATCCGCATATGTGGAAATGCGCCTTGACCCGACCGTGATTTGGGCTTATCAAATTCGTCCTCGTTGCGTTTCGTGTCCGGCATTGTGCCAGTGGTTCCATCGAAAGCCACGCTTAGGAGACCGTGAAAATCAGGCGTAATCGGCCAGAACGAAGCGGTGAGTTTGTAAAAGAGCGACTGGAAAACCTTGTATCCCAATCGAACCCGAGCATGACTGATAGCCCCATCCTGGACGATATTTGATTGGGGAGGCAATATCATCTGGTTCCATCGATAACCAGATGTCATCCAGTTGAGTACTTTGTGATAGTTGAGATCACGTCGCAGGGTCAGCGCCAATACCAACCAGATCACCAGTACGGGCGTCAAGACAGTACCGCAACGATATTGTTCCTTACCTTCTTCAGCCAAGCTTTCTTCTATCATTGGTTGTAGGATGTGGGCAAATGGAGCAAAGCTGAATAATGCACTGATTTGAGCAAAAGCGGTTGACATCGTTTCAAACGTCATTCGGGTATCCTCCGGTTTGGTTTTTCCCAAGAGGCTGCCTTGAGAGTGTCGAAAGGATACTATTCTTGCCCTAATCTGGCACTATCTTTTGCTCATTTCCAACTTTCATTCACGGGTATTGCTTCTTATCCCTTTTTCTGCCTGTTGCCAAGCCTGTCCTCTCAAGCAGGCTTGGTTATTATGTACTTTTTTTGGCCAAAGTCGAGTCTAAGGCTGGGTGCCATTACTTGATTTACCAGCTCAATTATCTTATTTTCCTGATCGGAACGTTGCTCGTGTCAAACTATCAGAAGAAGATAGACTTGCTGTCGAATTTCGTTTTCCCCATTACCCATTGCTACAGCCGTTAGAAAATGACCTACTTGACGACTTGCAGGTTGTTTGGTTTCCCATAGGTTGCCATACAAATGATCATCTCGAAACTCTTCCGCAAATCCTTCATCACCTCTAATATCACCCATACCACTGAATTGGACAGGTAGCTTT
>PIVM01001179.1 GCA_003353945.1 Gammaproteobacteria bacterium
ATATTATTATAAAATATAGTTATGGAAAAGTATAGTGGTCATTGTAGTTATTGTGATAAGCCGATAAAACATCGTTCAAATTGGATAAGACATTGTAAAACTAAAAAGCATTTAAAGAATGTTGAAGAAAAAATAGATGTATCTGAATATAGCCAAAATATAGCCGGACATAGCCAAAACATAGCCAGACATAGCCAAAATATAGCCAGCCATAGCCAAGAGTTAACAAGTGAAAAAAAAGATAATAAAATTATCTATGGACATTGTAAGTACTGTAATAAAGGTTTTAAACATCAATCAAGTTTATCTAAACATCAAAATCACAGATGTAAATCAAGACCTATTGATAATCAACAACCAACAAATACAATTAATAACAATACAAATAATACAAATAATAATTGTAATAATACTAATAACAATACACAAAATATAACACAGAATGATAATAAAACAATTAATCAAACTATTAATATAAATGTTCAAGGTAGAGAAGATCATAA
>PIVM01001180.1 GCA_003353945.1 Gammaproteobacteria bacterium
ATCGAATCTACCCATTGCGCATTGCATGCGCTTTAGACATGCTTTGACATCCCATTAATGGCTCTCGGCAGCAATTTGGGGGGAAATGGGCGTGATTTAAAGCCTCGCCGCTCGCTACGGCCAAGATGTTGCTACAAACTGACCATCCCATCGCAAAGTACGCATAATGGAGATGTCCAAAGCGTCTTGGATCGTTAGAAACGGTCGAGTATTGATGATTCTATGGCGGTTTGAGTCCACTGGAGATGTTTTCCTCAAATTCTCCTCCTTTTCTCCTCAATTTCTCCCAAGGCCGAAAAGTCGGCATCTTTTTCTCCCACCGACACAACCCAACGCACCGATCACTCATACCACATCAACGCCGCCCGATTGGTGCCGCTTTCGATCGAATCTACCCATTGCGCATTGCATGCGCTTTAGACATGCTTTGACATCCCATTAATGGCTCTCGGCAGCAATTTGGGGGGAAATGGGCGTGATTTAAAGCCTCGCCGCTCGCTACG
>PIVM01000414.1 GCA_003353945.1 Gammaproteobacteria bacterium
TTTCCGGGCCAATATTATGATAACGAATCAGGACTCCATTATAACTGGCATCGTTACTACGATCCGGAGGTGGGGAGGTATATTACTGCTGATCCGATTGGATTGAATGGTGGTATTAATCTGTATGGGTATGTTGGGGGAAATCCTGTCAACTGGTTTGATCCTGAGGGATTGAAAGTTGGAGTAGGCACAGGAGCGGGATCTTTTTCTCCTGCGTGGCATCCTGTTTTTCACCATGGAACACCTGAAAATGATGCGTTTGTAGATTCGACGCTTGATATTAAAGATTGGTTAAAAGATCATTACAATCCAGATAATTGGATTAAGCAAGCTTGGGATTACGTGTTTGCTAATGAAGGAGATGATGGAACGACAGGTACTTATGATGATGACTTTGACTATACAATTCCAGATGAAGAAGAATGTTCCAAAAAGAATTGCAAAAAGGCTAGCAAGAGTCAGCTACGTAAAGCAGGGATAGTTAATGCACATACATTCAAAAAATTTTGGGGAGGAATTCCAAACAGTCGCTTCGATATTTGTGTATGTACTGATGGATCAGTTATAATTAAGGCACAAGGTCAATGTGGTAATCCAGGTGGTTCCATTGGAACTTATTTAAAGTGGAAATGATGAGTAAGATTTATGTCTATTTTTGGATTGATGGGGATAGCTTCGACCCTGAAAAGTTTAATAACTCTTTAACTTCCAGCTTGCGAGGTTCTATTTGTCAAAGAAGAAAAAGCACCAATGGCCAAAATTCGCAGCTAGTTTCTTTTTGGAAATCAAAAATAAACGACTTGAAGACAGATTGTCCAGAAGATGAACTTGTTGAGTTACTAAAACAATATGAAACTGAAATTATGGACGTTATTAAAGACGATAAAAATCGAGTAATAGCAGAAATTGTAGCAGAATACAATGAGCCAAGCCATGTTAGAGGCTATTATTTTTCACCAGAAGCGATTGATTTTTTATCTAAGCTTAAAGTAGGTGTGGATATTGATGTTTACTGTGAAGAATAAGGACGCACTATGTTGTCTGTTTTCTTCACATTTATAAGCCGAAATTTTCTAGCCTGGTAGTCAGGTTAGCGCAGCGTAACCCGACAATCTTTTAGAGTTTTTTCCGCATCAGCGGTAAACCAAGTTTTTATCCGTGATGTTGTATTATTTGCTTTCAGGCGCAGTCTGTTCCTTGTCTATTTAGCCGGGTAGGTCGGGTCGATTTGTAGGTTGTGGTTGAGGAACGAAACCCAACATGTTGAAATAGCTTAATCGCTTCTGAACATGGTTGTTTTGCCAACTGTTTGTAAACATGTACAAACCAAGGGACAGCCTTTGCCACCACTACCAAGATTTTCAGAGGCACCCCGCAAAGTCGCATAATCTGCTAGCATTATGTTTAATTGCCCCACTAAATCCCGTCAAAAAGTACTGCCCTGTCAATCAGTTGTAAACTGACCCAACCCATTAAAATAGTACAGCAATTTAACATCAATGCTGATTATGCGAAGGCTTGCGACCGGCGCTGACTGTGCTTTTCGCAGAACCTCTTTGTCATTCGGAGAAAATTGCACAGCCTGTGACGGACGCAAGCCGTCTATGCGGCCATGCCCCAGGCTACCAACTTTGCCAGACAGGGTGGGCGGGAATCTGTAAGCAGCGTGGCGCAAACACGGCCACGCCTGCGGTGGGCGGTGGGTGGAGCAGAGTGTGGCCGTGTTTGTGCCGCGCTGCTTCCCTCGCGCGGTCTGAGGTACGAAGTCCGCGCCAAACTCCTGACAGAATAACGATCCCCCACCAAAACCGGGACCAGGCAGCAGTCCGGCCCAGCGACAAACCTTTTTTCTTTAACAGCACTTTCAAAGGCCGGACTGCTGCCTGCGGGAAA
The DNA here is from genome assembly GCA_003353945.1 of Gammaproteobacteria bacterium. Classification (GTDB taxonomy): domain Bacteria; phylum Pseudomonadota; class Gammaproteobacteria; order Pseudomonadales; family PIVM01; genus PIVM01. The sequence goes on from PIVM01000414.1 coordinate 1,894, forward strand.
GACTTCGCGTCCCCTCCACGCCCGGCACGATGCTTGCCCGGCGTGCAACCAGCGGTCCAGATAATCACCGAACCGCCGGAAATGCAAGCAACGTGACGGGCGTCTTCTCCGATCTTTTTGTCACAGGCATCCAAAAAATGCATCAACTGAGCTGCGCAAGTTGGGTTATA
>PIVM01001181.1 GCA_003353945.1 Gammaproteobacteria bacterium
ATATGCAGCTTGATCTGCCGTAGCAGCTGAGATTGCAGCATTGGCTAGTTCAGCATATTGCGCAGTATCAGAATATGTAGCTTGATCTGCCGTAGCAGCTGAGATGGCAGCATTGGCTAATTCAGCATATTGCGCAGTATCAGAATGTATTGCTTGATCGGCCGTAGCAGCTGAGATTGCAGCATTTGCTAATTCAGCATATTGTGCAGTATCAGAATGTATTGCTTGATCTGCCGTAGCAGCTGAGATGGCGGCATTTGCTAGTTCAGCGTATTGTGCAGTATCAGAATATGTAGCTTGATCTGCCGTAGCAGCTGAGATTGCAGCATTGGCTAATTCAGCATATTGTGCAGTATCAGCATTGATTGCCTGATCAGCCGTAACAGCTGAGATTGCAGCATTGGCTAGTTCAGCGTATTGTGCTGTATCAGAATGTATTGCCTGATCTGCTGTAACAGCAGAGATTGCAGCATTGGCTAATTCAGCATATTGCGCAGTATCA
>PIVM01001182.1 GCA_003353945.1 Gammaproteobacteria bacterium
TTTCAGAATGGTTAAACAAGTTTCAAGCATTAGAAACAACAACTATACCACAATCTGTATATGATACTATTATGAAAGAAATTAAGAAGGAAAAAATCAAAGATTTAAAGAAAATAGATTATGATAAGATGAGAAAGATTTTAAAGAAAACAGATTTAAATAAATACTACGAACATATCTTCCATATTATTAATAAAATTAATGGAGTTCCTCCACCAAAATTAAGTAGAGAATTAGAAGAAAAATTAAGAATTATGTTTAAGAAAACACAAGAACCATTCGCAAAGTTCTGTCCCGCTGAAAGAACTAACTTTTTAAGTTATGCTTATGTTATTAGAAAGTTCTTACAATTATTAAATCAATACGAATATATTGAATACTTCCCATTATTAAAATCAAGAGAGAAATTATATCAACAAGATATGATTTGGAAAAACATTTGTAGAAGTTTAGGATGGAAGTTTATTCCATCAATTTAAATAATACTATATCCTATTTATTA
>PIVM01000415.1 GCA_003353945.1 Gammaproteobacteria bacterium
CATATGCTTTGGCCCTTTATCGAAGAGGATTTACCAGAACTGAAATCTACAATCGTATTATAGAGGAAAGGCAGGATTGGAGTAATCATGCCGGTTCTCGGAAAAGAACACAATATCTGCACAGAACGTTGCTTAAAGCTGAGGAAATTATCGGCTAAAATATGAGGCTTTCCAATTTTATATGGCACCTTGATTTACCGTTAAAATTTGTCCATGGATTATCGTGATCGCTCTCACAACATAACTTTCCTTGATGCTCTAACGAGGATAATGCAACTAGCCATGGTTACTTTACGAAAAGTTCATAAATTGTCTGAGATGGTCATAAATTCCATGCTCGACCTGATAATGGGCGAAGCACTTGTATATTCCGGCCTTTCACATAGGCAAACGCCACAATTAGAAGGTGAATAGAGATAAATTTACTTCTCATAAAGTTGAGTCACTTAGGTTGCAGGTAATCCCTGCACCCTCATTATCACAGGTTTCCGGCCGTGGCGCATAAAGATTGAACCAGGCAGTAAAGTCGTCACCGCACATAGTCCAAAACCCACCGGCATTTTTATTATTACGGCCCTCTGTACAAGTGTAATTAAAGAGCGGGCCTACTGGCCAGCGATACTGAATAGTCGCCGTATTCGATGCGAGCCAGCCTGGTTCTGAATCCCAAGTCAATGACTTACATACATGCTCGGCAATTAAGTAGCTCCAGCTTGCCCAATACACTTTTCCGTTAAGATTATAAAAATCATTTCGCAAAGAGGGAAGCCCATCACCTTCAGAATAAAGATAGTAAAAATCGCCGCAAGGCCCATTAGTTGTATAATATTTTGTGTCGCTACTTGGAGCAAGCTTGTTGTAATCATTCGTGGATACAGTAGGCTGGTTAATACCGAAACTTTTATCGATGTCGGTATCGAAAAAGCTAATGTAATCCTGATGTGTGTCAGCCAAGTCCAACTCTATGCTCACGGTGTGATTGCCCATCACGATCTTGTTCTTCATATACTTAAAGCCTAATGAATTTTCGAGATAGTCACCGACGGTGCCGCTTGTCCAACCTGCCAGGAGATGTTCCAGATGTCCATCATTACTGGCAATTAGCCATCCGGTGTGACCTTTATAGGTCACCGATTTCATATTTTCGTTGTTATATAAACCGGCAGTTATACCGCACGGATATTCAGATGTTAGTGGATAATCACAATCATCCCCTGCGGCTATTGTAAAATCCTCAAGAGAGCGCGGCCATATGTACGGGAGGCCTGTTTGATACTCCAATACTATATTTTCATCGGTGTAGGGTGCGCCGCCCGATGTAAACTGGACTAGCAGGTTGTTGTACATATTGTTCACATCGCCGGCAGACTCATCGCAATATATCATAGCGTTCACATCCTGGCATACATACGAGACAGAATCCGCAGAGAGAGAGTTTGAAACAGGAGATCCGGCTGCGACCCAGGCTTTATGGTGCAGCGCCTCGTTAAGCAAAGTCAGCCCCTGTACCTGGTAGGAGTAGAAATAATCGATGTACTGTTTGACTTGATTGTAGTAAATTGTATCGGTACCAAAAGTAGAACTTTCCGGCGGTGTTATTGTCTGCACGCAGGCAGGTATAACCCCGCTTGAAGGTGGAGCAAAAAGCTGATCAGCAATCTCTGAAAGTATTTCATCCATAGGTGTATGGCTGGAATAGTTGCCCTGTGCAAGCACCTGGTCAACCCAGTCTGCAAGCATGTCCTGGCTAACAGTGCCGCCATTTAATGCCGTTGCTACAAATTCCTTGTACATGCTCATCAGGTAATCGATCCTGCCTTTCTCGGTTGAGAGGGTTGACGCCCACTCGCTGCAATTGATGACGGTCAGCTCTTCCTCAATCTCGCCCAGTTCTTCCTGAATCTGAGTGAGCTGCCCGATGATAACCTGCAGGTCTTCTTCTATCTTAGCTAACTGCTCGGTGTAATCCGGGCTGCCGTCGCTCAGCCCCAACGCGCTCATCGCCCATCCTATATTTAATCCTGCAATTTCACCCCCTGCGCCATGTCCCAAAGCTGCAAA
>PIVM01000416.1 GCA_003353945.1 Gammaproteobacteria bacterium
ATAGGGTCACCTTGACGTGTTCCTGTCCCATGTGTCTCCACATAGCAAACGTCCTCAGCTTGTACACCTGCATCACTCAGAGCTCTGTAAATAAGTTTACGCTGAGCAGCTGGGTTTGGTGCAGCAAAGTGGGTGGCTGTGCCATTGTGAGTTGAAGCCGTCCCTCTGATGACAGCTTCAATTCTGCAATTACTCTCCAGGGCATCCTCAAGGCGCATTAGCACAACTGCACCACATCCTTCCCCTCTTGCATAGCCATCAGCAGAGGCATCAAATGTTTTGCAACGAAAAGTGGGGGAAAGGAAGCCCGAATCATCCAGAACATCAAAACCAATGGAAGAAAGCAGCAAGTTTACGCCCCCCACAACTGAAAATCATACAACATAAAGGACTTGTGATCATAAAGCCACAACAATTTGTAGGTAAATACACATATATACTTGCCTGCTGAGTCACAGAGGCCTGCACGTAGGTTATTACAGGCAGTATCCAATGCAACGAGAGACGCAGAACAGGCAGAATCAATAACATAGCTGGGGCCAGTAAGCCCCAGTGCATAGGATAAGCGATTGGCTACATTACTCTCGATGTTCCCCATTGCTGCATGAGCAGAGTGGCCTTTCCACTCAAGCATATCGGTACTTGACACACCCACAAATACACCACAGTGTTCCCCTTTCAGTTCATTCTCCGTAAAGCCTGCACTCATCAGTGCCTCATACCCAACCTCCAACATGTGACGCTGGACTGGATGCATTACTTCTGCCTCCTCTAGTGAAATGCCAAACTTATTATTGTCAAAGAGCTCCACGTCCTCAATGTATGCAGACTGCCAGGCTTTCCCTGAAAGTGAATGAAGCCGACCAGGTGGAGGCTTTCCAATACAGTCCTTGGCCGGTGCCAGCACCTTAGTCCATAGCTCTTCCGGGCTGTTGGCCCCACCTGGAAATCGACAGGCCATACCCACAACAGCAATCTGACCCGAAAGATCTTCTTTACTGCAGGTTTGGGTCTTCCTTATACTGTCCACAAAGCTGTGGCTACCTTCCTCTCTATTTTCAATTAATCTCTGTGCAATAGCATGCAATGTAGTAAGCTCATACATGTCCGTAGTAGTCACCTCCAGTTGGATTCCAGCAGGTACAACAACTTCCTCCTGTATTCTTGCTGCAAGATCCGCCAAGGCAAGAGAATCAAAGCCAGACTCCATGAGGGGTACATGGGCGTCAATAGATTTTCCTGAAATACTTTGTGCAATTTTGGTCAGGAAGGTCAAAATAAAATCTTCCCTGACTTCATTGTTTAGCGCAATTTTCAATGCGTCAGTATGGAGCACAGAAGACGTTTCTGTGGGATCAACACCAGAGGACTCGTCTTCTATGGGCTTAAAATCAACCAAGGTACACACTTGCTCATACACAATATTGAGTGTGCCACCAAGTAGTGAATCTCTCGTAGCACAACGCTGTATCTTTCCATTCAGTGCCTTACGTATATCTCCTTCAGGAATGACTACTAGACGTGAAGGGTTTACCCCAACAGACATACATACAGCCTTCTGGATTACTTCACAGGCCATGACAGGGTCGTTTCCCTTGCGAAGCTCGAAAACCACAATCAAGTTTCCGCTCTTCAAATGATCATCCTCAGAAAAGGCCGCCACACGACCAGGTCTGACAGCCGGAGTTGAATCCTGCACAGCTTTCTCAACATCCTGTGGGTATACGTTGGCCCCATTGATAATAATCAAATCTTTGATTCTGCCACAAATAAAAAGAAAGCCTTCCTTGCCCTCAAAGAATGCCAAATCGCCTGTTCTCAAAAAGGAACGTGATGTTTCAGCCCCTTTAATACGCGCTAAGAAAACATCGTCAGTCAAACTTGGTTTGCCAAAATACCCAGCAGCCACAGAGGGCCCTGCAACCCACAATTCACCAACAGAGTTTTCAGGAAGTTCCTCAAGTGAGACTGGGTCGACAATGCGAAGATCAAGGGAAGAATGCAGGGTATCATTCTTTCCAACAGCCACCAAGCCCGGGTGTGGAGAGGAGCTGCTAGA
>PIVM01001183.1 GCA_003353945.1 Gammaproteobacteria bacterium
GTTGGGAATGTTATTATTACTCCAAGTTTGCTCCGATACTAGGTTGGCAACCACCTGGTGGTAGCCCATAGATGAGGACACCGTAATGATTTGATGTAAATCCTTATCTTTGATGGCAACTCTGAGTTGGCCGATCAATAGGTCGCTCCATGTCTTCTCTCCTGGAGTCATGGTTGGGTATGCGAGATTCATCAGTCGTTCGAGGTCCTCTGAAAGCTTGGAGATTGGTTCGTTGTCACCTAAGACGCGATTTTGGAATTCACTAAGAAAAACATCCCTCCTCAGGCTCAAATCATAACTTCTCCGTAACAAACCGGCTAGATAATCATAGTCCGATTTCTTTTGTGCAGGAACGTTCATAAAAAGTCTCCCAGCTGTCCCTTTAACTTGCATAACAAGCTGGATTGCCTTCTCACTAGCCGACCATTTGTTCCATGTTGCTGCGAGATCAAACTTCTCCAAGAAGATGTCCACATTTTTATCCTTGGGATATTCAAATAC
>PIVM01001184.1 GCA_003353945.1 Gammaproteobacteria bacterium
AATAGCGGATGTAAATAGACTATAAACTAACTAAATAAACGAAAAATTCCATAAAGAAAACGGCGAATAAACAAACTACGTAATAAAATCCGGCCAATAGGAACCTTATTTTATATAATAAAATACCCAAAAAACGGCCAAAATTTCATATAAAATCAAAAAATTAATATAAATTCAGAAAACGGAGCACAATATCATAAAAAATCAATGAAGTAACAAACTACGTAATAAAATCCGGCCAATAAAATGCAGTTTCTTAATAAAATTATGGTCAAGAATAACGCCTAAGAGAGGATTACATTGATAATTAAAATCCGAGGCGTATTATACGACCACTTTTATTCAAGAAACCCATCTAGCACCGAGTAGAATCGAGGGCAGATATCAGATGTAAAATAGCGGATGTAAATAGACTATAAACTAACTAAGTAAACGAAAAATTCCATAAAGAAAACGGCGAATAAACAAACTACGTAATAAAATCCGGCCAATAAAAACTT
>PIVM01001185.1 GCA_003353945.1 Gammaproteobacteria bacterium
AACAAGGCCAAACCATGGCCCAAAACTGGTCGTTTCTAACCATCTGCGCCCTCCCCGGCCTGTCAAGTGTTGTGGGTCAGTCTTGTTCTACTTGAACACACATTTTCAAATTATAGACGCCCAGATCTCCGATGTCCCTGCATGCCTCGCGAAGGCAGTTGGCCCGTGTAAATACTAGAATTAGGTGATTTAAATGGACTTTTGTCCCGGTTTTTATATCATTCCAAAGCTCTAGAATTAGCAAAAATAACCATATTTTTGCGCATCGTTTCGAAATTCTCAAACCGGAAGTGCAGAAATACGTAGTTCCCGGCGTATTCGCCAGGTGGCAGGTCGCGCATCATCACCGGAAGTGTCGATTCGCTTTTTCCAACCATGATATCTCAATATAAGAGTCACTCACAATTACAGAACACATGGAGTTTTTTTAATGGGCTTGTTATCGTACATGTCTCGTGCATATGATGCTGGATAGCCCCTATGAACCGAGTACGTGCGAC
>PIVM01000417.1 GCA_003353945.1 Gammaproteobacteria bacterium
GTTTTTCTACAAAACTACTCTGAAGAAATCCTGGGACACTTTAAAACTCATCCGGGTAAATAACGAAAAACGACTTCCGGTCGTGCTGAGTATCGATGAGGCCCGCTCCATTATTGGACGTATCAAGACTATCCAGAACAGGACTTACATTCAGACCGTTTATTCCTGCGGCCTCAGACTTCAAGAGGCACTGAATCTGCAAGTCAGTGACATCGACAGTAAGCGCATGATCATTCATATTCACCGTGGCAAGGGCGCTAAGGACAGATATGTCCCGCTCCCTCAAAGCACACTGCTTATGCTTAGAAAGTATTGGCGAACACACAAGAATCCGGTCTGGATATTCCCCTTTCGCACCCAAAGCGGCAAGATGGCCCCGACTGCTGATAAACCGATGGACAAGTCTACCGTAAATGGAGCGCTGATTCGCACGCTTAAGCAGATGCCCTCTATCAAAAAGAAGGTCTCCATACATACATTCAGACATTCCTATGCAACACATCTGCTTGAAGCAGGGGTAAACATACGGCTCATTCAGCAATATCTCGGGCATAAGTCTCTGATAACCATGATGGTCTATTTTCACGTCACCACTTTCGGGCAGGCCGATGCTTACAAAAAAATCAATTCGATCATGAAGGAGGTGGATTAGTTATGAGCGCTATACAGAAAATATTCAAACTCTATGCCCCTGAATATCTCAACCTCTACGGTAATGCCATGCCTGAAAATCATCGCAAGACAATCTCCGCCATCCAGCAATGCAGGCACGGCTCCTTTGGCGCCAATGTCTTTCGATGCGGTTCATGCGGCAATATTCATATAACTCAATGCTCCTGCGGTAACCGTCATTGTCCCACATGCCAAAATGATAAAGCGGCCCAATGGCTTATTAATCAATCAAAGAACCTTCTGCCCTGCTCATACTTCCTCATTACCTTCACGATTCCAGATGACCTGCGTCCTTATTTCAGAAGTAATCAACAGGCTGCTTACTCTGCTATGTTCTCTGCTGCATCGGATACTCTGAAAACCCTTGCAAAGGACAAACACTATGTCGGAGCTGACAAGACAGGATTCACCGCTGTTCTTCATACCTGGGGCAGGCAGCTTCAGTATCATCCTCACATTCACTTTATTGTTGCCGGTGGTGGGCTCTCAAAAGAGCCCGAAGAGAAGTGGCTGCCTTCAGGGCGGGACTTCTTTATTCACGTTAAGCCTCTATCAATTATATATAGAGCAAAGTTTCGGGATGCCATGAAAAAAGCAGGACTGTTTCATTCTATTGATCCGTCGGTCTGGCAAAAAGACTGGGTTGTTCATTCAAAAGCAGTTGGTGACGGCAGGGCATCTCTGAAATATCTTGCACCTTATGTCTTTCGGGTCGCCATTTCCAATGCCCGTATTGTCAGCTATGATAATCATCAGGTTGTGTTTCGTTACAAAAAGTCAGGCAGCAATCGTTTACGTACTATGACACTTGATGCCATGGAATTCATCAGGCGCTTTCTACAGCATGTGCTTCCGCATGGCTTCATGAAGATTCGGCACTACGGACTGCTCAGCTCTAATTGCTCTACCTCAATTGAGAAAGTGCGTGAGCTTATCTCTGTGGTCTATGAAGTTGTAAAACTTATTGTTGCCCCGATATTGCCCAAACCAAAACCCGTCACTTGCAAACAATGCGGACACGCCATGCAGAGGACCAATTTCATATCAGCAAGGAACCGTTCTCCGGGGTAAGCAGACTATATAAGGCTGTTGAGGCGTTAAAATGTATCTTTCTTATTATTTACTGGCTGAATATTCCAGCTGAATAATACCGCTTTGTCCTGATACTGGATTTTAGTGGATTTAGGGTGATATGTTTTAGATTTCAGGCAGGTTTGTTGCTCTCTTTATTTGCTATTGCAACGCCGTTACAGTCTTCAACGTCAATTCAGCATCTTCAGGATTACTCTTCCTTCCAACTATTACCCCTTACATCTTGCCGGTCTTCTTGAACAACGGATTAGACCGTCAGCTCCGTGACGGGCTAATCCACTATTTGTTA
>PIVM01000418.1 GCA_003353945.1 Gammaproteobacteria bacterium
TTCTCAGGTGTAAATGCGTCTTAATGGTGTGCGCTCCTTTTGTCAGCAAATCCGCAGGTTGGTCCTTCGACGCTACACGCAGTATTTCTACTTCACCGTCCCTACAAAGCTCCTGGATGTAATGGTTCTTCGTTTGCAGGTGGCGAGCCTTCTTTTGACCCATGCCATTCATGGCCAGCCTACGCGAGCCGTCATTATCCTCGTACAACAGGCATTTTTGTTTTACCTCTTCCCCACTTTCAACCACTAAATTTTTCAGGCCCATCGACGCCACTGCTGATTCATATAATGCTATATATTCAGCCGCGTTTGGGGAGTCGGCAACAGTTGATTGTAAATGGCTCTTCCAAATTATGGCCCCACCATTTAAATAGGCGATGAAACCCGTCACACTCCTACCTTTCCGTTTATCAACGGCAAATGAGGAGTCAACATAAGTCTCTATTTTCGATGCATGTTTGGAAGATTTATAGTGCAACCCAAGTTCCTTTGTTCCGTTTAGGTATCTTAATAGTCGTTTGATCCGTTCCCATCCGCCTTTGGAAGGAGAAGATATATCGGATGCTAACCTTGCTACTGCCCATGAAAGATCGGGCCTGGTTCCGTTTGCCAGGTAAGCAAGCTGACCTAATATACGTCTGAAGGTTGTTATTTCTTCATGTGGTAATTTCTCATCAATTTCAGTGAGGTGACAGTCCCATGGCGTACTTCTTATCTTTGCTTCAAGAAAGTCGGTCTCTTCCAGCACTGATCGGGCATACGCTGTCTGTTCTAAGAAAATTCCGTCATTTCCTTGATGTATTCCAAGCCCTAATATATGTCGGGCCTTTCCAAGTTTCTTTATTTCAAATACCGTACTTAATTCATCCAATAAACGGTTTGACCTGTACTCGTCCTCGTTGCTAGTGACCAATATGTCATCCACGTATACTACCATCAAGTCTTTAATACCTTTGTTTTCTTTGTAGAATAAGCAGTGATCTATAAAGGACTGCTTGTATCCAAGTGATAGTATCGCTTTAGTTAAAGCGTGGTTCCAACGTTTCCCACTTGTGGGGCATCCGTACAATGCCTTCCTTAATTTACATACGTACATGTCTTTATCTCTCTCATTTAACCCCTTAGGTTGCTGGACGTAAATATCTTCGTCAACGTCAGCGTTGACGTAGGCGTTTGGGAAATCGGCTTGGAGTACCGCCTGATTTCCTTTTGCCGCGATTGCCAGTAACATTCTCACTGTTGATAATTCAGCCACCGGTGAAAATACGTTTTCTGGTGGACGTATAAACCCTTCCCTGGATCCGTCAACGCACCACCTGGCCTTATATTTGGCCACATTACCGTTTTCATCCCTTTTAACTCGGAAATTCCATACGCCTGGTAGAACTTTTGCATCTTTCGGTCTCAGCACTAATTTCCAGGCACCCTTCTTCTTAAGTTCGTCAATTTCCCTTACCATAGCGGTTTCCCATTCCGGTACGTGTTGGGCTTGTTTCCAAGATTTTGGAAGACTTATCTCATTTGATGCCAATGCCATACAGGCGCCAGGCAGGTTATTCTCAATTATATCGCCTTCCTTACAATCTTCAATAATGTCATTTTCAATTCCTTGCTCACTCTCATCACTGCCCACTGGCAGGCTTTCGTTTTCATTAACTGCGTCATTACTGATACCAACATTAGGTCTCTCCAAATCTTGACCGCTTTGACGTGGAATATACTTCCACAACTCTTTATTATCGACCGGGGTAAATTCACCATCCGTCCACTTTCTAATAGCTTCTCCAAGGTTCATCTGGTTATCACCCAGACCTGTGTCATCAGGCTCGTTTCCACTTTCGTTCTTTCCGCTTATCTGTCCCGTTTGATGACTCTCTATAACAAGTTTTCCTATGTCTAAGTCACCTTCTTCGTCCGCTTTAAGCTTAAGCCCTTGTTCGCTTTCATTAAAGGTTACAGAATAGGCGTTTCTTATCCTACCGGATTGAGGGTCAAAGATCAGCCACTCGGGAGATTGCGTTGAATAACCTACCAACGCCCCC
>PIVM01000419.1 GCA_003353945.1 Gammaproteobacteria bacterium
CGCAGTGGTTGGCAGCAGACGACCAATCCGGTGATCACCGGGGAGTATCAGGCGATTGGTTTGGATTTGCATGGTATGTCAGCGACACAGCTTCAAGATTTGCAAAGCAATCTCGATAACACGAAAACACAATTGGAAAGCCAGACATATGACAGCCTGACAAAACACGATGTGGTGGGGGATTTGTTGCAAAGTGGGATGATGGGGTATCTGGCGATGACGCATGTGCAATCGCAATTGACAGCCAACGCCAGTGATATTGTCTATTATCGCGAGCCCAGCTATGGGACTTTTTCTACCAACAGCCAACTGGTTTATCTGTTTGGTCAACCGCATGAAGTGAAAATAGCTGGCTTGCTGATGGATATGGATCGGATGAAATCCAGTAGCGAATGTAAGCAAAACTGCTGGAATAGCTGGGTGGACTATAATAAAACCACGGGGCATATGTTATCCGCTTATGAGCATATCGTGCCGGAGCAGATATTCTCCACCACGGAGAATCCGGTAGAGGGGATTAGTGCGGTTAAAGCATTGAGTATAGCTTCGGCAGAAGGGCAGCGGATTTATACGATCACGAGTGCAAACCTTGCGACAGCAATCGATGAGCTGACCATTGATCAGACGGTGAAGGATGAGATAACGCAGGCGGTGAATGCGGGGTATGAAGTGACAACCTCGCAGCATCCGATTACGAAAGATAGTTGGACGGGTGTTGGCTATATTATTATTGATCCGCAGACGGGTGCTGGGGCTTATAGGATTAGTGGGGGTGCTGATGGGATGTATATTGAAAGGTATCCTGCAGGTATTGTTACTCTGCTTTTGACTGGAGTCGGTTTGTTGAGTGCTTTTGCAGCATCATTGCCTATAATTCTTACTGCGACAATTTTTCTTCTTAGCTCATTTCATGTTTTGATGACTTGGATGAATGCAGATTTGCAAACAAGAGAAAATGGGTGTCCAGAAGCGTTAAATGAGTTGTTAATGTGGGGAACAGGTTTACTATTTTTGTTGCCGCGCGTATTGAGAGATCAATTATTGGGAATCGTAATGTCTATGGCGAGTATATTAATGAATGGTGTCGCTGCTGCATCAATAGCATGTGGAAATTTGTGATGGATACTGAGAATTTATTTATCCAGTTTTTCATCGTCGAAGGTATTGCACTAATGTATTTCTGTGTATATTGGTTGCTTGTTGATAAGAAAATAAAGAGTTTGATTGGGTATGTTGCTTTCTCGTTGGTAATCGGATTTTGTGCATTTATTGTCACCCTTCTAATAAGCAGTCAGTATGAAATTACATTGCTGTTTAACGCGATTATTACCATCGGTTATTCGATATTTATGAGTAAATCAAAATTAAAAGACTCCTTCATTTCAAATGATTAATTAAAGGAAATAGAAACGGTTAAAAGAGACCTTAAATGGCATCAAATACATGGGGCATCCACCTATTACCAACCCAAAACGAGATTCATACACTCTTGCTCTGTATTTCAAAACAGAGAAATAAATGATGCGAAAGAGGCGATGGATCTATTAATGAAGTGCTTTTTTAATGAAGTGCTTTTCAGTGTGCAATTCGATCAATAGAAATCGAATCTACAAGAATATACGGGACATCCACCCATTACCACTTTACCAAATGACTGAAAGGTTTAGCGACTGGCACAGCGAACGCCAAAACGCTTGCTGCACAGTATCAGCACTACCAACAGGACATGACCGTTTTTCAATCGCAGCTGGAACAACTTCTACAAGCAGAGCAAGCACACGCACTCAAGAAAACCACAAATACAGCATTAACCCAACTGGCCTCATTGATACCCGATACCAAACCTCACGGTTATGATAACTTCAGCCCCTTTGGAGCGCTTGATGCGACACCTCGCCCTGCACAATATGAACTCAGCCAAATACAACAGCGCCTGGGGCTCACACCCACAACTCCCGCCGATCCAGACCTGCCCCTGCCTGAAGACAGTGTTGCCACTATCGATGCGCCACAAAGCACTACCATCCAAAACAAGGC
>PIVM01000420.1 GCA_003353945.1 Gammaproteobacteria bacterium
GTATCCGTAAAACATTGACATTACTCCTGCAAATTATTTTTATTTTTATCGTTAATTTTTTAATTCAATTAAATTAACGCTATTACAAAAGAATGTTCTTCGGACCCTGAATGATCCACATTGACTTAACCAGGCGCGGGTTCACAGGGTTGAAATCGACCATAATTGATCCACCATGTTTTTTAACTGTCTTATTTACCATCGCTGGCGATACCTTCCATTTCTCAGCTAGTGCTGCCTGTGTCCCGCCCCTCTGAATGTACTCTCCGTAGCTTCTGATCATGATATTTTCCTTCATTGAATAATCCAATCATCTTAACCAGATGGTGTTGACATCGCAACACTCAGGCTATATATTGATCAAATCAACCAGCAAAAGGAAAGCAAATGGACACAATCACAACAGAAATAGAATTAGTCAGGTTTGGGCCTGTCGTAGAGATGACAGCCAGCTTTAGGGCTTGCCCAGCAGAGCCAGATGTCGGCTACATGGATGACTACTTTGAATTTGAAGTGGAGTCATATTGTCACTTTGACGAGGACACTGGTGACATCCTTCCAGCCATTGACGGCAACGATCTGATCATCACTGATTACATTTATTCACAACTTGCTGACGCTGCTATTGATCACGAGCCAGCAACGCCAGAGCGAATCACACGGGCTTGTGACATCAAAGACTCGCTAATGGCCCCACTCTTTGAGTCGCTGGCACAAGATTACAACTCACTCACTGTCAGGAAATAACATGATCAACGCAACTCCAGCAAAAAGAACTGTATTTACATCAGTCTGCACATTGTCTAACGAGACCCGACTGGCCGTGTATTACGCAAACGTTAACCGCTTAAAAAAAGGATCAAAATGAATCACTCATCAGCTATCAACGAAATTGCATTAGCCCTGTCAAAGGCTCAAGAGGCGATACAAGACGCTGATAAGTCATCAGATAACCCCTTCTTCAAGACTAAATACGCTGACTTGAGCTCAGTGCTAAACGAAATCAGGGCGGTATTCCCAAAGAATGGACTGGCGCTAGTTCAGTCACCCTTCACCGCCGAAAACGGCAATATCGGTGTGACTACGATGGTTGTACACTCCAGTGGCCAATGGATGTCTGACAGCATTGACATCCCAGCGCAGGGCAAGAACTTAGCGCAAGAGTCGGGATCTGTAATTACCTATCTTCGCCGGTACTCAGCATCAGCTTTTGCAGGCATTGCTCAAGCAGATTCCGATGCAAACCTTGGCACATCAAAAGCCAGCAATACGGCACCAGTCGTTAACCTCAAGGGTCCATTGATCAGCAAGGATCAAATAGAAGAAATTAACAACTTGATGATTGAAACGTCTACAAACGAAGCTGCTTTCTGTCAGTTTCTTGGCGTTGAATCTGTTGCAAAGATGCCGCAGAACCTGCACGACAAGGCTGTTGCCGCATTGACAAAAAAGCTCGAGATTATGGAGAAATCTGATGTTAGTTAAAAACATGGAGCAGGGATCACTTGAATGGCACGAATATCGCGCTAACCCTGCCATTCGTAGCGCAAGCGAGGCGGCAATCATCATGGATTGCGCCCCAAAGTACTGGAATACCAGCAAACGCATCCTCTGGGAGCAAAAGCAGGGTCTGCGAGGGTCTAACGTCGATCCCAGCAATCCTGCGATTATGCGCGGTAATCGTCTAGAGCCACTGGCTAGAGCATGTTTTAACCACAGTTTTAGGGTGCAGACTGAGCCAGTGGTTGGGCTTGAGGGTGACTATTCAGCATCGCTGGACGGGCATGACATTGATAAACAGGGCCGATCAATCAAGGTTGAGATTAAATGCCCGATGAGCGAAAACAGCGAGGTTTGGAAATTAGCGGCAAAGGGTGAGATTGCACCGTATTACCACTGGCAAATGGTTCATCAGAGCCTTGTGGTGCCTACTGAGCAGACTTTCTTCTATGTCTACTTATCGGACAACCAGTGCATCACTATTCCTCACATCGCCTCTGAGAGCGACATACAGGCTTTAAAAGATGCTTGGGACGA
>PIVM01000042.1 GCA_003353945.1 Gammaproteobacteria bacterium
TCGAGAATAACGGAAGTACGTGTGCAGGACAACAGGAAGAGAGAGCCAATTACTTACAATAAACGAGTTGAATTAAATCTTGGTTTTGTTGAGTTGTGGGAAAAAATCAAACATAAAAAACGTTATGCTATTGAGTTTTCAACTGATGAGTTGATCAGCAAGTCTGTTGAAAAGATTAAGGCTATGGCGGATATCAAACCGATATCCCTGACCATCGATAGCACCCAGGCAAAACTAACCGAGCTGACGCGAGGCACGTTGCTGGCGATACTCAAGCAGTGCGAGCGTTTGGGAGAATTCAAGCAAAATCCCCAGGCATTTATGACCGAGGTCAGCCGTCAGATTCATAAGGCGATGGATGAGTTGCTGGTCGAAGGCATTCGCTATCAAAAGATTGGTGGTGAAGAATTTTATAGGATGGAGTTGTTTGATCAGCCAGAGCTGGAAGCAGATAAAAAAGTGTATTTGATTCGTGAGACTAAAACGACTCATGACTCTGACAAGCGACGCATAGAAGAGAATCTTAAGATTCTTTGCGGCAAAGCACATTTTGATGCGCTGGATAATGTCGATTATCGTGTGGCGACCTCTGTGGCAGAGGTGGTTGCTTGTGATGAGTGAGTTTAGTGAGCGGGTTTTAGGGCTCCCAATACGAAGACTGATTTGGCGCTGAATCATTGAAGCTGAGCTGACTTTATATATCCCCGTAGTTGCCAGATTAAAATTGCGTCAAACCGAGGTTAAATATTGCCGTAGTTTGTCGGGAATGGCTGTGGGCTTTTCTCTGTGCATGTCAAACCAGACATTCTGTACTTTGGCTTTTGTAAATATAGCGCCTGGCTCGCTGGCGGTTGTTAGCTGATGCAATATGGTGAAACTGGTTTTGCTGATATCGCCCAAATAGCAGTGACAAATAACGGTATTGGGGTATTCGATAGCGCGCAGATACTGGCATTCCGTGTGGGCAATAACAGGACCATTATCGGTGGCGTTTACTGGATAACCGATGGACGCGTACCACTGAACGCGTGCTTCTTCCATATATCGAAAATAAGCAACGTTGTTGATATGGCCGTAAATATCCTGGTCTCCCCAGCGTGTGGCGATGGATGCGCTGAACAGTTTTTTCTCGAAATGCAGCATGCTCGATAGGTTATCAACGTTGAGCGTTGTCTGAGGTGGAGACTCTGTAAATGGGATCTACCTCTTCACTGCTATCGAGGCAAACGTTCAGGTCCTTGAGTAAGCCGTTTTTGATGCTGTAAATCCAGCCATGAATGGCCAGTTTTTGTCCGCTGTTCCAGGCGTCCTGCACGATTGTTGTCTTGCTGATGGAGTGAACCTGTTCAATGACATTCAATTCACAAAGCAAGTTGGTTCTATCCTCTTCGCTGAGTTGATCCGTGAAACATGCCTGATGCTTGACATAGACATCCTTGATATTGCGCAACCAGGTATCAATCAGGCCATGTTTTTCATTGCCCAATGCGGTTGCGACACCGCCACAGCCATAATGGCCACAGACAATGATGTGTTTGACTTTGAGCACTTCCACAGCGTACTGCAATACTGACATGCAGTTCATATCGGTATGCACCACCAGATTGGCAACGTTGCGATGCACAAACAATTCACCGGGTAATAAGCCGACAATATCATTGGCTGGAACACGACTATCTGAGCAGCCAATCCATAAATACTGGGGATTTTGTTGTTTGGATAATTGTTCGAAAAAATCTGGTGATTCAGCTTCAATGCGCTCTGCCCAGCGCTGATTGTTATCGAACAATTCATTGAGTAATTTCATAAGGTATTCCGGATACAATCACTGAGTCATGATATTAGCTCAAAGTGATGAAAAAAGCCTTTTATGCGATTCGCTCAGCATCAGTACAAATAATAGTGCAGATGCACGGACGGGCGGGGGATGAGCGGGCAGTGAGTCAAACGGCTCGCCCTGAGCCGTTGGCCATCAGCCGTTAATCAAATAATGTGCATAGATGCTGGCGGCATAACCCAGCGCAATTGCCCATGTCCATCGCAAATGGCTAAAGAACGTGTACATATTGCGCGACTGGCCCATAAGCGCCACGCCCGCCGCAGAGCCAACCGATAACAAACTGCCGCCCACACCGGCGGTTAGGGTGACCAGCAGCCATTGCCAGGTATCCATCTCGGGGTCCATGGTCAGCACTGCAAACATGACCGGGATATTATCCACAATGGCGGATAATACACCGACAATGATATTGGCATAGGTCGCCCCCAGACCGTCATAAATAACACTGGAAGTGATAGACAGGTATCCAATCGTTCCCAGTCCGCCCACACAGAAAATAACACCGTAGAAGAATAACAGTGTGTCCCACTCTGCCTTGGCGACGCGATCAAAAATATTCAGCTCAATGTCTTCGGCGTTGAGTGTCCCGCTGGTTTTTTTGATGAAATAGGAGAAGAAAAACAGGTAGGACAGACCGGTCATCATACCCAGAAACGGGGGTAAGTGCAGGAAGCGCTCAAAGGACACGGCGGTGGCAATGGTGCAAATAAACAGCAGACAGACCCGTATGCCGCCGCGCTTAATGCGAATGACTTCATCGGAAGCGAAAACCGGTTTCTCGTTAGACACACACAGACTCATAATAAAGGCGGGAATGAGGTAGTTGATCAGTGAGGGGAAGAACAAGTGAAAGAAAGTGAAGAAATCCACTTTACCGACCTGCCAGACCATCAGTGTGGTGATATCACCAAAGGGGCTGAAGGCTCCACCGGCGTTGGCCGCTACCACAATATTGACAAATGACAGGGCAATAAACTTGGGTGAATCGCAGCCGACTGCCATTACCACGGCACCCATAAGGAGTGCAGTCGTCAGATTATCGGCGATAGGTGAGATGAAAAAAGCCAAGAATCCAGTGACCCAGAACAATTGGTGATAGGAAAAGCCCTTGCGCACGAGCCAGGCGCGCAGGGCTTCAAAAATCTGTCGTTCCTGCATGGCGTTGATATAGACCATCGCGGTGAGTAAAAACAGAAATAGAGCGCCGTACTCGGTCAGGTTATGATGCACAGCGCGCTCAAGGATTTCAGCACCGTGTTCATGCTGTTTTGACAGTATGGCGACCATAATCCAAATAATGCCGGCGCCGGCCAGTACGGGTTTTGATTTTCGCAGATTAATAAACTCTTCGGCAATGACAAGCGCATAAGCGATGACGAAGACCACCAGTGTGGCGATTGCCAATGGGTAGTCCGTTAGCCCGAGAATAAGGCCGTGACTATCGTCTTTGGGGTAAGTTTCTTCATAGGGGCAGCTTGTGCTGGCGATGGCGAACGCGGATAAGCATAAAGAAGTGAATGCGAGAAAAACGGAGCTAAACAGTTTCAAAGCATGCCTCCTTGGAAAGCAACAAAATATTAGCGTACACGCTGGGTGAATTGCTTTGTCTAATAAATGCCTTGTGCCGATTCTACGTGGCTACGTGGTAAAAGCAATGAAACTGATCAACGGACCAATATTTGACGCCGGCATATGGCTAGTTGCTTATATACTGATTTCTTGAGGCCGTTTTTTCACCTGCTTTTTTTAAGCATCATGGATGAGTAAGTTAAGTTGTCGGCTGGGTGATATTTCATTGTGAAAATTGTGATGGCTCTTTATAGTGCGCTCATTGCAGTCAGTCTTGGATAATCAACCAGCGGAATACCATGGCAAAATTAAAAGTCGCCTATGTCTGTGCAGAATGTGGCTCTGACCATGCAAAGTGGCAGGGCCAATGTGACGATTGTGGCGCTTGGAATACACTGAAAGAATTTAAACTCGCCGCTGGGCACACGGAGAACCGTGCTGTTGCGGCGCGCCAGGGTTATGCCGGTGATTGCAGTCAGGTCAAAGTACTTAATGAGATAGACCTGAGTGAAATGCCCCGCATTCCCAGTGGTGTTGGAGAGTTTGATCGAGTGCTGGGTGGTGGTCTGGTGCCGGGTTCTGCGGTATTGATTGGCGGGCATCCCGGTGCGGGCAAATCGACATTATTGTTGCAAACCTTATGTCATCTGGCGCAGCAGCTTGATGCGCTTTACGTAACCGGCGAAGAATCACTGCAACAAGTGGCGATGCGAGCTCAACGGCTAGAGTTACCGACTCAAACGCTCAAGATGTTGGCAGAAACAGATGTGGAACTTATCTGCCGGGCCGCGCAAGAGCACAAGCCGCAATTGTTGGTGGTTGACTCCATTCAGGTCGTGCATATGCCGGATGTGCAGTCAGCCCCAGGGGGTGTGGCGCAGGTGCGAGAATGTGCGGCGTATTTAACGCGTTATGCCAAGCAGACGGGTACGGTATTGTTTTTGGTTGGTCATGTGACTAAGGATGGCAGTCTTGCCGGACCCAAAGTGCTGGAGCATATGATCGACACCTCCATTATGCTGGAAGGGGGGTCAGACAGTCGTTTTAGAACATTACGTGGCATAAAAAATCGTTTTGGTGCAGTGAATGAGTTGGGTGTTTTCGCGATGACGGAGCATGGCCTGAAGGAGGTGAAAAATCCTTCGGCCATATTTTTATCACGTTCAACAGAGGCTGCCTCCGGTTCTGTGGTGATGGTGGTTTGGGAGGGCACCCGGCCACTGCTGGTAGAAATTCAGGCGTTGGTGGACGACAGCCCGTTGGGCAATCCGCGCCGGGTTGCCGTCGGGCTTGATCAAAATCGACTCAATATGCTATTGGCGGTATTGCATCGCCATGGTGGTCTGCAGGTTGGGGATCAGGATGTGTTTGTCAATGTGGTCGGGGGCGTTAAGGTGTTGGAAACCAGTGCGGATTTGTCGCTCTTGCTGGCCATTGTTTCCAGTTTTCGTGACCGGGTATTACCACATGAGTTGGTTGTGTTTGGTGAAGTGGGTCTGGCCGGTGAAATCAGGCCAGTGCCCAGTGGGCAGGAACGTCTGCATGAGGCGGCTAAACATGGGTTTAAAAAAGCCATTGTGCCCAGGGCCAACAAGCCAAAGGGGGGTATTGTCGGTATGGAAATAATTGCAGTGGAAAAACTGAGCGAAGCTTTAGAGGCTATTTGAGGGTTGAGGAAATAAAACATTGCTTCATTTTGGGAGTTTTTTGGCAGTTGCTACATCAATGGCTACTATTAATAGTCAAGAGTTCAACGAATAGTCATGAGTTAAATAGAGTTTTCTAGGATAATGAAAGCGGCAACCATTTTAATAATATTGACATTTTTGACAGCTTGCGGTGGTGAGGAGGAGAAGGAAGCACCGGTTAGGGAAGTGAGCTCTCCTCATGGAGTAATACTGCTGTTTGATGAAGAGACTCGGAAGGTATCGGTTATCAATACCTGCTCTTTCCAATACGAGGCGGCTGGCTGGGTTAAATCAAAATACCCGCAAGGCAAGGTGGTTGATAAAGGTTGGTCTTCCAATGCCTATTTTTTTATGGTTGTCGAGTTGCCGGATAATCGCTTTAAATTATTTTTTGACGGAACGATTATCAACGAACAAGTCGATGAGTGTTAGCCCGCTAAATTTGCAGTCACAGGTGTTGATCGAAGCTTGAGTTAAGTAAGTGCTATTCCTTGTCCGGATAGCGGATTTACGTTCATGCCTGCCAATAGTACACGCTATCTTACCCTTTTACTGATCTAATCGAAGTTTGCCCGGTTGTCTGGCAATCAGGCTATACGCTAGTATAGCGAATCCATCGTACGACATTCTATTTCTCTGTTTACATCCTTACACAAAAGAAAGGGTTATCGCCATGACTCAGCCAAATAACGATCAGCAAATGGACCGGCGCCGCTTTATCAAACTATCCGGCGCTTCACTTGCCGTGGCTGCGGGTACGGGTCTGCCCATGCTCCATCTGCGCTCCGCTCATGCTTCGGTTCCCGGTACAGGCCAAGCAAAAACAAGCGGTAAATTGAACAATTGGGAAGATCTCTATCGTGATCGCTGGACCTGGGACAAGGTGGCTAAAGGCTCCCACGGTTGGGCTAATTGCCGTAGCCACTGTGAATGGGATCTCTTTGTTAAAAACGGCATTGTGGTACGCGAGGAGCAAACAGCGACTTATGAGCAGTCTGAATCCGCTGTGCCGGACTTCAATCCTCGTGGCTGTCAGAAAGGTGCCTGTTACACCGAGGTTATGTACGGTCCAAGCCGGGTAACAGTACCGATGAAACGGGTTGGCGATCGAGGTTCGAACAAGTGGGAGAAAATCTCCTGGGATGATGCGATTGATGAAATCGCCCACAAGATGATAGATATTGCCAAGGTACACGGACCCAGCACCATTATGCAGGATTTGGGGCCGAACTTTGACCATGGTGGCAGTACCCTGGGCCGTTTTAAATTCTTAATGAAAACCGGCGGTACTTTTTCCGATATGTGGGCAGAAATTGGGGATCTTTGTGTTGGTACCGCCATGACCGTGGGTTTTGCCCATACGGGAGGTACGGCAGATGAGTGGTTTTTATCCGATTATATTATTGTCTGGATGATGAATCCGGCCGTGACCCAAATGAGTGACGCCCATTTTATCAACGAAGCAAAATACAACGGTGCGGAACTGGTCGTCATTGATCCGCACTACACTGCCACGGCTACTCATGCTGATCAGTGGATACCACCGGAGTCGGGCACCGATGCTGCTCTGGGCCTGGGCGTTGCGCGTTATATCTGGGAAAGTGGGCATGCTGATTGGGACTTCGTTAAAGAGCAGACGGATTTTCCGATGCTGGTGCGCACCGATACACAGCAGTTTTTACGTGGTTCGGATCTGGAAGAGGGCGGCGATCGCCTGCAGCTGTACATGTGGGATACAGGTGCGCAAGCTTTGTATGCAGCCACTGGTTGTGAAGGGGGTGATAACCCCAAACTGACGCTTGAAATTGATCCGGCGATTGAAGGCAGCTTCGAGGTTACCTTGAAGGATGGCCAGTCAGTCACGGTGAAGACGGTAGGCACGTTGATCAAAGAGCAGCTTGATCACTTCAGTCTTAAAGAAACGTCTCGTATCACCAAGGTATCGGAAGAGCAGATTCGGGTGTTCGCTGATGGTTTTGCCAAAGCCAAACGCCCCTTTCTTTTATCCAGCTGGGGCTCTAACCGTTTTGTACATGCCGATCTTATGTATCGGACGAGAATACTCTGCCTGGCATTAAAAGGGGCCATCGGCAAGCGTGGGGCGGGTTTTAGTACCGGCGGCTTTTTTGATATGGGCGGTTTTGGCTCCCAGCTGCAACAAGAGCATGAAGGTCTCTATGGACGCCTCGCCATGATGGCGGGTGTGTTGGACGGAGATGACCTGTTCAACCTGGTTGTGGATATCGTCAAGCAGCGCAAGGCACCTGAAATGTATGCTCACGATATGGCGTCCGCCGGTGAGAAGAAGGTGGTTTGCCGCAGTACTATGGCAAATGAGTATTATAATCACCAGGGCATTAAAGAGACCCTGGATAAAGAGTCAGCCAAAATCTACAAGCGGCCATTGGAGGATTATCACAAAGAGGCCGGGGAAAAAGGCTGGAAAGAAGATATGAGTGGCCCGCCGAAGATTTTCTTTACCGGTGGTTCGAATCTGATACGTCGTACCAACCAAACTGGCCGCATGCTGGACACCTTCTGGCCTAAAATCGATCTCGCGGTAGCAATCGATAAACGTATGAGCTTTACCGCCATGCACTGCGATTATTATCTGCCGGCCGCTGGCTGGTATGAAAAGTCGGGTATTAAATACACCATGGCCTATACGCCTTATCTGCATTATTGCGATGCGGCCGTACCGCCGTTGGGTGAGTCCAAAGATGAATGGGAAATTCACTGGATGTTAAGCAAGCGGATTCAGGAATTGGCGAAAGAACAGGATCTGCCGGTGATGGATGCTTGTGGCAAAATCGAAGTGGACTGGAAGAAACTGCATGATCAATATAGTAGCCACGGTCTGTTTGGGGCCAAGGATATAGAGAAAGTCACCCAGACCATTCTGGACGACAGTCCTAATATCGCCGGTGTCACAATCGCGGAGTTAAAGGAAAAGGGCATAGCGAAGTTTCGTTCCACTGGAGAGAATATTCAGCCCACTAATCAATATAATCCAGACTGGGATGGTGATGGCGTGCTGACCTCCATGACGCTTTTTACCAAACACAAGTACCGCTGGCCAACCTATACGGGACGTGTTCAGTTTTATATTGATCATCCCTGGTTTATTGAAGCGGGTGAGGCATTGCCGGTGCATAAGGCCAGTCCGAAGGCGGGTGGTGATTATCCCTTCCAGATGGTGTCCTGCCATTGCCGTTGGTCTGTTCATACTACTTGGCGTGACATACCGCTGTTGCTACGTTTGCAGCGCGGTGAGCCGGTGATGTATGTGAATGTCGATGAAGCGAAGAAGCTGGGTATTCCGGATGGCGATTTTGCTGAACTCTATAATGATTTAGGCACTGTCTATATGCGCATCAAGCACACAACGATGGTGCGACCAGGCGTTGCTTATTACTTCCACGCCTGGGACCCAACACAATTTCCTAATCACAAAAATTATAAATGGTTAACTCCCGGTATACCAAAAGCCTTGCATATGGCGGGTGGTGATGGCCAGTTGCATTTTGGCATTAACCATTTTCAACTGGGTTCATATGTGCAGGATACGCGAATAGGTATTCGTGTTGTCGATCAATCGGTGGTAGCGGCGACCGATGCTCGGCCTGATGCAGGACGCCCCGCAGTGGGACAGTCACAAAAACCGTTTATGCTTCGCGAAACGCGCGCTTAACTAAGGGGAGGTAAAAAGCGATGAAATATAACGTACCCACACCCAAGCGCCAGGTTGCGATGGTGCTGGATCTAAACAAATGTCTGGGCTGTCACACATGTTCGGTAGCGTGTAAAAAGCTGTGGAACAGTGACGACGGTACTGATTACACCTATTGGAATAATGTCGAGACCATGCCTGGCAAGGGTTATCCAGCGCAATGGCCCCAAACGGGTGGCCGCACGGCTACAGGTGAGGTCAAGCAGGGTGAGCTGCCGAATCTGGACAATGCCTACGGTCGTGCCTGGACCTTTAATAACAAGGCAGTTTTGGCTACCGATCAGGCCAGTAAGAAGAAAGAATGGTTACGTCCGCAGGAAAGTCCCACATGGGGGCCGAACTGGGACGAAGACCATGGTGCAGGACAGTACCCACAGGAGAACCACTATTTTTACCTGCCGAGGCTATGTAATCATTGTGAAAAACCGGCTTGTCTTGATGCCTGTCCACGCCAATCGATCTACAAGCGTGAGGAAGACGGTATCGTGCTGGTAGACCAGGATAAATGCCATGGTTATCGTTTCTGTGTCGAAGCCTGCCCCTACAAAAAAGTCTACTTTGATCATCAGCGTCAGGTGGCGGCCAAATGCATCTTCTGTATGCCGCGTGTAGAAGAAGGCACAGCGCCAGCTTGTGCGCGCCAGTGTCCGGGAAGACTGCGCTTTGTGGGTTATCGCGATGATAAGGATGGTCCGATTCATAAGTTGGTGGATAAGTACAAGGTTGCCCTTCCACTTCACCCAGAATACGGTATTGGCCCCAATGTGTTTTATGTGCCGCCGATGAGCCCGCCGAAGCTTGATGATCAGGGGCGACCACTCGATGAAATGCGGATATCCATGAGCTACTTGGAAAATATGTTTGGCAAGGCAGTACATGGTGCAATGGATACATTGTTGGCTGAGCGCGACAAGCGCCGACAGGAACAGCCCAGTGAATTGATGGATTTATTAATAGCCTATGATTGGAATGAGAGTTTCAAATTGGACGGAAAAACCCGGGAGGTCATCTAAATGAAAAAAGAGACAGTAAAGCTGATGACGGCTCCGGCTGGCATGCAACCGGGTGGCTATGTGATGAAGGCCTATGCGGATCGGGTCAATCCCGCTATTGAAGCGGCGCAGTTGGAGGTGGAAAACGCCGGGCAGCGTTGGCGCATTCAACTGCGTTGGGCTTGTGACAAACCGCTAAGCACGGTTCAGGGTGAAACGGATTTGTTTCCTGATGCCTGTGCGATCTTTGTGCCGACAACGGCGGGTGCCCCCTGGATTACCATGGGTGACAAAGGTAAAGCGGTTGAAGGATTGTTATGGCGAGCAGACCAGGAGAAGCCGATGGGCATTCGAGCCGAAGGGATGGGCACCATGCAGCGTAGTGCCGCTCAAGACGATTGGAGTGTAAAAGCTGCTTGGTCAGAGGGCTACTGGACGGTGACCTTTCAGGCCAATGGTTGGGCTGCATTGAAGCAGCACCAACAAGTGGCATTGGCTATCTGGCGAGGCAGTGCTCAGGATCGTGGTGGCCTGAAGTCAGTCAGTCAGGGTTGGATTGCGGCAGTTTGATTATCCTAGGATTATGTGTAGTCCTCTCCCGTCAGTGGGAGAGGGCCGGATCTGCCCTCGGCGAATGCCATAGCTCTGAAAGGAATCCCCTCTGAAAATCCAGCGCTAAATCCAACCATGAGGCTGTTGATAGCAAACTTGCGTGATCGATATTCAGCCTTAAGTCCAATCCCAGCTTTCCTGCAATATGATAGTGTATTGGCGATTCCCAGGTACTGGCCTGCATTGAGAACGTCTCCGACAGGACTACGACTGCAGTCAAACATTCTGTATCATAGGCCGCCAGCGCTAGATAGAGGCGCTGGCAGTTGAACGAACCGAAGAGAGCCGACGTTATGAGCAACGAAGATATTGCCGTGAATGCCCTGCCAATGAGTTATTGGGCCTATATCTGGAGTCCCCTGGTTGAAAGCGAGGATAAGGAGGCCCCCTGGCAGGCCCTGCAGTTACCGGGCTGTTTTGCGGATATCGCAACAGAGTATTGGAGTAGTTTTCATATTGGCTCTCCCCAGCCTGTTGCCCCCTTACTACTAAGCGCTATGTTGAACAAAGACGCTTCTGCTGCGCGCGAGGATTGGTTGCGGGTGATGAATCACCTGGGGCTGGAGTGGAATGATGTTCATTTGCCGCCGGATCAGCTTGGTGTGGCCTGTGAAGCCTTTGCGGTTGCAATTGCACAGCAGGAAGCGGTATTAGTGGATGAGTTGCGAGACCGCTATTTGCGACCATGGTGCATGGCAGCCAGGGAAGTGCTGGAAGATGAGCATTTGAGAAATATGGTTGTGGCGTTTCAACAAGCGGTTGAAGCAGCCTCTGTTTGACAAACGTCCAGCGTGGGAGAGGAAAGCTAAAAATAATCAACGTTAAGCTTGCGGGAAAAGTGAATTTCGCGAGGCTCTTACTCTAATGACAACAAGCAGGACGTTTGTTCTCGACAAACCAGTCTTCCCAGGTTTGCACCCACATTAGCCAGCCGTCCGGCAGTAGTGACATTAAGTGCTGTTCCAGCGACTCGCATTCTGCGGTGGACATTTTTTCCAGTTTTTCCAGTACGGCAAGGTAGTAATTGATAGCAATGCCAGCGTAGGTGAGGCTGTGAGTTTGTTCAGTGTAGTAGATGGCGTGATTTAATTCGTTAAGGCAATCGTCAATACTGAGGTCTTTGGCTTGTTCGTCAAGCTGAAATAACCAGTCTTCATAACCGAATAAGGTGTTTTTATTTGGTAGTGTGGATTGATTATCCATAATCGGCTCCTAGGTATGATATGACGATCGTTATTATTATCGCGAATACAATGTTCAGGACTGTGTTCAGGACTGCGTCTGCATCCCGTCAGATATTGTTGAATCGACATCATAAAAATAACAGGCCGCACTTTAACAAAATTTCCAAGCATTGTGTGAGCACTTTATGACGATTTTGCTGAGCGGAGTTGGATCACGCTGAAAAATAGGAAAAGAAAGGACATTACAAAGTACTTTGTGTCAATCTACTTCTGCTGCGAGTTATTACCGGCGGTGTCAGCATAGATATCTTAAGAGTAGAATGTGCTAAGGGGCTATGTCGAGATCAGGTTAATTCAGTCTGCGAGTGAGCGTGAGTTCGTATTCACGGAGAGGGAGTCATTATGGCATTATCCATCGTTACCATGAAAAGTCTGGTTATAAATTGTACCAAGCTTGCTGATAGCCAGAACTTTTATCAGCTGCTTGGTTTGGGCTGCAATGAAGTGCTCACCAGCAGCAATCAGCCAAGCGGTGGTATCGGTTTGGAGGGAGAATCACAGTGGCGGCATTGCAGTCTTCATGATCATCGTGAGGCGGCTGGCCCCGTTATCGAACTGTGGCAGTGGCGGCAGCCACCACCCTGGGGGCATGTGAATAATGCGCCTAATCAACTCGGCTATGCTCGTCTGGCTATTTTTGTAGCAAAGCTTGATAAGCTTTATCAAATACTCAAGGATCAGGCAGTAGCGGCTTTGAGTGAGCTTTATTGTGATAAACCTACTGGACTGCGTTGGTGTTATTGCAGGGATCCTGATGGCAACCTTGTTGAATTGATTGAGCGAGATGGGGCTGTTGAATTTGGTTATGTTGTTTTAAATTGTGAAGATTTGGCCAACTCGGTTGCCTGGTACAGTGTGTTGTTTGATCTGGAGCCGGGGCCGGTACAACGTTTGGGGGTCGCGCCTCAATTATTGGATTCGAAAAAGCCAGGGGAAGTTATTTCCGTGCAGATGAATATTGTTGGCCAAAAAGCACGTTTTGGGCTGGTGTTGCAACAGTGGCAGCAGCCGCTGGCCATAGGCAGGCCATTGTTAAAGGCGAATCAGTTAGGCATGTTTCGCCTGGTGTTTACTGTGCGTGATGTGGCGAAGGCGTATGAGTATCTAGCGTCAGAAAGGATTCAACATGTAAACCCTCTCTCCAGATTGAATATGAATTCAGCAGATGAAGCTCAGCAGCGTGAGTTGCTGTTCATGCAGGATCCCACCGGTGCATGTATTGAATTATTGCAGCGTGATTGACTGGACTGGCAGTTGAAAAAAGTTTGATGGCCAATGTCTTGGTCGGCACATTTTGTGTAATATTTATACCGTTGCCTGTATTGGGCGGTATTGAGCACCCCAGCGCTTTGCCGCCCATTTTTTTACCCTATTGAAAATGCGCCACATGCACTAGGCGGGTCATTGACCATTTGTATTGGGGTGGTATTGTGTAGCGTCGGTAGGAAAAAAAGGGGCGTACTATACCGGCTCACCCCTGATGATAAGCAAAGCCCTGGATGCTTCACTCTTTTAGTATATCTGTTATTTTGCAGTGGATTAGTCTGATTTGTTATGAAACATTGCTTCTACTATGCCATAAAATGGAAACAAGTTCGCAAACATGTGCTGCAAAACCGAACGCTTATAACGATGAGCACAGTAGGTTCAACCGTGTTGATTAGAAATGACGGGGCGGTGGCAAAACAGTGTTAAGCACAAGGCGTTTAGGCAAAGAGTTTTTTATTTTGCTGGTCTTTCAGAAAATCAATTAATTGTTCTTCGGGCATCGGTTTACCAAAGAGAAAGCCCTGAATCTCGTCGCAATTCATTTCTTTGAGTTCAAATAGCTGTTCGACTTCTTCAACACCTTCAGCAACGACATTGAGTTGCAGGTTGTGAGCCAGATTGACGATCGAGGCGGGGAGTGAGCGCTTGCCCTCAAGTAATCCGACAATAAAGGAGCGGTCAATTTTCAAGGTATCCAGAGGGAACATTTGTAAGTAATTCAAGGATGAATAACCCGTACCAAAATCATCAATGGCCAAATGGATGCCCAAAGATTTCAAGCCCTGCAATAATTCATTTGCATGATCGGGGTCGTCGATTAAGGCACCTTCCGTAATTTCCAGTTCAATGTATTTTGCAGGCACGCCGTAATAGGCGAGTGTGTCTGCGATGTTTTCCATTAAATTTTCCCGGCGAAATTGTCGAGGTGATAAATTGATGGCAACTCTGCCAAATTCGACGCCACAGTCCAACAATCTGCGAGTAAATGCGCAACACGCCTCCAGAATATATTGTCCTAACGGAATTATCATGCCGGTTTCTTCGGCAAGAGGGATGAAGTCATCAGGATAGATTCTGCCCGTTTTGGGATGTACCCAGCGGGCCAATGCTTCAACGCCCGTGATTTTACTGGTGGACAAATTAACTTTAGGCTGAAAATGCAGGTCGATTTCTCCTTTTTCGATGGCTTGGCGTAGCATGGCTTCGAGATCCAAGCGCCGCCTGGCTTTTTCATTCATTTCCTGAGCAAAAAACTGAAAAGTATTACGGCCCAGTTGCTTGGCGTGATACATCGCGGTGTGGGCATTGCGCATCAGTTCTTCGGTGTTATTGCCATCGAGAGGAAACAGGGCGATGCCAATGCTTGGGGTGATAACTATGTCCTGCTGATTAATGGTGATGGTATTATCGAGCAGTGCAATAATGGTTTTGGCCACTTTGGCCACACTATGCATGCTGTTAATATTTTCAAACCACAGAGAGAATTCGTCTCCGCCCAGGCGTGCCAGCGCATTCTCCGGTCTTACCGCTGAGCCAATTCGTTTTGCCACTTCAATCAACAGTTCATCACCCCGGCTGTGTCCGAGTGATTCATTCACTTTTTTAAAGTGGTCCAGATCAATGAACATCAACGCGCCACTTTGGCCGAGACGCTGGTGGGTGCTTATGGCGCGAGTTACTGTATCCTGAAAAAGATTGTGATTGGCCAGCCCGGTCAGCGTATCGTAACTGGTCAATTGTTTTAACTGTTTTTCAACTTTGCGGCGTTCTGCTATTTCTGATTGCAGTTCAGCAACTTTTCGCTCCAAGGCATTCTGCATTGAATCCAGCTTGCTGGCGTGCGTCAACAGTTCGTAGCTGTCATCCAGGAAATCGCGTTGGCGATCATTGATGGTTCCGTGAGGCGTAGGTTTGACACCGGGATAGCGGCTGGCACGGCTGTGGTAGTGTCTGCCGATTTCGGGGTGTGTTTTGAGAAACTGGTCAATGCGACGGTTTATCTGCGAGGGTGGCGCCATGATAAAAAAACAGTCGGTATGTTCATCTGCGTCATAACAGGCGCGACAACTGATCTCACGTGACTCGAGCGTGAGACCAAAACTTTCTTCGCACCAGCCTGCAGAATAACCCGCATTCATCACGCATACAGGGTAATCACTCTTTTCTTGCTGTTGTAGCCAGGCTTCACTCTCAAACGAGTTGGTATTTTTGTAAAACAGTACAAAATTTTCGTCTGCTGTTGGTGATGATTCTGGTAATAGCTGAGTAAAAGCCCAGCCACTGTGGGATGAGTGCGCAGGGCCAGCAGAGAGAATATCAAGAGGGTTAGTAATTCCAAACTTCTCTTTGATGGTGCGGGCATCCCATTTACCGAGATTGTAACCAATGTCATAGAGTGCACTGGCCGAATAGAAATCAGCCTCTTGCGTTTTACCAGGGCCATAAAGAGAGCGAATAAGTTTGAAAAAATCTGCCGATAGAGCGTCACCTCGTATAAGTATGTAACGAGAACCGCCTATCTCTATTTGCCCACGAGTTGGATCCCATTTGAGATGTGCAAAAAAATCAGCGACACGTTTTTCAGATGTGGAGAAAAGTTGTTCGAGCTCAGGAGGTACTGCTACCGTTCTGGTCGACATGGCGTGGGCCTATTCTTATAGCTGTCGCGGGGAGTATAAAACAAGCGAATATAAGTTCAAGCGTTTTGTCGGAATTAAGAGAGACTGCTTCTTAGTTCTGGAGAATGTCGATATCTTTCATGTAGTTATTAATAAGCGTGTTGAATTTCGCGTGCTGTTTATCCGTAAGTGATTGCTGGATATCACTTAGCATTTTGAAGCTTTGCTGTCGATTGACTTCAACCTTATGCTGGTACCTTTCTGGCCAATATGTATCTGGTTGGACAAATAGGGTCACAATTCGCTGGCGAAACAACTGTGGATCGGCGTTTCGTTGGGCAAATGCATCTGCCAAACGTTCCTGCCACTCGAGGCGTTGCTGAATGCTGGAGGCGTATATGTTCGGAGTATTGACGACCCATTGCCGTATCCGGTCGCGTTGAGCATCGGTAAGTTTACCAAAAAATCGTTTCAGGGATTTTTCCACTTCCTGGACGTTTTGATTTATGCGTTTTTTCTCGCTGGTTGATTGTTGCTTCTTTTTCAGTTTGCGTTGTTCATTATCCAGATTTTGCAAAAATTCATCGACTTGTTCGTCCGATAAGCGCAAAAACAGGTCTGCGAGATCTGGCATTGCTGTTGCCATGATCTCTTTCCAGAAAGCCGTGGTTTGATCACTGTGCTTATTGAGTAGTTCTGGGGACATGGGTTGTCGCATATCTTTTTGTACTGTCGCCAGAAAACGCTTGTAGTGGGGGAGGTGTTGCTGTCGATGCCATGTAAGCAGTTCATCAAGTTGTTGATTGAAAATCTGTTTCTGCCCACGGTCAAATTGGATATAGTCATCCATATACCAATTGACCAGCCAGTCAGCGTGGTTATAGACAAAGCGTGTGCAGGCGCTCAGACTGACAAGGATGAGCAGCATGACGAAAAGACGGCTTAAGTGGCGTGCTGAATAGAGTCTTCGCATTTTCGATATTCAAATTCTTATTGTTTATACTTTTTGTTGAAGTCTTTTATCCTCCGGCCAAGGTTAACAAAAATGGCCAAAAAAATCCTCGTTCTTTTTGATAGACTGTATGAGGATAAGTTCAACCTGATTTGAAAACGCCGAAATGTTTGATATCTGGCTAAATTGGAGTGATGACTCCTGGCAATTGCCACTGCTTTATGTACTAGTGGAATTGATCGGCGTTGTCTCTGCCATCGAAGCGATCTATAAGACGCGCACGTCTGAGGGGGCGATAGCCTGGTCGGTGGCGCTGATCAGCATGCCTTTGCTTGCGGTACCTCTGTACTGGGTATTTGGCAGGCGTAAGTTTCGCGGTTATGTGAAGATGCGTAAGCAGAATCGGACGTGGGTGCAATTGCAGTCGGCCCGTTTACTGGAGGATTTGCAGCCCTATACCGAAACCTCGCAAACAGATGTGCTGGAGAAAATCGTACAGATGCCCTATACCCGAGGTAATCGTGTCAGATTGCTGATTGACGGGGAGCAAACTTTTCAGGCGATGTTTGAAGCGATTAGGACAGCCGAACAGTATGTCCTGCTTGAATTTTATATAATCCGGGATGATCAAGTCGGTGAGCAACTTCTGGAATTGCTAAAGAAGAAAACTACCGAGGGCGTTAAAGTCTGCTTTATTTACGATGAAATTGGCAGTCTTCATATCGGTAAACCTTATCTGAATAAAATGCGCCGCTCGGGTGTTCTTATTCATCCATTCAATAGCACTAAAGGGTGGAGCAACCGCTTTCAACTAAATTTCCGTAATCATCGCAAGATGCTCGTAATTGACGGGCAGCGTGCCTTTGTGGGTGGGATGAACATCGGCGATGAATATATAGGCCGTGTATCAGGAATGGCGCCTTGGCGTGATACCCATATTGAACTGGAAGGGCCGGCGGTCAGTTGTGTACAGATGGTGTTTTTGGAGGATTGGTATTGGGCCACGGAAAGCATGATTGATCTCAATTGGCAACCAAAGGGCGTGACCGGTTTCGATCAGCAGGTTTTGCTAATGGCTACTGGACCTGCTGATATGCTAGAGAGTTGTGAGCTGGTCTACCTCCATATTATTGGTGCGGCAGAGCAACGAGTATGGATTGTCAGTCCCTATTTTGTGCCTGATTCGGCTACCATATACGCCTTGGAATTGGCCGCTTTGCGCGGTGTTGATGTGCGTATTTTGTTGCCAGAGCGAGCTGATAATTTCTTGGTGCATCTCTCATCCTTCGTTTACCTGCGCGAAGCTGAGCAAACAGGTATTCGTTTTTATCGGTATGCCAAAGGTTTTTTGCATCAAAAGGTATTCCTAGTTGATGATCAGCTTGCATCGGTGGGAAGCGCCAATCTGGACAACCGTTCTTTCAGATTAAACTTTGAAGCCAATATCCTGGTGCGCGATCCGGTTTTTATTGCCCAAATGGAGGCGATGTTAATTCAGGATTTTGCCGATAGTATTGAGGTCAATTATGATCAGGTGATGGCGCGTCCCCGCCGTTTTCATTTGATGGTGCGCCTGGCGCATCTGTTGGCGCCTATTCAGTAGTTGGCTGTAGTCTATACTTTATTATTCGGCATCTGCTTTCTTTTTTTATAGCTCTTCGGTGAAGAGGGTAAAGGCTTGTAGTATGCATCGGAATTACCGATCAGTTGATTGACTTACTGAATAAGAAATAATGCGAATTGGCATATTAAATACAGACACTCTTGACTACACAGCCGCACAGATTTATGGGAACTATACGCGGATGTTTAACCATTTTTTTCAAAGGTGTATTGGCGCTGATGTGATGGATTTGCATGTTACTGATTACGATATTCAGCGTCAGTGCTTTCCCGCAAGCATTGACGAAAACGATGCCTATTTGATTACGGGAAGTAAAGTGTCAGTCTATGACGATGTTGATTGGATGGCAGCGTTGGAGCAATTTGTACAAACGCTCTATGACAATGAAAAACCACTGATTGGCATTTGTTTCGGACACCAGTTCATCGCCCGGGCATTGGGTGGTCGGGTAGAGAAAAGTAAAAAGGGCTGGGGGATTGGTGTTAGGCGATTACCCATTTTGAATCAACATGACTGGATGCAGCCATCGCTGGACTATCTTAGTTTGCCGTACAGTCATCAGGACCAGGTTGTCAGTTTACCAGCGAATGCGCTTTGTTTTGTTGGCGATGAGTTTTGTCCTTGTGCGGGTATGTTGCTGGGCAATGAACGTCGTCATACGGTTCTTACCTTTCAGGGTCATCCCGAATTTTCTTTAGCCTATGTTGTGTATTTGTTGGAAAAGCGCCGAACTCAGGTGGGTGAACAACGTTGCCGGGAAGCCTGGCACAGCCTGGGCTTGCCAATGGATCGCCAGACGGTTGCTAATTGGATAATGTATTTTATTACGGGGAATTGAACCGTATTGGTCACTTGCTGTGTGGATCCTGAAAAAATCTTACCCAGACTTTTGTTTGATAACAAAATCACCGATTTCGTCAATATTGTTCAGATCCAGATTGGCGACCGGTAAATTCGATAGTGGTTCGTCGCTAGCCACGGCAATCAGTTTATCGACCAGACCTATTAATAAATCCTGTTCGGTTTGTTCCCGGTAAACCTGAATTTTCGGGTAGGGGTGATGCTTAAACCCTTCAATCAAGACAAAATCACAGGGAGTGAGCTTTTCTATTAACGGTCCCAGTGCTGGTTCGTCGTCGCCAAACTCGTTAAACAGAGCCCATCGATGGCGTGAGACCAGCAGCACCTCCTGCGCACCTGCCTGACGATGGCGAAAACTGTCCTTGCCGTCCTGATCAAACTCCACGTCGTGGTGGGTGTGCTTGACTGATGCAACAGAGAAGCCTCGGGCTCGCAGGTTTTCAATTAGACGGCAGGTGAGCGTTGTCTTGCCGCTGTTTTTCCAACCAATGATGCCGATGATTTCCATGGGGAGCGCTGCTCTTGCTTAAAATCCCAGTTTAACTGTCGGCGAATCAATTGGCCAATTTGATTTTCTGGCGGAGGGTTAACAATATTGCTGAATATGGGCACGAACTCTGAGGAGGTAATCCTTGATGGATTCCTTGCGCTCTTGTGGTACCTGATAAATTAACTTGGCGGCTATCAGATAGGGGCGACGCGATTCCTCCCCTGCGGGCGTTCTTTCTGTCATCACCTTTTCCAGGTAGTACAGGGTTTCATCGGGATTTTTGCAGTAGCGTGGAATCAATGTTTCTTCGGTGTGGAGCTGTATCAGCGAGGTGGCCAGCAACATCAGAAGCAGGGTGAAGATAATCACCGGCAGTGCGCGAAAGCGCGCGCGTGTCTTTGGCAAAGGGCGTGTATCTTCAGGTAAGGGCGCTTTTTCTTTATTTGACATGGATTTAATGTTTCAGTCTGTGTCAGGATTGTTGCCAGAGGGGGTCGAGCCTTTCCTCTTCGACATAATCCGGATTGGGCTGATGTCCGAGCTGGTGGATGATTTTTCTAGCGTTGGCTTTGCTATGG
This sequence comes from Gammaproteobacteria bacterium, assembly GCA_003353945.1. Taxonomy (GTDB): domain Bacteria; phylum Pseudomonadota; class Gammaproteobacteria; order Pseudomonadales; family PIVM01; genus PIVM01. The sequence continues at coordinate 20,068 of PIVM01000042.1, forward strand.
CAAATGCGATCCCTGATGGATACACCGCCGATGTAATTAGCTTCGATGTGTAATCCGGCATGCTGTTCAAGGTGTTTGCTGATGTTCTGGCAGCGGTCGTAGTAGCTACCATGATAAAGAGGCATTGCCTGCGAGTGCCGCTTGATCAATGCCATATGGGGATCACCCTTGATATTGAGTGTTTTGCGCAGGTCGTTCAGTACCATATCCACTGTTTTTTCATCACTGTAATCAATGGCATGCGGTGTGCGACATGCACCGAAGTAACTGCTGAGCAGTGCATAACCCTGGGGTGTGCGTTTGTCGAAAATCGAACTCATCCAGAGGTTGCCGCTGATGGCGTACCCCTCTTTGCCGGGTATTAGAAATCCGGAGCCATCCAATGGATGGTCAATTTTCTCTTGCTCAAATCCTAAGTGTACGACAGACAAGGGCGCATACTCAATGCCGCCCAATAAGCTTGAAAGCTCCGGATCGATGGCTTTTGTCATTTCGCTACTGTGTCGGGCCGGAGATGCCAACACGACATGGCGAGCACATACGGACAACTCGCCCCGGCTGTGCTTTGCGGTCAGACGCCAGCCTTTTGTCTGGTTTGTGTGGCCCTTGACGGGCTCAAGGCTATTGACGGGCTCAAGGCTATTGACAGGCTCAAGGCTATTGACGCTGTGGCCGCACAATAAATCTGCATGACTGGACAGGTGTAGGGTATCTGCCAGACGCTGGGTCAAAGACTGCATGCCGCCTTGAAACGAGAAAACATCGCTGATCATAGCGCGGCGTTTTCCGCTGATCTTACTTCGGATAATGCCCTTGAGAATGCCACCGTATTCTTGCTCCAGAGCGGTCAAGCGCGGTAATACGGCATAGGCATTGGCTTTTTCAGGGTCAGATGCCAGGATGCCGGCCACAAAGGGTTCCATGGCAGTTTCCAGCAGTTCATTGCCCAGACGCCGTCGGATGAATTGGGCAACGGTTTCATCGGCGTTGCCACCTTTGGGGATCAGTGGTTCCATCGCCAGACGAGTTTTGCCGCGAAGGCTCCAGATACGGTGGCTCAGTATGCCGCTGAGCTTGGTGGGCACCGTGAGCAGCTGCCCCTTATGCAGCAGGTAACGGTTTTCTTGCGACAGGGCCTGTTTATGGATCTTGATGCGATCAAGTCCCGCATCGGAAATAAACTGATTCACCTCAGGGCGGTAATTGGTCACCATGGAGGCGGCGTGCTCCAGGGTGTAGCCCTGGTGCTTTGATGATTCGATTTTTCCGCCAGCGTGCGGTGACTTCTCCAGCACCAGGGTGGAAATGCCGGCACGGTTAAGCCACCAGGCGATGGATAGCCCGGAAATCCCTGCTCCTATAATGACAACGTCTTTTTCTGTCATTACTCCGTTATTACTCCATTCTAGTGCCTGTGAAAATGTGGTCGTTTGGGTTTGTTATTACCAAAGCGACGCGCGGTCATCTGGTCGAGATGCTCTGTTGTGATCTGCTCTTCGCCCAGTTCTTCCACAAAGGCTTCAACACGTTTGCGTACCATTTTGCGAATAAAGCCCGGAATACGATTAACGCGCTGTTCTGCCTCGGGGGTCCAGGTCACGGTAGTCTTTTCGTTGCGCCAGGGTTGGATGACATCTGTATCCTGTGGCTCATAATGACACCACGGATCTTCGTCCATCAGGGTGTTGCCCAGAGCTCGAGGACGTGCTCGACAACCCCCACATAATTCACGGTATTCGCATATTCCGCATTTTCCGGCGAGTTCAGGTTCGCGTAATTGTTTGAATAAGGGTGCATCCTCCCAAATCGACATAAAAGATTGTTGGCGGATGGAACCGGCACTGTCTTCTATATAGGGGCAGGGCGTCACATTGCCCTGATGGTTGATACGTGCATAATGAATCGCTGCAATACAGCCATCGCCTTCCTGACCGCTGATACGGTTCATGGCAGCTTCTGGCTGCAACTGATGAGCGATGCGCTTGAAGTGGGGTGCGCAACGTGGACGAATAATCAGGTCCGGGTTATCGGCTTGCGCGTTGATCAGGTGTTGAATAACCGCTTCATAACGTTCGGCGCTGATGTCAGTCAGTGTGTCGCCCCGCCCAGTGCAAATCAGGAAAAAGACGCTTAATACCCGCGCGCCTTTCTCACGGCAAAAAACAATCATGTCATCCAGCTCGTCCACATTGCTGTCAGTCACGGTGAAATGCACCTGAAAATCCAGCCCGGCGTTTTTGCAATTCTCAATGCCCAGCATGGTACGTTGCCAGCTGCCCGGCTGGCCGCGAAATGCATCGTGGACGTCGGCTTTCAGCGAATCGATGCTGATGCCAGCGCCCAATAGTCCGGCTTGTTTCAATGCCTCGGCCCGTTTTTCTGTCAACAATGTGCCATTGGTGCCCGCCACCATCGATAGCCCTTTCTCTGCACCGTGCGTCACAATCTGTTCCAAATCCTGGCGTAATAAGGGCTCCCCGCCTGTCAGTACCACCATGGTTTCATCGCTACGCGCTGCCACTTCGTCCAGTGCAAGACAGACTTCTTCAGTTGTCAGTTCATCACTGTCACCTTGCTCAAGCGTGGTGGCATCCAGATAGCAGTGTGCGCAGGCGAGGTTGCATCGTCGTGTCAGATTGATAGCAAGCAAATAGAGGTCGTTCGTCAGCGCTGATGGCTTGTCCGTGGCCAGCTTGGAATTGTTTTCTGAGTGAAACTGGCCGGTCTGCTCCCAGCCGCCCGCAGCTTCGGAGATAAGATCCGAGCTCACTTGCGTCAGTCCCTTATTCTGCGCACAGCGTTCCACTTCTTTGATCACCATGCCGCGGACCATAGTGGGGATGCGGTTAACGCGCTCAAGGGCAGCGTTATCCCATGACAGTGTTATGTGCTGCTGGACCGAGGCTTGCTCCCATTCATTATACTTTGTCAGCATGGCTTCCAGGGTAACAGTCTCGAGTTGCTGTGCGCGGGCATAGTGTTCCACGCGCTGGCGTGTCATCTCCTGAACAAAACCTGGGGGCACTTTTTCCAGGTGTAGTTGCGCATCATCATCCCAGAGCATATCAGTCGAATTGTTAGCTGGTTTGCTGTGGCCAAACGGACATTTGCCCTTTGATGTGCCTTCATGGCCCGCAGTTTGATCGTTTTCAGGCATCAGCGGCAGCACGTGTTGTGCCTGAACCTCTTCAGCTTGTTCCTGACGGGTTTTTTTCTCGGTGCGCATCTTGAGGTTTTCGCGGACGGTGTCATCGCCGATCTTGTTGACAATGGCCAGCGCTTCTTGCGACCACGGTGGTCGGAAACTGCTTTGCTGGGCAGGCGGCTGCTCCGGGGAAAGCTGTGAATCGCCAGGGTCGGATGGGTGTTTGACGGGACAAAGGTTGGCGGTAGCTTCGGCTACCATATTTTCTGTGATAACGGTGTGGCCACGCTCTTGTGCGTAACGCAGTATGCCCAGGCGGGCCATGCTGCGGGCGAATTCCGGCACGTGTAGAAGACGTTTTTCTGCCTGCACTGTCCAACTGGTCGTGGTTTGCGCAAGCAAATCCGCTTGTGGCGTATATTCGCGTTGGCCCAGCAGAACTGCGCATTGAGCGTTGCGCAGCAGATTTTCTGCATTGCCGCCAATATCCAGTTCATCGTCAGCGTGAATACCGAGTTTACCCATAATCAACAGGCTGGGATTGATTTCCTTCAGCTGTTTCCCAATGATCTCGTAGGGTTTGCCATCCAGCAATGTGGTGTTGATTTTAATATTGTGTTCATTGGCTATTTCAAGGGCGATATCCAGATGACCCTGATAGATTTTGGCTAGCCCCGCATCGATGATATCTTCGTGCAGTTGTTCCTGTTCTTTAAAACGAAACACTTTACCGGCTTCTTCCGACAGGACATTCGCAATACGATTAAAGGCCACATAGTGATAGTAGGGATCAAAGGCAGACACCACCTCTACCGGTACCTGCCATGCTTGAGCCAGGGCAAGTCCGGTCAGCAAGCCTCCGTATGCCTGGCTGGAGCCATCGATAGCGACCATGACCGGCCCTTCGGCAATGCTGCGATTAGGCTCTTTGATGACCAGCGTATCGATATTGCTGCGTCGGCACACGCGCTCACAGACCGTGCCAATACCGGAAGTGGGTACGGCACCAAGGCCTAAGGAGCCCATCACGAGCAGATCGTAGCGCCCGGAATTGGTTTCTTTGACCAGTTCACGGTAATTTTTCCCTTCCAGTGAACAGCGTTGATACTCCAGGCCCATTTTGTTACAGGTATTTTCTACCTCATCCAGGTAGGAATCGGTAATGGTGGACAGCCCTTTTGTGATCAGTGTGTCATGAACATCGCGTTGCTTTTCCAGAGCCTCCTCTTCCTTGTAGCGCTCGGGCAGCCCGCCTTCCATTTGCCTAAAACGCCTGTCATGCAAGGCGGCGGCATAGACATGGGCTCCGGTGACTTTGGCCTGATGAAGCTGGCCGATTAGAGCAGCTTCACTGGCACCGCGATTGGAATGATCGGAGGCATCTGCAGCCAGCAGAATGGAGCGGTAAGTGGGCAGCTTGTCCACCGATTTTGCCGATTCCAGATTGATTGGGTGTGGCATAAAGGCAAGCTCCTAATACAGCAGCCAATAAACGAGCATTAACACCCCGGCGGCCACGTTCATCAGCAGGCCGGCCAGCACGAAATAATCGAAGCCATCAAAATTGTATTTCATACAGTAAATCTCGTTGATACGGATTGTTAATGTTCAGGTCTGCAGGTGACATCGGGGAGAGCACATTTCAAACCCGTATAACAATTGTGAAAATGATAAGTATGAGGGTTGTGTTTTTGAGGCCTGATGCGTCCTGCTGCCTATTAACCACTTTCTGAGCGTTTTGTAGCATGAGCTAAATCAAAAAAGCTTTTGAATATATTGATTGTTCATTTTTATGGCATTTGTCAAATTTACGGTTATCGTAAAAAATTCATATTAATTCAATGTATTAGAAAATTTCTCAGGAAATAGTGGGACTTAGGCGTATTTCGAAGTAGAACATTCCGAATGTCAGACAGTTTCAGAGACTATTGGGAGATGCGCCATACTAGCACAACATCCTGAAATAGCATTCCCATTGTTCATTGAAACAGCAGAGCGAATAATGCTGGGAGACCTTGGAGGTGAAAATATAGGTTCAGATTACCTTTTTCCCCTTTTTTATGTGCCAATTTATATTGGTGTCTGGGCAATTTTTAGCTAGCCTTGTATGTTAATGAGAATCATTATATATTGCGTTTGATCGCTGGAGCACCAGCTCAATTAGAGTCGTTAGGAGGATATTAGGAAACTGAAATGCATGTACATACATTAGAAAATTGGCAACACAACCATGAATTTTCAGTCATCAATGAAACAGGCGAGCGGCGGACACAATACGTTCTCATTCTAACAGCCGTAACCATGATCGCTGAGATAATCGCGGGCAGTGTATATGGTTCAATGGCTCTGCTTGCCGATGGTTGGCATATGGGCACACATGTTGCCGCCTTTATGATAACAATCTTCGCCTATCACTATGCTCGCAAACATGCAAAAAACCCAGCTTATACTTTTGGTACTGGAAAAGTTAACGTCTTGGGGGGTTTTGCCAGTGCCGTAGCGTTAGCTGTTGTGGCTTTAGTCATGCTGGTGGAATCTGTACAACGAATAATGGACCCCCAGATTATCCAGTTTAACCAGGCTATTGCTGTTGCTTGCCTCGGATTAATTGTCAATATCATCAGTGCCTTTCTCCTGAAAAATCACGATCATTCACATGGTCATCATCATGAACACCACCATGATCATAATTTGCGGGCTGCATATCTACATGTATTAGCTGATGCGCTGACGTCCCTGCTTGCTATTGTGGCTCTATTGTCTGGAAAATACTTTGGTTGGAATTGGCTCGATCCAATCATGGGCATAGTAGGTGCGATTATTATTACACGCTGGTCATTTGGTTTGCTTAAACAAACAAGCCCAATATTATTGGATACGAGTATTGACAAGGAATATCAATCGGCTATCAAAGAAGCGATAGAAAATGATTCAGATAATCGTATTTCAGACATTCATATATGGAAAGTGGGTGCGAATCATTATGCAGCAATCATTTCTTTAGTGACACACTACCCAAATGCAACATCGCACTACAAGGAGTTGTTGAGTGACTTCCACAAGCTATCTCATGTAACAATCGAGATTAACGCCTGTGCTAGTGAGCCGTGTGTAGTAGCAAATAACGCCTAACACAGTCAGAAAGCAGAAAAAGCGGTGTTTTTTATGGATCAAATTTGCGCGACCGCTAATGTCATGCAATAACGTACGCTTCAGGGCGGTGGAAAGAAAAACATACGTATTTAACTGGGAAGCGGAGCACAATTATTAAAACCATAAGCATATTAGGATGTGGTTGGCTTGGCTTTCCTCTAGCTGAGCATTTAGTTGCGTTGGGCAATGGTGTTAAAGCATCGACAACATCAGAAAATCGCTTATTGGAACTAGCGTCTATCAATGTTGAACCATTCATCGTTAATATTGAGAACCTGCCAAGTAATATTCAAACGTTCTTTCAAGCAAATGTTCTAATAATTAATATACCGTCAAAGAACATAGATGGTTTTAGCAGTCTGATAAGAGAAATAGAAGAGTCTGAAATAGATAAAGTACTATTTGTAAGTTCTACTTCAGTTTATGAAAATAGCAATCAAACAGTATCAGAATCGGATGGTGAAGAATCAATGCTAAGCCCTTTGCTGATCGTCGAAAACCTGTTCAGAGGCAGTGATAAATTCAAAACCACAATTGTTAGGTTTGGAGGGTTAATTGGTTACAGCCGAAATCCTGGAATGTTTTTTAGCAATGGGAGAAAGGTTCAGAATCCTGACTCTAATGTAAACCTGATTCATCGTGACGACTGCGTTGAAATTATCAAGAAAATTGTCGAGCAAGATGTATGGGGCGAGGTTTTTAATTGTTGTGCTGATACTCATCCAACAAAAAGGGAGTTCTATGCTCAAGTGGCAAAATCCGTGGGAGTCGCGTCTCCAGAGTTTGTGGATTCAGGCGACAAGTCATTCAAAATAATCAGCAACCGAAAAGTGAAGCAGAAGTTAAATTATGAGTTTTTGCATGCGGATCTAATGAAAATTCAATTTGAGAAAATCACACTACCGTGACAAGGCAATTAAATGAACAGCAAGGAGTCTGGTGCTTGGATTAAATACTTCAAATTGAAATCTGTGTCCTTTTTTCTGGACATAGCTCGAAGTCAGGATTATATAGCAGATAGGGCGTTCAACTTTATCGTATTTATGCTGGAGAAAACCATGATGAAATCTTACTTGAAAGCGGGTCTTTTCGTCGCTCTGCTGTTATTGATGACCAACGCTATGGCAGCAAGCGTGAACGTCTACTCAGCGCGCAAAGAAGCCTTGATCAAACCCCTGCTGGACCAATTCACCGAACAAACCGGTATCGATGTCAAACTAGTGACAGGTAAAGCCGATGCTTTGTTGCAGCGGCTCAAAAGTGAGGGCATGAATTCACCGGCCGATCTATTTATCACGACCGATGCGGGGCGTTTACATCGAGCAAAAGCCGCAGATGTTTTGCAACCAGTAAGCACCGACGTACTCACTGCTGTGATTCCTGAAAACTATCGTGACCCAGAGAACTATTGGTTTGGGCTATCGATCCGCGCACGCGTTATCACCTATATCAAAGATAAGGTTGAACCCAAACAGTTATCAAGCTACGAGGCGCTTGCAGACCCACGATGGAAGGGTCGTATATGCATTCGCTCTTCCGAAAATATTTATAATCAATCGTTAGTTGCTGCGATGATCGCCGCTCAAGGCGAAGACAAAACACAGGCATGGGCTAACAACTTTGTCTCAAATTTTGCCCGTCCTCCCAAAGGTGGCGATAGAGATCAGGTCAAAGCAGCGGCAGTTGGAGTCTGTGATATCGCGGTGGTTAATACATATTATCTTGGAAAGATGATTAACGGCAAAGATGCAGTCCAACGTGACATGGCGGGCAAAGTCGGGCTTTTCTGGCCCAACCAGGGAGATCGTGGTGTCCACGTCAATATCAGTGGCGCGGGAATCACCAAGTCTGCGCAAAACAGGACGGCGGCTATTTTGCTGCTTGAATTTCTGGTAAATGCCAGATCCCAGCATTGGTATGCCAGCGTCAATTATGAGTACCCCGTGCGTGAGGGCGTCGACTGGTCCGATACGCTTAACGGATGGGGAAAATTCAAAGCCGACGCGCTCAACCTTTCCCTACTGGGTCAAAACAATGCAACCGCCGTGCGTATTATGGACAAAGCTGGTTGGAAGTAACATCAACGCAGGATTAACGTAGGGATGAATCCAGCAACTGTTAGAATTTTCTGGGCGCCCGTTTTATGGCGGCCCGATGATTTGGGATGGCGGAAATGAGAATTTCACAGTGGAAGCCAACAAAATAAAATCAGATTTCAAGTAGATTGATACGACGGAATGTAGATGGATCTTCCTCTGCAGTTTGCCACACAACATCGCATTAAACCGTGGACGCTATGGCGTGTTTGCATTATTGGCATTGCACTGCTGTTAGCCATGCCTGTGCTGGTTGTCTTCAGTTATGCTTTTGTGCCGACGGGTGCAGTTTGGCAACATCTTGTTGACACTGTATTAGCAGACTATGTTGGCAATTCACTGGCACTCATGCTGGAAGTGGCTGTCGGCACATTGATAATTGGAGTATCCACTGCGTGGCTCACCAGTATGTGCAGCTTTCCCGGTCGCCGCCTGTTTGAGTGGGCTCTCTTGTTACCCATGGCGATGCCGGCCTATATCATCGCTTACACCTATACCGGAATGTTTGACGTTGCTGGACCGTTCCAAACCGCACTACGCGATGTATTTGATTTGCGTTACGGCGATTACTGGTTTCCTGAAATACGCTCACTCGGTGGTGCTGGCGCTATGCTATCGCTGACGCTTTATCCTTACGTCTACCTACTCACGCGTGCGTCTTTTCTTGAACAATCGGTCTGTGTACTGGAAGTGAGTCGTACGCTTGGTAACGGACCCTGGCGAACCTTTTTCAAGGTCGCCCTGCCCTTGGCAAGACCTGCAATTGTTGCAGGCCTTAGTCTGGCTCTAATGGAAACACTGGCCGATTATGGAACCGTGCAATACTTTGGCATCGCCACCTTCACCACGGGAATTTTCCGCACCTGGTTTGGTATGGGCGATAGCGCGGCAGCATCTCAGCTATCCACCACCTTGCTTATTTTTGTTATGACACTGGTGCTGCTTGAACGTTGGTCCAGACGCAAAATGCGCTTTTATAATGCTGGGCAGCGACATCAGTCATTGCCGACTTTTGTTTTGAACAGGCATCAAAGAGTGCTTGCTATCAGTATCTGTTTTGGCACGTTGTTCTTTGGTTTTTTATTACCCGCAGGACAATTGCTGCACTGGGCAATTGAAACCCCAGACATGCTGGATGCCACTTTCGTGAAACTCACCCTAAACACCATCGGTCTGGCTAGTGCTACCGCATTGCTCGCGTTAATCCTCGCTATGTTGATGGGATACGGCCGCCGTTTGAATCCCGACCGCGCGACGCGAAGCGCCGTGCGAGTGGCTGCAATGGGTTACGCCGTGCCGGGCACCGTGATTGCTGTGGGCGTCATGTTGCCTCTGGCCTGGATTGATAACAATGTTGATGCCTGGATGCGCACACAGTTTGATATATCCACCGGCCTGCTGCTCAGTGGCACGCTGGTAGCCTTGATCTTTGCCTATCTCGTCCGTTTTTTGGCTGTGTCATTACATACGCTTGAGTCGGGTTTGGGAAAAATCAAATTCAGTATCGATGAAAGCGCTCGCTCACTGGGTTGTCGCCCTGCTGGCGTTCTTTGGCACATTCACCTACCCATGCTAAAAGGCAGTTTATTAACAGCCGTTTTGCTCGTTTTTGTCGATGTGATGAAAGAGCTGCCCGCCACTCTGGTATTACGCCCATTCGATTTTAACACGCTGGCAGTACGTGCCTTTGAGCTGGCCTCCGATGAGCGGTTGATGGACTCGTCCAGCGCCGCACTATCGATTGTTTTCGTCGGTATTATCCCTGTCATTTTGCTAAGCCTCTCAATCCGCAATGCACGGAATTATCATGAATAAGCAACTTGAACTTATTCGAATCTCTGTCGCCTACGATGGCAATTGTGTCGTCAATGGCGTCAACTTTAGTCTTGATAAGGGCAGTATTGGTTGTTTGCTAGGACCCAGTGGTTGCGGTAAAACAACGGTGTTGCGGGCAATTGCAGGCTTTGAGCACTTGCAGCAGGGAAAAATTGAATTGAATGGATCCACCGTCAGCAGTGAGCAACATATGACAGTTCCAGAGCAACGACGGGTCGGTATGGTATTTCAGGATTTTGCCCTGTTTCCGCATCTGACGGTCGCCAACAACGTGAGCTTTGGCCTGCGTAATTATGCCAATAGCCATAAACAGCAGCGAATAAGGGAATTGCTTGACCTCGTGGGTTTGGCAGATTCAGCGGAACAGCACCCTCACCAGCTTTCGGGCGGTCAGCAACAGCGTGTGGCTCTGGCGCGCGCCATGGCGCCACGACCGGATGTCCTTTTACTGGATGAACCCTTCTCCTCTCTTGACCCGGATCTTCGCGCTCAGTTGGCAACCGAAGTGCGCACACTGCTGAAACAGGATGGCGTTACCGCCATTTTAGTCACTCATGATCAGACCGAAGCCTTTGCCATGGCAGATGAAATTGGCGTTATGCACCAAGGCAAACTGCACCAGTGGGGCAAGGGATATAACCTGTATCATAAACCTGCCACCACGTTTGTGGCCGATTTTATCGGTCGAGGCATTCTGCTGCCGGCAGAAATTATTTCTCAAAACAAAATTCAAACACCCATCGGTCAACTAAGCGGTTCACTACCCAAGGGCAGTGAACCTGGCACGCAATTGCAAATTCTGATTCGCCCCGACGATCTGCATTTGACTTCCAATGCAAACGACATTAAGGCGACTGTTCAAGATCGCTTGTTTCAAGGCGCTAACTATATCTACACCCTTAAGTTGCTCAACACCGTTGAAATCCAATGCCTCGCGCCAAGTCACCAGCAACATGACATCGGCAGCCAAGTTACCGTCAAATTGGATGTTCAGGATTTGGTGCTGTTTTCGCGAGAAGGGCTTGCGTATCGCTCAGAGCTAGTGACGTTTCCGTTGTGAAGATCAAACTTATGTGAGTCCTTCGGCTTAGCCGGTGGCCATTTTCAATTATGCAGCCTGATTTTTCTGTCTTAAAAACACGATTGTCTCAAGCAGTTGAGTGGTATTTTAAGCGCCTTCATATAAGTAAATCAGCTGTACGGGGTGTCTAGTGAGTGTGGTAACTTGGGAATATAACATCGATGAATTGTATAAGTTTGATGTTGATCTTTCGATTTAGGAAATAGATCTCAACATTACTTTATATTGGGCGGCTGGATATTAGAGATAGCGGACATGCGAGGATGGGCCTAGTATTTACCCAAAGTGCTAAAGCAGACGCTGAGTTCAAAGGAAAGCGCCCTTAATGAATCGGGACTTTTATCAATGCTTTCGGTCAACAGCGGGAGAGCGCGCTAAATCTTCGATTAGAAAAGTTCTGCGTTGGTTTTTTTGGGTACATTTAGTCTTCATATGCGGCTTCAACTTTTATGCAGGCTGCAAACATAAAAATTTACAACAAACAATCCCCCCTATAAAAACTCCAAACTTCACACTTATTTTCAGCATCAACGCACAAATTGCCCGATGGCAAACCATTGGTAGTTATCGGTAAAATATCATACCCATCATCAAGACATTTTTTTACAGCTGGATTTCCTAATGAATCGACCTGACTATCTTTGTCAATAACTCTGGCGTGCTCTTGGCAACCATTTAGAATATAAATCGAAGAAAATACAATGGCTGTCCTGGCAATATTTTTTATATATTTCATTTCATTGCCCTACGGCATGCTTATTTTTCGCTGGAAAAATCACAGTGTTAATTGACCCGCTTTTCTTCTGATAAATAATTTCCTCTGGGGCTAAATCATCCTGACCTTCAATAACCTTAAGCTTTCGTTGGCCTCCGGGAAGAATTTCCACTTCGACTTTAATCAGGTTAGGTGTGCTCAGTTTTTTCCCGTTATATGCGGTTTGGGAATATATATTTTTATCCGCAATGCTTACTAAATTGCTGGAAGCGCTCAACGGCCCAATAGCTACCCTCTCTGCACCTAACGAATAATTATTAAGTTCATTGGACTCATCAACTAGCTCAAGATCGTCTACCCACAAACCCATAAAGTAAGTCCCGGCTGGGATTTCACCCCCAAACTGATCGCTATTAATTTTAAAGTAAGCAGGATTTAGAGAATCTCTATATACGCGACCTCCATTAGCGGGCAAGAAAAAACCCGCATTTTCATAAAATAGAAACCATTCATCCCCATCGCCAAGATATTCATTCCTGCTCAATACGAGGTTAATATCCCAGTCGGCGCTATCCAGATCGACTGTGCCAAGATTTCTCACGTCATAAGTTAAGGCGCCATCGCCATTTGAATCCCAGGTTGCATACCACGTCCAGACAGAAAGATCCGGCTTTGTGTCTAATATATTTAATGGGCTGCTATCTAAACTAATATTGTCGTATTCATTAGTCTCCTCAACTTCCTGCATGTCATCAACCCACAAACCCATATAGTAAACGCCCGCATCCAAAGTGCTTGGGAAATTAAAATTTAATGCATTGGCCTCGTCTCTGTATACCGTAGTTCCAGTTTCTAAATCGAAAACAATCTCTTCATAAAGTACGTAAAAATCATTGGCTGTGATATTTCTATCCTTTGATAGCATTAAGGTTACATCTGCGCCTTTAGGAGCGAGACCTAAGCCGGTATTGATCACGGTATACTGCAGCGAACCATCACCGCCGGGTGTAGGGTCATAATTCACGGTCCAGCTCTGTACTTGAAGGTTCGGTAAATCACCGGTTGTTATGGGTTCTGTTTGTTCAACGCTGTCTATTTCAGCGGTATTTTCAAGATCTTCAAGTACCCAAGACTCGATTATAATATCTTGAGATGCTGCGTAAGGTAGCCAAAAATATCCACCATCCCCCCAATATTTACTCCATGAATTAATGACACGAAATGCGCCGCCGTAACGAGAATCATCATAACCAACTATTGTCACAGCATGTCCGCCAAAATATTCTCCACTGGTGGTGTTGTAAACAGAGTTCGGCCCATTTAACTTATTGAATTGGTTGTACACTTCAATACCAATAACCACTGGCAGTCTATTAGCCAGCGCAGCCTTAATACCTTGTGTGCCATTAACTCTGGCTTTTCTTAGTCCCTTATAATTGGATGCCTCCTGGCGAGCAGGAGTGCTAGGCAAATCTGAGCAATTATACTGATCGTATGGCATGGCATTTAAAGTTGATACGCCCTGATCAACTACTAATTGTAATGCCTCGTGAATATATGAGCCGCCATCGCAGCTACCAGCTTTAATTTGATTGTAAATATAGCTAGGACTGAAAATGTGCTCTACTGTATTTGGAGTCCAACCAATCTCTAATGCCTCCTGATAGCTTTTGAGGGCATAAGCGGTAGCCCAGCCAACACAGCTGCTCTGCGCACCCTGAGCCCCTGGTTCCGGAAAATTGGAGCTAAGATCAACGGAGGGGGGGGGGATATTCTCAGAGCCGGCGACTCCTAATAGGTCTCCATTGTAAGTAATTATCTCAAATCCTGCATACTCAGCGGGATCAATACTTTCGGCACCTAAGTTATTATCTTCGGTATTAACCGCCAGCATTTGTATTGTTAACAAAGCTGTATCGCTATAAAACTGCCCATCCGAAGCGCGATAACTAATGCTTATAGTGCCGACAAAATTTGTAGCGGGGGTCAAATATAAAACGCCACTTTGTGGATTGATATAAGCCTGCGAATAACCCTCACCCGCAGTAGCCGAAACTAAGTCAAAAATCAGTGAATCGTTATCCTCGTCAGTAGCGATAAGATTCTGCTCTATAAAAGGTAGTGAGGAGTCTGAAGTAATTGAGATTGAGCTGGCGACCGGAGCATGATTAACAGCTAATGGTGTTGGTGTTGGTGTTGGTGTTGGTGTTGGTGTTGGTGTCGGAGATGGTGTAGCTGTCGGTTCATCACCCTTGCCACCACCGCCACAATTTAAAAGACAAACACTGAGCGCGAAGATTGAAAATATGCGGATTAGTATTGCCACCGAGACTCCCCTTTTAAAGATGTTTTGTCCTAACGTGGAAATGAACCAGAATGACGAAAAATAGTATGGCCAATTCACTCATGATGATTTCTATGTGCTTATCTTCTTTATACTTGGAAGCGATTCTTTTCGACAATCGCTAATCATCAATAACCTACACTAATATACACTGGTATATTGAAATGGACAAATGCGGACCCGTATACCCACATTGAGTGTCCGTTCCCGTTGACCCAAGAGTGGCACAGGCACAGAGAATCAATTCAATCGAAACCTCTATGACGGCTTTGGTTGATTTCTGGGTATTTCCAACTGGACAGATCAACTATTAGGCAGCTTCCGCTTTTCGAGAATTGCTGGCATTGAATAGCTCAGCTATCAGGAAAGGCCAACCACAATATGTTGTGTTTATGATAGTGGTACTCTGAACTTCAGTTGGTTGGGTCTCGTTTTATATAATGGCTGAGTGACATTACAGGTCTTTTCGGTAAACGTTTCGGGGCAGGTTGTACCTAGTCCGGGTAGACCTGTCGGGTAGTAATGCCAATGAAAGCGGTTGCCGCTTGACGGGGCATCATGCTGAGCAGGCGGTAGGTGGCGCGGTTCATGGCTCCTGCAATGTGTGTGGACTTTTTTCCCAGATTGTTCAGAGCTTCTTTGGCTACATCTTCAGGCTCCATCGGCATGGCCATTTTCTGTTTTGCATCCGGGGTTTGCGCTTCAAAATTCGGAGTCCGAATGGCACCTGTTGCCACAGTGGTAACATCTACCCCCTCTTTTCTCAGTTCATCCCATAATCCTTCCGCCAGCACAGTATTAAACGCCTTGGATGCGGCATAGGTTGCCCAGAGTGCTCCGCCTTGAAAGCCATGCATGGAGGACATCAGCAAAATTCCGCCTTTGCCGCGATCCAGCATTTTTTGTCCGAATTCGGAGACGAAGAGCAACGGGCCTCTGCAATTCACTTCCAGGGTCTTCAGCTTTGACTTTAGATCCGTTTTGAAAAAAGCTCCCACGTGAGAGTAACAGGCATTGTAGACCATCAGCCCGATTTCTAGGGAGTCCGTGGTCTTTTTGAGCTTTTCCACAACATCCGGTTCTGACAGATCCAGTGTGACGGTTTTTACCTGAACGCCGTATTCCTGAGCAATGCTCTTACCCAGTTGCGTGAGAACATCCTCACTTCGGGCGATCAGTACGAGGTTCAGACCTTTTCCTGCTAGGTTTCGAGCAAAGGCTTCACCCAGGCCTTTTGAGGCACCGGCAACCACGGCCCAGGGACCGTATTTTTCGAGAAACTTTTTTGAAGACATCGTGAGGCTCCCTTATTTGAGAAGCATGATTCTGCGCCTAATTGGAAAATTTATTATTTCCGAGGCCCTGATACTAATAGACAGCCGCGTAACGGCGGAACATTGCTTTTTTTATGCATAGAGACTTTCAGTCGTTGCGTACTATTTAGTTTGTGTCCTGACTAGAAAGTGATATGTGGAACGAATATTCCGGTACATCATGAGACCTCTTTCAAAAAATAACATCGTCCAAAAAGGAGACCTTTGGCTTGCCCTTGTTGAAGGAAAGCCGAGAAGTCTCGATTAGACATCATGTATTGACCTGCCCAACCTCAACGCTCGTGGGTTACCATGGAAGTTGAGAAAACAAACCAAGTGGCAGAGCCACATTGAGGAGGGCAGGCATGAAACAGTTTAACC